>JAAYLR010000174.1 GCA_012521815.1 Acidobacteriota bacterium
AGCTGGAAGCGGGCGGTGTTGAGGCGCTTGATCTGCTCGTCGCACGGCACCAGCACCTTGCCCCCCTGGTGGCCGCACTTCTTCGTCCCCGGGCGCTGGTCCTCGATGTGGTAGCCGGTCACCCCGGCCTCGACGAAGCGGCGGATCAGATTGCGCACGTGGGGGTCACCGCCGTGGCCGGTGTCGGCGTCGGCGATGAGGAACGGGCGGTAGTCGTAGACCGGCGTCGCCCGCCGCTGCTCGGCGCTCATCCGGGAGCGCAGGTACTGCTGGTTGCGGTCGGCGGTCAGCAGCGCGCGCACGATCACCGCCGCCTCGTCGGGAACCTGCGAGAGCGGATAGCTCGCGAGGTCGGGACCCGGATCCTCGGTCGTCGATCCCTTCGCCGAGGTCGCCCAGCCGCCGAGGTAGATCCCCTCGATCCCGAGCCGCTTGAGCGCCACCGCCTGGCCGGGCGAGTAGGGGCCGAAGGTGGTGATGCTCCGCTTCTGGGCGAAGAGCTCGCGGAGACGGGCGTGGAAGGCGGCGGCCGCCTCCCGCGCCACCGGATAGTCGGTCTCGATGGTGCCCCGCTGTTCGACGACCTGGCGGGCGGTGTAGAGGCGGGTGATCCCGGCGAAGCGGGGGCTGGCGAACCACTCCTGCGTGGCGGCGACTTCGCGTGCGAATCGTTCCATGGCGGCTCCTCGTCTGCTCAGGATTCGAAATCCAGGTTCTCGGTGATCCGGATGCCGTCGCGTTCGAACGTCTCGAAGAAGCGGGCGATCCGGTCCCGGGCGACCGCGAGATCGTGCTGGTTCAGGTTCAGGTTGAGGAGGTCGATGTACCAGGGGGCCTTCACCGGCCGCAGGACGTACGCCTCGACGATGGCGAGGGCGATCGGCAGCGTGGTCCCCTTCGAGACGTCGTAGACGTCCTTGTCGCGGGCCGCGAGCAGCTTGGCGTGCTCTTCGGCGAGCAGGCGGGTGAAGAGCTCGGCGGTGAAAGTGTCGCCCGCGCGGACCCCGGTCTCCGGGTCGTCGGCGCTGAGGCGGGCCCCCTTGTGCAGCCACTCCCAGAGGATCGAGAGGCGGATCTCGCCGGTGGCCATGTCCTCCATCAGGTAGAGGACGTCGTCGTCGAGGAAGAAGTCGGCGGGTTTGAGCGCCGCCGCCTGCTGCCCCTGGGCGAAGGCGTTGCCGTACTGGAGGGCCACCGAGAGGAGGTCGCGGGCGCCGCGCACGGTCCGCGGGGAGGGTTCGAGCAGCGTCAGGTCCGCGGCGTCGGCCGGCGTGTAGGTCAGCGGCGGGAACTCGCGCCCGAGCTGGTTCGCCTCGCCCACCCGCTCCCAGACCGGGCGCACGATGTGGACCATCTTCCAGTGCGCCACCCACTTGCCGCTCGCCCCGGCGCGCTGCTCGCGCTCCGCGCCGGCGACCGCGCGCGCCATCCCTGCCTTCACGCCCGCCTCGGTACCGACCGGGATGTTCGTCTCCATCCCGCCCTGCCAGAGGGCGCAGCGCCCGTTGCGGTCCGGGGTGTTGACCGCCCGCCGCACGCGATCCTCGTAGATGCGCATGTAGCCGTAGGTCATCGTGATCGCGTCGATGTTGGGGTTGACGAACTCCGGATCCCAGGCGCAGGCGTCGGCGACGCTGTTGATGTAATCCCAGCGGCCGGTGTTGTAGCCGACGAAGTGCCGGCCGAGCGCGGCGCGGATCTCCATGAGCTGGAAGCAGGCCTCGAGCTGCTCGACGAGGACGTACGCCTTGATCGTCCCGTCGGGCAGGCCGAGGTGGCTTTCGAGAGCGCTGAGCAGCTCGTTCCAGAGGGCGGCCTCGCCGGCGGTCTGGATCTTCGGCAGGTAGAGGACGACCGAGCGCCCCGCGGCCCGCAGCGCCGCCTGGTTGTTCACCACGTAGAGACAGAGGTCGGCGATCGAGGCCGAGAAGCCGGAGCCGTCGCCGTGGCGCAGATGGCGGTCGTCGAGATGGAGGCCGCGGCAGCGGAAGATGCGGGTCGTGAAGTCGAGCTGGCGGCGCCAGTCGGCGATGATCGGGCGGCCGAAGAACCCCTCGGCCCAGGCGTTCATCTCGGCGGCGACCTGCTCGGCCACGGTGAGGAAGAGCGGGTCGCCGGCGATCGCGAGCCGGAGGTTGCGCAGGTTGTCGAGCGACATCGTGGCGATCTGCCCGAGCGCGTCCTCGCCGTCGAACATCCAGCCGTCGGCTCCGGAGAGGAGGGCGTAGGCGACGTTGCGCAGGCCCGTCACCACCGGGGCGTGCGGCTTGGTCCCCGGACCGGTCCCCTGGATCCACTGCCGTTCGAGGTCGGGCGGGATCTCGCTGCCGTCGAACTCGCCGGCCCGGGCCTCCCCGACCCGGATCGTGGTACCGGGGATCAGCGCGTCGGGGTCGAGGAAGGCGAGGGGACGCCGCGCCGCGGCGCGTTCCCGCCGCCGCGCCAGCCGCTCGGCCATCCGCTCCCGCCGCCGGACGTCGAGCGGCGCGAGGGCGGTGAGCGCGGCGAGCGCCTCCGCGGTGTAGACGTCGGCGTACGACTCCTGCAGGTGGTCACGGATCTGGAGCGGACTGGCCATCGGCTCTCCTCCTCCGGGCCCCGCCGCCGGGTCCCGGCGTCCGAGTCTGAATGCTCTATTGTCGCACTGCGGCATGATCCTGTCGCTACCGGAAGGGGTGGGCTCCCCGCCTTGTTCCGTTCCCGGAGGCCCGCTAGGGTCCCGGTGGAGGCCGCCCATGCGTTTCGTCGTCGATGCCGAGATCCCGTTCGCCGCCGCGCTGCTCGCCCCGCACGGCGAGGTGAGCACGCTCCCCGGCCGGGAGATCGACCGCGCCGCCCTCGCGGCGGCCGATGCGCTCTGGGTGCGGACCACGGTGCGGGTGGACGCGGCGCTGCTCGCGGGCACCCCGGTGCGGTTCGTCGGCACCGTGACGAGCGGCACCGACCACCTCGACACCGCCTGGCTCGACGCGCAGGGGATCGCCTGGGCGGCCGCGCCGGGAGCCAACGCCGGAGCGGTGGCGCTCTGGTGGGCGGCGGCCGTCGCGACGGTGGCGCGGCGCGAGGGGCGGCCGCTCGCCGGCCGCCGGGTCGGGGTCGTCGGGGTCGGCCATGTCGGCCGCCGGGTGGAGGCGTTCGCCCGCGCCCTCGGCTGCGAGGTCCTCCGGTGCGACCCGCCGCGGGCGCGGGCGGAGGGGACGCGGGATTTCCTGCCGCTCGCCGAGCTGCTGCCCCGTGCGGAGCTGCTCACCCTTCACGTGCCGCTCGCGCGGGGCGGCGCCGACCCGACCTGGCACCTCGTCGGCGCGCCCGCGCTCGCCGCGCTCGCCCCGGGGACGCTCCTTGTCAACAGCGCCCGCGGGGCGGTCGTCGACAGCGCCGCGCTCCTCGCCGCGGGCGACCGGATCATCCCGGTGCTCGACGTCTTCGAGGGGGAGCCGGAGGTCGCGCCGGCGGTGGTCGCCGCCGCGGCGCTCGCCACCCCGCATCTCGCCGGCCACTCGCTCGACGGCAAGGCGGCGGCGGTGCGGCGGATCTACGAAGCGACCTGCGCGGCCTGCGGGCTCGCTTCCGCCGGCGCGCTGGCCGCCGACCTCGGCCCCCCCGCGCCGTCACGGCTCGCGATCGCGACCGCCGGCCGCAGCGACGAAGAGGTGCTGCTCGCCGCCCTCACCCCGTTCTACGACGTGGCGGCCGACGACGCGGCGCTGCGCCGGATCGTCGCCCTGCCGCCGGGCGAGCGGGGGCGGGAGTTCGAGCGCCACCGCACTGCCGCCACCGCCCACCGCGAGCCGCGCGGGGTCGAGCTCCACCTCGATCCGCCCCGGCCGCGGGTGGCTGCCGCGCTGGCGACGCTCGGCCTGCGGCCGGCAACCGGGACGGCGGCGGTGCAACGGGAGTAGGATTCGGGGGCTTTCCGGCGGCCGGTGTCCGCCGCCGCGATCCGGACTCCTCGCATGCGCACACCTGCCCTTCTCCTCACCGCGGCCCTGACCGCGGTACTCCTCCTCTGTCTGCCGGTCGCCGCCAGCGCGAATGATCCGTTCGCCGGCTCCGGCCCCTGGATGGTCCGGGTCTACCTCGTGCCCGACGCCGAACGGACCGAGATCCTCGAGCGGTTCGGTGATTTCGGGGTGGAGCGGAAGAGCGGGACGATCCGCCTCCACGTCGACGACCGGGAGGGGATCGAGTGGCTCCGCGCGCGCGGCTACCTCGTCGAGGTGGAGGAGGAGACGACCGCGGCGATGCGCGCCGCCGAACGGCTCGCCGCCGCCGGCACCCAGGCGGGCGGGATCCCCGGCTACCCCTGTTACCGCACGGTGGAGGAGAGCTATGCGGCGGCCGCGGCGCTCGTCGCCGCCCGGCCCGACCTCGCGGCGCTCGTCGACATCGGCGACAGCTGGGAGAAGGCGACGCCCGGCGCGCGCCCGGCTACGACCTGCTCGTCCTGGTGCTGACCAACCAGGCGATCCCGGGACCGAAGCCCCGTTTCTTCCTCCACGGGGCGATCCACGCCCGGGAGTACACCACCGTCGAGCTCGGCCTGCGCTTCGCCGAGGAGCTCGTGGCCGGCTACGGCACCGACGCCGACGCCACCTGGCTGCTCGACGAGCACGAGATCCACCTGCTGATCCAGG
>JAAYLR010000014.1 GCA_012521815.1 Acidobacteriota bacterium
CGGGCGGTCATCCGTCCTCCCCGGCGGTCACCCGGATGGCGCCGCTCGCGAGATCGTGCAGCAGGGTCCGGCCGCGCAGGCTGTTGCCGTCGGCATCGCGCATCCGGGCCGGATCGCCCGCGATGGTCACCGCGCGCGCGGCGAGGTCGTAGCGGGCCGTCTCGCCCTCGATGACGCGGCGGGTGGCTTCGTCATCGAGCCGGACCGCTCCTCGAGCCGTCATGAGGCGCGCCTGCCGATGCTCGTCGAGCTCCACCTCCAGCCGGGAGGCGGCGAGACGGAGCGGTCCCTGGGCGGCGACCACGGGGCCGTCGTAGAGCAGCCGGCGATCGGTCTCCCGGTAGGTCAGGCTCGTGGCGGTGATCTCCACCTGTTCCCCCTTCCTTTCTCCCTCCGCCGCGGTCCAGAGCGTGCGTACCTGACCGGACGCCGACAGCCGGCTCTGTCCCTCCTCCGAACGGAGCTGGTCGGCGAAGAGGACCGTGGTCCCCTGATAGGCCTGCACCTCCCCGCGGAACGTGAAATCGTCGCCGCCGAGATCGAAGAACGCCTCGCGCGCCCGCACCCGGGTCGGCTCCCCGGAGCGGGCCGCCTCGCCGCCCGGCAGCATGGCGCCCTGAAACCGGCCGCTGACCCCATCCCGGGCGTGGGCGCGACCGTTGGCCCGCTGGTAATCGATCCGCGGTGCCCGCAGCTCCCCGCGTTCGTCGGTCACGATCGCCGGGTTCCCGAAGAGCTGGGCGGCATCGTCGGCGGCCCGGAGGAACGCCCGCTCGGCCCGCGCATCGAAGGCGGCGTCGTGGATCCTGACGTCGTTGGTGAGGGTGACCGTTTCGAAGGCGCGGCCGGCCGCGAGGTCGGCCTCCATGAACTGCGCCGAGACGGTACGGACGAGACGGGCTTCCTCCCCTGCGCGTTCGAGGAACTCCTGGATCTCCGACTGTCCTACCGTCTCCGCCGCCACCAGCTCGCCCCCGGCGAACCGGCCGATGACCGAGCGGGAGAGAAGCACCCGGGTGACGCCTCCGGCCGCCCGGGCCACGAGCAGCGCCGCCTGGCTCTGTGTTCCCTCGATCTCGAGGCGGGCCGGGACGCGGCCCCCGGGTTCGAAGAAGAGACCGACGGCGTACGCCTCGAGCGTGAACGGAAGGGCGTCGCCGGGCGTCTCCGCGGGCGGCAGGATCTCGCCGCTGACGTCCTGGGAGGCGTGGATCTGCTGCAGCGTTCCCGCCTCGTCGGCGAAGAGCACCGTGAGGCGATCGGCATGCAGGCTGCTCCTGCCGAACCGGATCTCGCTGGGACCCTCGGTGCGCAACAGGCGGGAAGGCCGCTCGAGAACGGCACCCTGAGCCTGCAGGTGATAGCTCTGGCCGTCGCGATGGCTCCCCGCGAGCGTCAGCGGCGCTCGGAAGGCGATCGTAGCCCGTTCGAGATCGAGGGCGAGGCCGCCGGCCGTGCCTTCGCCGCCGAGAAAGACGAAGCTCACCGGCTGCTCGCTCACCAGCCGCTGCCCTCCCGCCAGCAACTTCAGCTCCGGCGTGGTCAGCGTCAGTCCGTTTTCGCCGAGGATCCTGACGGTTCCCGAAAGGATCGCCTCGCTGGTGCCCGGGAGGTAGAGCGCCCGGTCGCTCTCGATGCCGAGCTCCCGGCCCTGCCGGAAGAAGGTGAGTCCGACTCCCTGCAGCTCGATCCGGTCTTCCTCGCCCGCCCGAAAGCTCTCCCCGCGGATACGGAAGACCGGCTCGCCCTCGACGACCTGGGTGTACTCGAAGCCCTCGCTCACGGCGGTGGCACCCTCGAGATCGGGGCGTGGACCGCTCGGCGCCTCCGCGGGAGCCGCCCCCTGCCGTCCGAGCCAGTAGAGACCGGCGAGCAGCGCCACCGTCAGGATGAGGAGTCCGAGGACGAAACGCCGCAGGGCCTGAAACGGCCGGGGAGCGGACCGAGGTCGCCTCATGTGGATGATTCTACGTCCTGGCGCCCTTCTTGCAGTGGCCGCGCGGCGACCAGCACCATCTCCTTCGGTCCGAAGAACGGGCGGAGGCGGGGCGTCACGAGCACCTCGAACGGCCTGCCCATGAGCATCTCGCCGGGCGTGTCGTCCCAGGCCACGATGCCGAGCTCTCCCGTGCCGCTGAGACCCTGGGCCCGCAGCAACTGGTGACCCCGGCCGAAACCGCGGGGCGGCGCCGCGAGCGTGAGCGGTCCGAGGCGCAGGACCGGCTCCGGATTCCCCGCCCCGTGGGGACCGAGCCGCCGCAGCTCGGAAAGAAAGCTCTCGTCGAGCTCCTCGGGCGCGAGGGCGAGCTCGTAGGTCAGCCGTGGCTGCAGGAGCTCGGCGGGCCAGCGCGCCGCCGCGTTCCACTCCCGGCGCAACCGGGGCAGCTCCGCGACCGGCGCGGTCAGCCCCACCGCCTGGGCATGGCCGCCGAAACGGTGGAGCTGCCCGCTCCACGGCAGGAGAAAACCGTGCAGGTCGATGCCGGGCACGCTCCGCCCGGAGCCGGTAGCCGTCGGGCCGTCGGCGGCGAGCAGGATCACCGGACGCACGAGCTCGCGTGCCAGTCTGCCGGCGGCGATGCCGACGACGCCCGGGTGCCAGCCCTCTTTCCAGAGCACGAGCAGCGGGCCGTCGTCCGGCTCCGCGGCCGCCACGGCCGCCAGCGCCTCGTCGAGCACCTCGCGCTCGCGCTGCTGGCGCTCCTGGTTGTGCCGCTGGAGCTCGGCGGCGAGATCCGCGGCCCGCTGCGGATCGCGGTTCAGCAGCAGTTCGAGCGCCGGGTCGGCGGCACCGAGGCGTCCGGGCGCGTTCAGACGCGGGGCGAGACGAAAGGCGACATCCTCCGTCGTGAGCGGAGGCCGGACCGCGGCCACCGTCATCAGCGCCTGCAGCCCGGGCGAGCGCGCCGAGGCGAGCGCGGCGAGGCCGAGCGCCGCGATGCACCGGTTCTCGCCCACCAGCGGGGCGACGTCGGCGATCGTGCCGATGCAGGCGACCCGGAGGAGCGCCTCCCGGGGGCTCTCCTGCCCGCAGGCGACGGCAAGCGCGTCGGCGAGCCTGAAGGCGAGCCCGGCCCCCGTCAGCTCGCTACCGGGCGCCTCCTCGCCGTCGAGCCGGGGAGCGAAGAGCAGCGCTCCCTCCGGCGGCGGCACCGAGGCGAGGTGGTGATCGGCCACGATCACGTCCATGCCGAGAGCGCGGGCCGTCGCCACGGCTTCACTCGAGCCGAGGCCGCAGTCGACGGTGACGAGCAGCCGGCAGCCGCGGGCATGGGCGCGCTCGGCGTGGAGGGGCTGGAAGCCGTACCCTTCGCGCAGGCGGTGCGGCAGGATTCCGTCCGCGTTCCCGCCGAGCCGGCGCACGATGGCGAGGAGGATCGCGGTGGCGGTGACGCCGTCGGCATCGTAATCGCCGACGACGGCGATCCGCTCGCCGTTCACGATGGCGCGGCGCAGCCGGGAGACCGCGGCGCCCAGCCCCGGCAGGCTTTCCGGGGGCAGGAGATCGCTCAGCGCGGGAGAGAGAAAAGTGCGGGCCTCGGCGACCGTGCGCACCCCGCGCCGGGCGAGCAGCATCGCCAGCCGCGGCTCGATGCCCCCCGCGACGAGCACCGTCACCTCAGCCGGAACGGGCGCCGCCGCCCAGCGCGCGCGAGCCACCCGGCGTCAGCTCTCGAGGAACGCCCCGAGATGCCGGAAGCGCTTCCGCCGTTCGGTGACCAGCTTGTCGGGAGCGAGCCGGGAGAGCTCCCGCAACGCCTTCGCGATCGCCTCCCCCACTCGCGTGCACGCCTCCTGGGGATCCGCATGGGCCCCCCCGAGGGGCTCGGGCACGATCGCGTCGATCACCCCGAGGCGAAGGAGCTCGGGCGCGGTGATCCGCATCGCGGCTGCCGCCTCCTCCTTCCGCCCCTGATCCTTCCAGAGGATCGCGGCGCACCCTTCGGGCGAGATGACCGAGTAGACCGCATGTTCGAGCATCAGGATCCGGTCGCCGATCCCCACCGCGAGCGCGCCGCCGCTGCCCCCCTCGCCGGTCACCGTGACCACGATCGGCACCCGCAGGACCGCCATCTCCAGCAGGTTGCGGGCGATCGCCTCCGCCTGTCCCCTCTCTTCCGCTTCGATCCCCGGGTAGGCCCCCGGGGTGTCCACGAACGAGAGGATGGGCAGGCGGAACCGTTCGGCGAGCTGCATCGCGCGCAGCGCCTTGCGGTACCCCTCCGGACGAGGCTGACCGAAGTTGCGCCGGATCCGCTCCCGGGTGCTCCGGCCCTTCTGGTGGCCGACGACCACCACCGGCCGGCCGCGGAAATCGGCGAGGCCAGCCACGATCGCGGGGTCGTCGCCGTAGGCGCGATCGCCGTGGATCTCGACCCAGTCGCTCATCAGCGCCTGGACGTAATCGAGCGTGAACGGCCGGTCGGCGTGGCGGGCGATGAGCGCCGTCTGCCAGGGCGTGAGGCTGGCGAAGAGCGCCTCCGTCTCGCGCCGGAGGCGGGAGCGCAGGCGCGCCAGCTCCCGTTTCCGGCCGCTTTCGTCCGGATAGCGTTCGAGCTCCTCGATCTGGCGGCGCAGCTCGACCAGCGGGGCCTCGAATCCGGCGTCACCCGTGCTCATGGGACGGGCAAAGTAGCAGACGGTCCCGGGAGCGTCAAACGCCGGCGCCGGCTCAGAGGAGGTGACAGGGGTCGATGTCCACCACGAGGCCGCGCGGCCACGGCACGGGGAGCGCTGAGCGCAGCCAGTCGCGCAGCCGCGCGGACGAGGGCCCGCGCAGCAGGAGCTGGAAGCGCCACTCGCCGCGGAGGCGTTCGAACGGCGCCGGCGCCGGTCCGGTGAGGCGCAGCTCCGGTTCCCCCGCGCGCACGGCCTCGAGCCGCGCCGCGAGCTCGGCCATCCACCGGTGTCCCCGCTCGCGCTGGCGGTCCCGCAGGAGGACCTGGATCATCCGCGTGTAGGGCGGGTAATGGAACGCCCGGCGGAAACGGAGCTCTTCGCGCACGAACCCGTCGTCGTCGTTCGCGAGCGCCGCCCGGATGGCGTAATGGTCCGGATGGTGGGTCTGGACCACGAACCGTCCGGGCCGCTGGCCGCGTCCGGCCCGTCCGGCGAGCTGGACGAGCTGGGCGTAGGTCTTCTCCACCGCCCGGAAATCCGGGAAGGAGAGGTAGCTGTCGGCGGCCAGCACCGCGGTGAGCGAGACCTCCGGGAAGTGGTGCCCCTTGGCGACCATCTGGGTGCCGATGAGGATCCGGGTCTCACCCCGTTCGAAGGTGGCGAGGATCGAGGAGAGCCCCCCCTTGCGCCGGACCTCGTCGCGGTCGAGCACCCCGATGGGGATCTCCGGGAAGAGCTCCTGGAGGCGCTCCTCGACCCGCTCGGTGCCGCTGCCGATCGCCTCGAGGCTCCGTTCGCCGCAGGTCGGGCAGCTCTCGGGCTCCCGGCTCGCGGCGCCGCAGTAGTGGCACCGGAGCCGCCGTTCCCGGCGATGGACGGTCCGCGGCAGGCCGCAGGCTTCGCACCGGAACTCCTCCCCGCAGGCCCGGCAGAGCAGCAGCGGCGCGTAGCCCCGCCGGTTGCGCAGCAGGATCGCCTGTCCGCCGGTTTCGAGGGCGGCGCGCAGCTCCTCGTGGAGCACCCGGGAGAAGACGACCTCGCCGGGATGACGGGGGACGGGCTCCTGCCGCAGGTCGACGACGGTCGCCTCCGGGAGCCGGGCGGTGCCGATCCGCCGGGAGAGCGCGAGCGGCCGGAACCGCCCGCGAGCGGCGTTCCAGCGCGACTCCAGGCTCGGGGTCGCCGAGACGAGCAGGGCCACGGCCCCGGCTTCCCGGGCGCGGATCAGGCCGGTGTCCCGGGCATGGTAGCGGGGGACCTGATCCTGCTTGTAGCTCTCGTCGTGCTCCTCGTCGACCACCAGCAGTCCCAGATCGGGGACGGGCGCGAAGACCGCCGAACGCGGCCCCACCACGACCGATGCTTCTCCCGACCGGATCCGTTCCCACTCCTGGTGCCGTTCGGCCGGCGGCATGGCGGAGTGCAGCAGCGCGAGCCGGTCGCCGAACCGCTCCCGCACGGCGCGCGCCAGCGCCGGGACGAGGGCGATCTCGGGGACCAGGATCACCGCCCCGCGCCCCATGGCGAGCGTCGCCTCGGCGGCGCGCAGGTAGACCTCGCTCTTGCCGGAACCGGTGACCCCGGCGAGCAGGAAGGTCTCGAACCGGCGTGCCGAGAGCGCCTCGCCGACCTCCGCGAGGGCCTGTTCCTGTTCGCCGGTCAGGCGGACCGGGGCGCCCGCCGTGCCGCTCAGGCGGTGGTGGGAGAGCTCGCGCCGCACCGGCTGCTGGAAGAGCCGGATGAGACCGAGCGCCGAAAGACGACGAACCACCGCGGGACCGCAGCCGACCTCGCCGGTGACCTCCGACAGGGTCGCGGGCCGGGCGAGACGGGCGAGGAGCTCGAGGACGGCGCGACCGGGGCGGGAGCGCCCGGCGGCAGCGAGCAGCTCGGTCGGGTCACCGGCGGCGAGCTCGACCGCCGTCTCGTACCTCCCTCCCCCGGGAGCGGCGTCGTTGCGCGCCGCGAGGAACCCCGCGGACTCCAGCCGTTCGAGCCGGGCGGCGAGCGCCGTGGGATCGGTGGCGGCGGCGAGCAGCTCGCCCCGGCGGGCTTTGCCCCGGGCGAGCAGCTCTTCGACGAGCGCCTGCTCCTCCCCGCTCAGGAGCTCCCGCCGCATCGCGGCCTTGAGGGTCGGCCGCAGGCTCTCCGTGCCGCGGGCTGGCAGCGCCCGGGGCAGGAGCGCCTGCAACGCCTCCCCGGGAGGGACGAGGTAGTACTCGTGGAGGAAGCGCCCCACGGCGAGCAGGTCCGCTCCGAGCACCGGCTCGTCGTCGAGCACGGCCTCGATCGCCCGGAGCTCGCCGGGCGCTTCGCCGGCCACCGGGCCCGAGACGATGCCCGTGAGCCGCCGTTTCCCCACCGGGACGCGCACCCGCACCCCGGCACGCACCCGGGGGAGGAGTGCCGTGGGGACGAGGTAGGTCAGCGGCGTCGGCAGCGGCAGCGGGACCGCGACCGCGACCTGGCTCGTGGCCGGGGCGCCGGGGACGGGACCGGTCCCCGCGGGCCGCTCCGGTACGGATGCCATGGCGGGAGACGGCGATCAGCCGTCGCCACGGAGCCGCGCGATCTCCTGCGCGAGGCGCTCGACGTCCGGGTTGCCCGGCTGGAGACGGCGGAGGTCGGCGATGACGGCCTCGGCCGCGGCGTAGTCGTGCTGATCGGACGCGAGCACGATCGCCAGGTTGAAACGCGACTGCCAGTGGGCCGGGTCGCGCTCGCCGGCCTGCCGGAACCGGGCGACGGCCGCGTCGACCTGGCCCGCCTCCCGCAGACAGACCCCGAGGTCGGTCAGGACGTTCGCATCGCCGGGACGAAGCCGCTCGTAATGCTCGTAGAGCTCGATCGCCCGGCCCCAGTTGCCGATGTCGAAGTTGGCGTTCGCGAGCGCGAGGACCGAGTCGGCGTCGTCGGGGTTCGCCTCGACCGCCGCCCGCAGGCGGTCGACCTCCGGCATCGTGGTGCCCGGAGCGACCCGTCCGGGCAACGCCTCGGCGGCCTGCGACTGGCCCACGGTGGTGTTCAGGCGCGGCGGCTGGCGCGCGGCCACCACTTCGTGGCCGAGATAGCCGAGGACGAAGCCGCCGAGGAGCCCGCCGACGAGGAAGAGCAGATGATCTCGGGTCAAGGGTTCTCTCCGGACGAGGCCGCGGGGAGCTGCCGGAAGGCGACCCAGCTGCCGGCGGCCGGCTCCCCCACGGAAAGGAGCGTCGAGCGCCAGGTGCCGCGGACTTCGTTCCGCTCGCGGTCGAGGCGCCCCTCGTAGACCAGATCGCCGCCCTGCTGCGAGTCGATCCGCTCGAGGGTCAGGAGGTCGCCCACCAGGGTCCCGCGCAGCGAGCCCCAGCCACCGGTATCGGTCCGGTAGCTGCCGACCACCACCGTCACGTCGAGCGAGAGCTCGAAGACCGCGGTGCGGCCGGAAGGCAGGCTCCGCACCAGCCAGCTCCCGGTGACCGGATCGGTGATCTCGGTGCCCCGCTCCCGCGCCTCGCTGGCTCGCCGCTGCAGCAGCGCGAGGCGGCGGAGGCGCTCGGAGAGGGCTTCCCGCAGCCGGTCGGCCTCGCTCGACCAGCGGGCGGCATCGGCCCGCGCCTCGCGCAGGGCGGCCGCGAGACGCGTCACGAGCGCCTGGGAAACCTGCTCCTCTCCGACCAGGGCGGCGTCGAAGCTGCGCAGACCGTCGTCGACCGCGCGCAGGGCGGCGTTCTCCCGATCGCGGGCTTCGGCGTAGGAGAGGAGGTCTTCGGCGAGGAGCTGACGTTCGATGCCGATGCTCACGGCCAGGGCCTCGGCCGTGGCGTTCGCGGCGCGCGGCGGGGCGGCCCACACCGGGGCGGCCAGCAGCGGCAGGAGGAGGCAGAGCAGACTGCGAATCGGAGCCGGGGTGCGCACGGCCCGATTCTACAGAGAATCCCGGTCCGGGCGCGGCGGCCCGGACCGGAAGGGTTCAGCTCGCCAGGGCGGCGGCCGAGCGGTGCCGCTTCTCGAGGCTCGCGGAGAGCGCCCGTTCGACGAGCGCCTCGGCATCCCGCTCGGAGATCTCCTTGACGTGGGCGACCTCGCTCACGATGAAGTGCCGGGCCCGCTCGTACATCTTCTTCTCGCGGAAGGAGAGGCTCTTCTTCTGGCTGACGAACCGGAGGTTCTTGAGCACCTCCGCCACGTCCGCGAGACGTCCGGTCTTCATCTTGTCGAGGTTCTGCTTGTACCGCCCCTTCCAGTCCTTGAAGGTGTCGATGTTGCCGTCCTCGAGGATCGAGAAGAGCGAACGGATCTCCCGCACCTCGCTCAGCGGGCGCAGCCCGACGAGATCGAGGTTCGCCTTGGGCACCATCACCTTCGAGTTGTTGGAGAGGAGGCGGAGGTGGTAGAAGGTCTGCTCCGTCCCGTCCAGCCGGCTGGCACCGATCTCCTCGATCACCGTGACGCCATGGTTCGGGTAGACCACCTTCTGGCCGACCTTGAATGTCACTCTCGCCTAACTCCTTGATTTTCCCGTGACTTGCGCGGCGGCCTGGAGGCCGCGCGGCGGTCGTTTCACGGGAGAGACTCTACCCGAAAAGGTGGGTCTCGTCAAGTTCCCCGAACCGCTCCGTTTGACAGGGGGCGGCCGCCTCCTTACGATCCGCCCCGGCGCCGGAGTGGCGGAACGGTAGACGCAGGGGACTCAAAATCCCCCGGGCCTCGCGCCCGTGCAGGTTCGATTCCTGTCTCCGGCACCACGCCGCCGGGCCCCGGATTCAGGCGCCCGCCGGCTCCCGCTCGTCGCTGACGATCTTCCCGTCCCGCAGGCTGATCCGGCGGCTCGCATGGGCCGCGATATCCGGCTCGTGCGTCACCAGGATGACCGTGTTCCCTGCCCGGTGGAGGTCGTCGAAGAGCGCCATGATCTCGGCGGAGGTGGCCGAGTCGAGGTTCCCCGTCGGTTCGTCGGCGAGCAGGATCGAGGGGTTGTTGACCAGCGCCCGGGCGATCGCCACCCGCTGCCGCTGGCCGCCGGAGAGCTCGTTCGGCAGGTGGCTGACCCGGTCGGAGAGGCCGACCCGGTCGAGCGCCCGCAGCGCCAGCTCGCGCCGCTGCCGCCGCGCCACGCCGGCGTAGATGAGGGGCAGCTCGACGTTCTGCGCCGCGTCGGTGCGGGCGAGCAGGTTGAAGGTCTGGAAGACGAAACCGATCTCGCGGTTGCGGATCGCCGCCAGCTCCTCGTCGTCGAGCTTCTCCACCGCGGTGCCGTTGAGCAGATAGGTCCCGGCGCTCGGGGTATCGAGACAGCCGAGCAGGTTCATGAGCGTCGACTTCCCGCTTCCCGAGGGGCCCATGATCGCTAGGTATTCGCCCCGTTCGATGACGAGATCCACCCCGTCGAGCGCGCGCACCTGCTCGGCGCCCATCTCGTAGACCTTCTCGATCCCTTCCAGCCGGATCAGGCTCATCGTTCCGCCTCTTTTCTCAGCGCAGCGCGGCCAGGCCGAGCTTGATCAGTACTCCGGCTCCCCAGATCACCCCGACCACCACGCCCGCGCGCCGCCGGGAGAGGCCGCCCACGATGCCGAAGCCGAGCACCAGCAGCGCGATGCACCAGATCGAGAAGAGATCCACGCTGCCGAGCAGCGCCGAGAGCACCGGCCCGGCGTCCTCCGGCGCGAACGCTCCCAGGTGGGAGAGCAGGATCGCTCCGCCCTGGAACTCCTCGAGCCCGATCGTCCTTCGCGTCAGGATCACCGGCAGGCTGAGCAGGGTGGACAGGGAGAACGGCAGCATGCCGTGGACGGTCACGCTCAGGGCGCGCCGGTAATCGATCCTGCCGCCGGCGAGATTGACCCCGCCGAGGAAGATGCCGGCGACGATCAGGCTGACGAGCGGGATGGTGAGCGCGACGCTGGTCGTCGCGGCGAGGTGCGAGAAGCGATGGATCTGGTCGAGGTCCGTGCCGGGCGGCAGGGAACCGGCCTTGGCCTCCACGACCCGGGCCAGCTCCTGCACGGGAATCTTCCCGTAGGCGAGATGCGTCACGCCGGTGCCGAGCAGGGACGCGAGCAGGAGCGCGACCAGGACCGTCGGCTGTTCGGCAATACCCGTGAAAACCTTGCGAGGGGAATGGAAGACCCCGACGATCCGCTGCCAGGACGCGCTCACGGTCGTTCTCGCTCAGCCCTCGGCGGCCTCGTCGCCGAGCACCGTGACGTGGCTCTCTTCGAGCAGCGTGCCGAGGGCGCGGCGATAGGCGGCAAGCGCCCGGCGATAGCCGGAGACCGCGGAGACCACCCGGCTGCGGGCGGCGGTCAGATCGTCCTGGATCTGGAGGACCTGGAAGCTCGTGGAGAGACCGTTCTCGTACTTGCGCTGCTCGGCCTCGAGGTTCTTCTCCGCGAGCCGGCGGGAGGCCTTCGCGGACTCGATCGCCTTGGCCGCGGCCTCCACCGCGCGCACCGCCGTCCGCACCTCGGTGGCGATGCTCAGCTCGAGCTCCTGCTCCTGGGTGCTGGCCTGCTCGACCGCCAGCTCCGCGCTCGCCTGCTGGGCGCGGGCGCTGCGGTTGCCGAGCGGGTAGGAGAAACCGATGCCGACGGTCCAGCCACGATAGTCGAGGTCGGCGACCTGCTGGAGGGCGTCGTCCCAGCCGCCGGGCGAGGAAGCGATCACCGAGCCGTCGGGAGAGCGCACCAGGACGTCACCGCCCACGCCGTTGAGTTTGTAGGTGGCCTGCAGGTCGACGCGCGGCAGCAGCTGGTTGCGTCGCCAGGCGGCTTCGATCTCGAGATTGCGCCGCGTGGTGCGGCGCGAGGCGAGCTCGGGGCGGGAGTCGAGCGCCCGGTCGATCGCCTTCTCCACCGGCAGGAGCGGCGCCGAGATCTCGGCCTCGCTCTCCGGCACGATCTCGGCCGCCCAGAGCTGGGCGTCCCGATCGAGCCCGAGCAGTTGCCGGAGACGGTCCTCGGCGTTGCCGACCGCGAAGCGGGCGCGGATGATCTCCTCTTCCCGCGTGGCGATCCCCACCTCGCTCTGCACGAGCTCGAGCGGCGCCAGCGTGCCCACGTCGACGCGCACCCGGTTCTGCTCGTGCAGGCGCCGGGCGAGGTCGAGCGCGGCCTCGGAGACCTGGAGCTGGTAGCGCGCCTCGACCAGGTTCCAGTACCCCTCCTCCACCTCGCGCAGCAGGTCGGTGACCCGCTGCACGAAGGTGAGCCGGCTGATCTCCCGGTTGTTGCGGGCGATGACGATCCCGCGCTCGGTCGCCTCGCGGCCGGAGTCGCGCAGCAGCGGCTGGTTCAGCACGAGGTTGAGCCCGCTCGAGTAGGAGGGGTTCAGGATCGAGAAGCGGGAGTTGGTCTTGAAGCGCCCGTTGACCCAATTCACCTCGGCGGTTCCGCCGGTCGGCAGCAGGCGGCTCAGACCGAGCTGGAAGCCGGCCCGGTCGCTCTCCTGGACCTCGGCGCCGTCCAGGTTCGAGGCGGCCGGGACGGTGTCGCTCGACAGCTGCAGCCCACCCTGGACCAGGAAATCGTAGATCCCGAGCGCCTGCGCGACGTTCTCCCGGGCTCGCGCCTGGTCGTAGCGCACGACGCGCAGGGAGAGGTTCTGATCGAGGGCGAGCGCGATCGCCTCCTCGAGGGTCAGATGCACCGCACCCCCGCTGATGCGCAGCGGCGCGGCCGCCGCGGCCGGCGTGAGGTCGGCGGAGACCCGGATCGGCTCCGCGCGGGCGGGCAGGGCGAGCGTGGCCAGGAGGCAGAGGCCGATGAGGGTGGCGGCGCCGAGTGAGCTGACGCGGTTTCCAGGATTCGGTTCCATCCGTGGTGTCCTCTCTTCCGCTCCGGAGGCGTCCGGAGGCGGGTGCGATCTTCCCAGACTTACGGCTCTCGTGGGGAAAAGTTCCGGTCGGTTTCGGGGTCGAGGGGGTGGAAGCAGGCGTACCGGTGCGCTCCGGCGGGGGGAACCAGGAGCGGGATCTCCCGCGCGCAGCGGGCGCTGGCCCGGTCGCAGCGCGGCCGGTAGGCGCAGCCACCGCTGACCACGGCGTCTTCGGCCCCGGACGCTCCCGGATCCGCTTCCCGAAGCCCCTCCCCGGCGCTCGCCGGGCGAACCCGCGGAACCGCTCTCAGCAACGCCCGGGTGTACGGGTGCCGGGGCGTGGCGAAGAGCGCAGCGTTCGGCGCCTCCTCGACGATCCGGCCCCGGTACATGACCGCGACCCGGTCGGCGAGATGCTCGACGAGCGCCAGATCGTGGGTGATGAAGAGGAGCGCGAGGCCGTAGCGCCGCTGCAGCGCGACCAGGAGGTTGACGATCTGGGCGCGGATCGAGACGTCGAGCGCGGAGACCGGCTCGTCGGCGACGAGCAGCTCCGGCTCGGTCGCGAGCGCCCGGGCGATGCCGAGCCGCTGACGCTGGCCGCCGGAGAACTCGTGCGGGTACTGAGCCGCCGCCGTGGGCGGCAGCCCGACGAGCTCGAGGAGCTCGGCGACCCGCGCGGCGATCTCGGCGCGGGGGCGCAGCCGGTGGACCCGGATCGGCTCGGCGAGCATCGAACCGATCCTCAACCGCGGGTTGAGGGAGCTGTGGGGATCCTGGAAGACCATCTGGAAGCGGCGGCGTTCCGCGCGCAGGGCGGCGGCGGGAAGCGCTCGCAGGTCGCGGCCATCGAACCGGATCTCTCCCGCGGTCGGCTCGACGAGACGCATCAGGCAGCGCGCGAGGGTCGTCTTGCCGCTGCCCGATTCGCCCACCAGCGCCAGCGTCTCCCCCCGGTTCACCTGCAGATCGACCCCGGCCACGGCCTGGAACGCCGCCGTCCGCCGTCCCGGCAGGCCCGCCGCGGAGCGGAACTCCTTGATCACCCCGCGCGCCTCGAGGAGCACGCTCATCGGCCGGCTCGCACCTGTTCGGCGAAGAAGCAGCGGGAGCGGTGACCGGGGCCGAGCGAGACCGGCAACGGATGCTCGCGGCGGCACCGCTCCACGGCGCGCGCGCAACGGGGATGGAAAGCGCACCCTTCGGGAAGCCGCCGCGGGTCGGCGACCTGACCCGGCACGGCCGGGAGCTCGCCCCGGCGGCCCGGTTCCCCGAGCCGGGGCAGCGCCGCGAGGAGCCCTGCCGTATAGGGGTGCCCGGGAGTCGAGAAGAGGACCGGTACCGGCCCCTCCTCGACGATCTCTCCGGCGTACATCACGTAGGCGCGGCTGCAGCTCTCGGCGACGACCGCGAGGTCGTGGGTGATGAGCAGGATGCCGAGTCCGAGCTCGCGCCGCAGGTCGGCGAGCAGCGCGAGGATCTGTGCCTGCACGGTGACGTCGAGCGCCGTCGTCGGCTCGTCGGCGAGCAGGAACGAGGGGCGCCCGGCCAGGGCCAGCATGAGCAGCACCCGCTGCCGCTGCCCCCCCGAGAGCTGGTGGGGATGGCTCTCGAGCAGGCGGACCGGGAGCGCGACGAGGTCGAGGAGCTCGCTGGTCTCGGTGGCGACCTGCTCCCGGGACAGGGAGCGGTGGGCCCGCAGCGCCTCGCGCACCTGCCGGCCGATCGTGAGCACCGGGTTGAGCGCCGAGAGCGGCTCCTGGAAGACCAGCCCGATCGCCCCCCCGCGCACCGCCCGCAGCTCCCGCTCCGGGAGGCCGAGCAGCTCGCGGCCGGCGAGGCGGATGCTGCCGCCGCCGACGCGCGCCCCGGCGGGAAGCAGCCCGAGCAGCGCGAGGGCCGTCAGGCTCTTGCCGGAGCCCGATTCCCCGACGAGGCCGACCATCTCTCCCGCTTCGAGGCGCAACGATGCCTGCCGTACCACCTCTACGGGAGCGGCCGGTCCGGGAAAGGCGACCGTCAGGGAGTCGACCTCGAGCGCGGTCATCGTCTCCGGCGCAAGCGCTCCCGGGAAGCGACCTCGCTCAGCCAGTGGATCGCCGTCGCCACGCCGTAGCCGGTCGCCCCGCGACGGGAGCGATCCTCGCCGCCGACGTAGGCCGGGCCGGCGATGTCGAGATGCGCCCAGCTCGTCAGGTCGCCGACGAACTGCGAGAGGAACGCCGCCGCGGTCGAGGCGCCTCCCCAGCGGCCGCCGGAGTTGCGCAGGTCGGCGTGCGCGCCGCGCATCTCCTCGAGGAACTCCGGCCAGAGCGGGAGTCGCCAGAGGCGTTCGCCGGTCGCCGTGGCGGCCGCGAGGAGATCGCCGGCGAGCTGATCGTCCGGGGAGAAGAGACCGGCGGTCCGCTGCCCGAGCGCGACCGCGCAGGCGCCGGTCAGCGTCGAGAACTCGAGCAGCCGCTCCGGGCGTTCGGCGGCGGCCCAGGCGAGGGCGTCGGCGAGGATCAGCCGCCCCTCGGCATCGGTGTTGAGGATCTCCACGGTCTTGCCGTTGGCGCAGCGCACGATGTCGCCGGGACGGTAGGCCGAGCCATCCAGGAGGTTCTCCGCGAGCGGGAGATAGAGGCGGAGCCGCACCGGCAGCGCCAGCGCCGCGGCGGCGTGGAGGATCCCGAGCGCCGTGCAGGCGCCGCACTTGTCCCACTTCATCTCGTCCATCGCCGCCGCCGGCTTGATCGAGATCCCGCCGCTGTCGAACGTCACCCCCTTCCCCACGATCGCCACCCGGGGCCCCCGGCTTCCCCAGGCGAGACGGACCATCCGGGGAGGATGCGCCGAGCCGCCGCCGACGGCGAGGATCCCTCCCATCCCGCGCTGCCGCAGCTGTGCCGGCCCGAGCACCGTGGCCCGGGCTCCGACTCTCCGCGCGAGGGCTCTTGCCTGCGTGGCCATCCAGGCCGGGGTCGCCTCGTTCGGCGGGGTGTTGGCCAGATCGCGGGTCCAGGCCACCGCCGCGGCGACCGCGGTCGCGGTGCGTTGCCCGGTCCGCCAGGCCCCCGCCTCCTCGCCCTCCGGAACCGCGAAGAGCACCTCCCCGACCGGCGCCGTCTCCCCGCTCCGCTCCCGGTACCGCACGAACCGGTATCCGGCGAGTGCGGCATGGCGGGCGAGCCGGGCGACCGCGGCCGGATCGCCTCCGATGAGCCCCCGGGGCAGGACGATCCCGAGGCGCCGGGCACCGGCCGCCGCCGCCCGCGTGACCGCGGCGGCGATCTCGACCCCCAGCCGCGGGTCGGCGGAGTCGGGAGCGCTCCCGAGGCCGGCGATCTCGAGCGACGGTCCGGCCGGATCGCCCGCCTCCCGCCGCTGTCCTAGATTGCCCTCCCAGCCTCGCCGCGCCGCGAGGGCGCGGGCCGTCCTGCCGAACGCCGGTTCGAGAGCGGCGACGGCCGGGGCAGCTCCGGCGGCGACGAAGACGACGATCCGGTCGAGACCGGCGGGCAGCGAGGTGACGATGCGGATGCGAGCGGGGCTCATGACTCCTCCTCCGGTTGCCGGGAGTCGCGGGCGAGCCGGTCCCGAACCTCCTGCATGTCCTCCCAGGTCGGCCGCTTCAAGGCGGGGTTCCGCAGCAGCGCGGCGGGATGGTAGGTCACCTTGAGCGGGACACCGCGGTACTCGTACCACGGCCCGCGCAGCTCGGCCAGGCTGCCGTTCGTTCCGAGGAGCACCTGGGCGGCGGTCTTGCCGAGCGCGACGAGGAGGGTGGGCCGGATGATCTCGATCTGCCGCTCGAGGTAGCCGATGCAGGCCGCCACCTCGGCCGGTTCGGGGGCGCGGTTGCCCGGCGGCCGGCATTTGACGATGTTGGCGATGTAGACCTCTTCGCGGGTGAGTCCGATCGCGAGGAGGATCTTCGTGAGGAGCTCGCCGGCGCGCCCCACGAACGGCAGCCCCTGCCGGTCCTCCTCCGCTCCGGGCCCTTCGCCGATCACCATCAGCCTGGCGCCGAGCGGGCCCGTGCCGAAGACGGTGCGGTTCCGGGTTTCGGAGAGCACGCAGGCGGTGCAGACGGCGACGCGCCCGGCCAGCTCGGCGAGCGCCTCCTCCCGTCCGGCGTCCGCCGGCGAAGGTTCCGGAACGGCCACCGGTGGCGCCACCTCCTCCGGGATCGCCGCGTGGCCGGTGGCCCGCCGGTAGATCTCGCCGTAGCCGATCTCGCCGAGGTAGGCGAGCCAGTCAGCGACCGGCGGCCGGGGACGGCCCACGCTCGGCGAGCTCCTGCGTGACGAGATCGAGGAGGGTCCGGGCGATCTCCTCTTTCGGACGCCGCGAGAGGAAGAGCGGTTCGCCCCGGCGCCGGAAGATCGTGACCTCGTTGTCGGGACTCGCGAAGCCGATCCCCTCGGCGCTCACGTCGTTGGCGACGATGAGGTCGCATCCCTTCCGCTCCAGCTTCGCCAGCGCCTCCCGGGCGAGGTCGCCGGTTTCGGCGGCGAAGCCGACCCGCAGCGCTCCCGGCGCGGCGGTGGCGAGCTCGGTGAGGATGTCGGGGTTGCGGGCGAGTGCGAGCGGTGCGGGCGGCGCCTCGCCTTTCTTGATCTTCACGGGCGCGACCGCCGCGGGACGGAAGTCGGCGACCGCGGCGGCCATGACGACGGCGTCGGCATCCGCGGCGGCAGCGAGCGTCGCCTGGCGCATCTCCGCCGCGGTCTCGACGTCGAGCCGCCGGACCCCGCCGGGGGTCGGCAGCGCGACCGGGCCGGCGATCAGGGTCACGGCGGCGCCGCGCCCCGCGGCTTCGGCGGCGATCGCGAACCCCATCCGGCCGCTCGACCGGTTCCCGAGGAAACGGACGGGATCGATCGGTTCGTAGGTCGGGCCGGCGGTGACCACGATCCGGCGGTCCTGCAACGGCCCGGGCCGGAGGGCGGCCGTGATCTCGGCGACGATCTTCGTCGGCTCAGCCATCCTCCCCCAGCCGCTCTCGCCCGAGGCGAGGGCGCCGTACTCCGGACCGACGATCCGGACCCCCCGGGTTCGCAGGCGCTCGACGTGCTCCTGCACCTGGGGCTGCGCCCACATCCGCCCGTGCATCGCGGGCGCCACGATCCAGGGACCCGCCACGGCGAGCGCCGTGGTCGTGAGCACGTCGCCGGCGATCCCCAGCGAGAGGCGGGCGAGCAGGTCGGCGGTCGCCGGGGCGACGCAGAGCACCTCCGTCCAGGCCGCGGCGTCGATGTGCTCCTCGCGGCCGCCGGTCCCCGGTTCGAGATACGCCTCGGTGAGCAGAGGGCGTCCGGAGAGCACCTCGAGCGTCAGCGGGGCGACGAAGGCGGTGGCGTGCCGGGTCGGGCAGCAACAGACCTCGTGCCCGTCACCCCGCAGGAGGCGCACCAGCTCGGCGGCCTTGTACGCCGCGATGCCGCCTCCGATCCCCAGCAGGACGCGCATCGGTCCTCGCGCTCAGGCCAGCGCGTCGGGCTGGGCCTCGGCTTCCGTCTCCTCGGCGGGAGGCGCCAGCTCCTCGGGCTGCGGCGGCGGCCCGTAATCCCAGGCGACGAGGTCGTCGGCGAGCTCGGCCATCGCCGTCCGGGTCGGCTTCGACGAGGGCGGGACCTTTGCCACGGCGCCCCGCATCAGCTGTTCGGCCCGCCGGGCCGCCAGCAGGACGTAACGGAAAGTACTGTCGACTCGCGGTGGTAGCTCCATCAAAGGCTCTCCTCAGCGCCGCCGGGACCGGTCACCGGGCGCCGCCGAGAGCGGTGCGGAAATCGTCCGCGATCGCTTCGGCAACCTCCTGCATCCGGGCGCGGCGATGGCGCTTCTCGACGATGATCGCCGCCAGGGTACCGGCGGCGAGCTGCAGATCAGAGTTCACTATAACATACTCGTAATCGCGATAACACTCGATTTCTGAGAGAGATAGCGCGAGCCGGCGGGCTCGGGCCCCGGCCTCGTCGGCACCCCTCCCCTCGAGGCGCCGCCGCAGCTCCGCGTAGGAGGGAGGCAGCACGAAGATCGAGTGGGCCTCCGGCATCCGGAGGCGCAGGCGCGCCGCACCCTGGACGTCGAGGTCGTGGACGACGTCGATCCCCTGCGCGAGCCGGGGAAGCACCTCTGCCGCTGCGGTGCCATACCGGTGATCGTAGACCCTGGCCCATTCGAGAAAACGATCCGCTCGGACCATCTCCTCGAACCGCGCATCGTCGACGAAATGGTAGTCGACGCCATCCCGTTCCCCGGCACGAGGCGGGCGGGTGGTGTGGCTCACCACGAAGGCGAGCCGCTCGTGACCGAGGTGGGCCCCGAGGGCGTCCATCAGGCTGTTCTTGCCGGCTCCCGAGGGAGCCGAGATGAGAAAGAGCTCGCCCCGCGTCATCGCCTCTCCCCTCCTCCGCGCTTCCTGGTGCGGGTCATTCGAGGTTCTGGATCTGTTCGCGCAGCTGTTCGCAGAGCAGCTTCGCCGTGAGGACGTCCTGCGTGGTCGCGAGATCGCGGCTCTTGGCGCCGATCGTCCCGACCTCGCGCTGCAGCTTCTGGCAGAGGAAGTCGAGCTGCTTGCCCACCGGCCCGGTCGCGGCGAGCAGCTCGCCGAACCGTTCGAGATGGGCCCGCAGACGATCGAGCTCCTCGCTCACGTCGCTCCGCTCGACGAGGAGTGCCGCCTCCTGGGCGAGCCGCTCCTCGGCGACCGGGATCTCCGACGCGAGCGTCGCGAGACGCCGTCGGAGCCCCGCGAGGAGCTCCTGACGCAACGCTTCGCGCCGCGAGAAAAGGCGCTGCGCCAGGGCCTGGAACGCTTCGAGGCGCTGCTCGAGAGCCTTGCGGAGACGCTCGCTCCCCTTCGGCTTCGCGCGCGGCGATCAGGGCGTCCATGGCGGCCGTGACGGTGTCGCGGAGCAGCCGCTCGGCCCCCTCTCCCCAGCCCTCGTCGCCGGATCCGAACCGCAGGAGCGACGGCAGCCGCAGCAGGTCGCCCGCGGCGAGCTCACCGGCGATCCAGCCCTTCTCGCGCAGGGTGCCGAGCGCCTGATGGAGCGCCTCGACGGCGGCCTCGTCGAGCGCCAGCGAAACGGCCCGGTCGCCTTCCGGTTCGATCGCGACCTCGACCTCGACGCGGCCGCGGGCGAGCCGTGCCGCGACCAGTTGGCGCAGCTCCGGCTCCCGTCCGCGCAGCCGTTCCGGGAGCCTCACCACGACGTCGAGGAAGCGGTGGTTCACGCTCGCCAAACGGACGTGGCAGCGCCATCCTTCGGCGCTGGCGTGAGCCACCCCAGCCCCGGTCATGCTCCGCATCTCAGGTTCCCTCCTCTCCCGCCGTCTGTCCCGCGTACCGTAGCGCTTCCGCCTCCGCACCGTCGAGGCGCCGGGCGAGCTCGCCGGCGGCCGCCGCCGGATCCATGCCCCGGGCGACCGGAAAGAGCTCGCCGCAGACGTAATGGACGCAGGCGCCGGGCAGCGGCACCACGAACCGGTCCCAGCTGCGCAGCCGGCGGCAGCGCGACGCCGCGAGCGCGACCGGAACGATCGGGAAGCCCGTGGCCGCGGCCGCGGCGATCACTCCGGGCTGCACGATCCCGGCCGGCCCGCGAGGGCCGTCCGGGGTGAAGGCGAGATCGTACCCCTCCCGGGATCTGCGCAGCAGCTCCCGCAGCCCTGCCGCCCCGCCCCGGCTGCTCGAACCGCGGGCGGAGTCGATGCCGAAGTGCGCCACGGTGCGAGCGATCAGCTCGCCATCGCGGCTCCGACTGACGAGCACCGAGATCCGCTGCCCCCGGTAGACGTACGGCATCAGCAGCAGGTGGCGGTGCCAGAAGGCGAGGATGAACCGTTCGCCGGCTGCCTCCCGCCGCCGGAGCTCCTCGGCGCCATGGAAACGGAGGCGGACGGTGGCCCGGATCGCCCGGATCAGGAGTGCCGCGGTTCCGGCCAGCATTCGGGTCGCCAGCTCGGAGCCCTCGCTCCGGTCGGCTGCCCGGGTGCCCGCCACGCCCGTCATTCGTGGAACTGGAGGTCGTGGAGACGCCGGTAGAGGCCGCCGCGCGCGAGCATCTCCTGGTGGCTCCCCTGCTCCACGATCTCGCCGCGATCCATGACCACGATCCGGTCGGCGCTCTGGATCGTGGTCAGGCGGTGGGCGATGACGAGCGTCGTGCGCCCGCGCACGAGGTTCGCGAGCGCCTTCTGCACCAGCGCCTCCGACTCCATGTCGAGCTGCGAGGTCGCCTCGTCGAGGATCAGGACGGGAGCGTCCTTGAGCAGCGCCCGGGCGATCGCGAGCCGCTGTCGCTGGCCTCCCGACAGGCTCATCCCCCCTTCCCCGATCCGGGTGTCGTACCCCTGGGGCATCGCCAGGATGAACTCGTCGGCGAACGCCGCCCGCGCGGCCTCCCGCACCTTATCCAACGGGAGATCGGCGCGGCCGTAGGCGATGTTGTTGCGGATGGTGTCGTCGAAGAGGTAGGTCTCCTGGGTGACGAGGCCGATCCCGCCTCGCAGGCTCGCGAGGGTGAGATCGCGGATGTCCGTGCCGTCGATCGCCACCCGACCTTCGGTGACGTCGTAGAAGCGCGGCAGGAGGCTCGCCAGCGTCGACTTGCCGGCGCCGGAAGCGCCGACCAGCGCGACGGTCTCTCCTCGCCGGATCGGGAGCGAGACGCCGCGCAGCACCTCCTCCCCTTCGCGGTACGCGAAGCGGACGTCCTCGAAGGCGAGGGTCTCGAACGTCCCGTCCCAGTCACGGGCTCCGGGGCGGTCCACGATGTCGATCGGCACCTGGAAGAGTGACCGGGCCCGCTGCACGGCAGCGAGCGACTGCTGGACGACGAGGTTCACCCGGTTCAGTTTGCGGATCGGGTCGTAGAGCATCAGGAGGTTGACGAGGAAGGACAAGAACCCGGCCGTGGACATGCCGCCGGCGCGGATCGTCTTCCCCGCCCAGGCGAAGAGGAGCGCGGCTCCCAGCACCGCCACCGACTCGACGACCGGGCTCGAGAGGTTGGCGAAGAGCTGGCCGCGCAGGGTGACTCGCAGGTGGCTGCGGGTCACCTCGGCGAAGCGCCGGTTCTCGAACTCCTCCATGCCGAACGCCTTGACCACCCGGTGGCCACGCACCGCCTCGGCGACGAGGTTCGAAAGGTCGGCCATCCGCTCCTGGGAGCGATGGGTGGTGTGGCGCAGGCCGCGCCCGAAGCGGACGATCGGGTAGATCACGGCCGGTGCTCCGATGAGGCAGACGGCGGCCAGCCGGGAGTTCTTCGAGAAGAGGACCCAGAGGAGCACCACCAGCGTGAGCGACTGCTGGAAGAGGTCGGCGATCCGGTTGGAGATCGCGGTCTGGATCACCGCGATGTCGCTCACGATGCGGCTGATCACCTCGCCGCTCGCGTGGCGGGCGTGGAAGCTGCTCGACTGCGCGAGGACCCGCCGGAAGAGATCGTTGCGCAGGGCGTTCGTCCCCCGCAGTCCGAACTCCTGGAAGGCGTAGGCGTTGACGAAGTCGGAGAACGCCCGCACGAGGAAGAGGAGGAGGAAGAGGGCCGGGATGAAGTAGACCACCCGGGCGTCGTCGATCCCGAACCGCGCGCGCAGCCAGAAGAAGCCGCGATCGAAGGAGCGCTTAAGCCAGAGCCGGGCCCGGTGCTTGAGCTCCTGCGCTGCCACCGCCGACTCCTGATCCGGCTCCTCCGCCTTCCCGAGCCCGACCAGCTTCACCTGCTCCGGCATCTCTTCGCCGGAGGCCATGAGGACCTCCCCGAAGAGCGGCTCGATCAGATAGACCAGCGAGACCGTCGAGCTGGCGTAGAAGAGGGTCGCCAGGACGGCGAGCGCCGCCCAGCCGAAGTAACGCCGGAAATACCGGAAGAGGAAGGAGAACACCGTCTCAGCTCCATCCGGCGGCGCGCAGGCGTGCCGCCACCCTCTCCGCCGCGCGCCGGGCCGCCCCGGGTGCGCCCAGGCGGGGCCGCAGCCCGGCGAGATCGGCGCTCATCCGGACCCGCCGCTCGTGGTCGGTGAGCAGGCCGGCGGCGGCCTCTGCGAGCGACTCGGCCCGAACCTGCCCCTGGAGCAGCTCGGGGACGACCTTCCGGCCGAGCACGAGGTTCACGAGGCTGAAGTTTGGCAGCTTCACGAGCAGGCGGGCGAGGAACATCGAGCTCGGAGCGAGTCGGTAGACCACGATCATCGGGGTGCGCAGGAGTCCGACCTCGAGAGTGGCGGTGCCCGAGGCGCAGAAAGCGAGGTCGCTCGCCGCGATCTCCTCGAACCGGTTCGCGGTGACGAGCGGCAGGTCGAGCCCTGCCCGCTCCATGTGGGCGGCGAGCCAGGAACCCTCCACCGAGGGGGCTTGCACGATCCGCGCCGTTACCGGGAGGCGCTCGCGCAGGAGGCGCACTGCCCCGAGCATCGCCGGCAGGAGGTGATCGATCTCGCTCCGCCGGGAGCCGGGCAGCAGGGCGAGGCGGAGCGGCTCCGCCGGCGAGGGCGAACGCTCGAGACGCGGCACGAGCGGTGGCACCTCGTCGATCAGCGGGTGGCCGACGTGATGGGCGGTCACGCCGTGCGCCCGGAAGAAGCTCTCCTCGAACGCGAAGAGGACGAGCAGCTCGTCGACCGTGCGGCGGATCTTCCGCACCCGTCCCCGCCGCCAGGCCCAGACCTGGGGGCTGATGTAGTAGATGACGGGGATTCCGCGCCGGTGGAGCGCACCGGCGAGGCGGAGGTTGAACTCCGCGAAATCGACCAGGACGGCGGCCGCCGGGCGGGAGCGTTCCGCCTCCCGGAGAATCGCCCGGAAGATCTCGCGCGCCCGCCGCAGGACCCGGAGCGCCTCGCGAACCCCGACGACCGCGACCTCCCGGCTCTCGGCGAGCTGCTCCTGGCCGGCCGCCGCGAGCTCCTCGCCGCCCAGACCGAAAGCCCGGAACTCCGGCACGAGAGGACGCAGCTCCGCGAGGAGCCGGGCCGCGTGGAGGTCACCCGACGCCTCGCCGGCGACGAGCAACAACGATCGATCGGTCACGGGAACGGCGCTGGAGGACCGGCCGGGAAGGGGTACATGAGCCAGCCGAGCAGCAACGCGCCACCGAGGAGGCTGAAGAAGATCTGGGAGAAGAGGATCAGGCGTTCGCGCGGGGTGCGCTTCCAGAGCAGGGCGAAGAAGAGCCCGGTCTGGAAGGCGTAGAGGCTCATGAGGAGGAGGTGGCTGACCATCGGCTCACTCCTTCCGGCCGCTCCCGATGTCCCAGACGTCGAACAGGAGCATCAGGTTCATGAGACCGGCGGAGAGGAGGAAGACGGAGCCGTATTCGTAGCCCGGTGCGTACGGGTCACCGGTGAACCCGAGGCCGACCCGCAGCACGAAGTACGGCGCGCCCGACGCAGCCACCGCCAGCGTCGCGAGGAGGCTGAGAGGCTGTCCGGGCTGGATGCCGAACAGGTTGCCGTGGAGCAGCGCCCCGATCGTGGCGGAGCCCGCTACCAGCGCAAAGAAGGCGAGCCCGCGCCCGCGCCGGCCGAGCGCGAAATGCCCGCTTCCCGGCACCAGCCAGGCGCCGGCGATCAGCGGCACGAGGCGCCACGGCGGCCAGGCGCTCACCGGCGGCTCTCTCCGGGTCCGAGGGCGCAGAAGACCTCGCGAATCCGCCGCCAGGAAGTCGCCGGCTCTTCGGGGACGAGCCGGGTCTCCGCGACCACCGACATGAAGTTCGTATCCCCGTTCCAGCGGGGTACGAGGTGGAGGTGGAAATGTCCCGGCAACCCGGCGCCGGCGCAGGTGCCGAGGTTCATGCCGAGGTTCATCCCGTGGGGGGCGTAGAGCCGCTCCAGCGCCTCCTGGGCGCGCAGCACGACCTCCCAGAGCTCGGCGCGCTCCGCCGCGTCGCTCCCGGCCGGGGTGGCGTGGTGCCGCCGGGGCGCCACGAGCAGATGGCCGTTCGAGTACGGGTGGCGGTTGACGACGACCAGATGGTGGGGCGTGCGCGCCACTACCAGTCGGGCCTCCTCCTCCGTCTCGTCGCAGGCGGCCGCTTCGCAGAGGAAGCAGCCCGCCGGCTGGGAGGCGGCGGCGGTGATGTATTCGTACCGCCAGGGAGTGAAGAGAGTGGGCATCGGCCTCGCCGTTCCTCAGGGCTCCCCGGCATTGATGGTGGCGCGCAGCTCCTTGCCCGGCTTGAAGTACGGGATCCGTTTCGGCGGCACCGCCACCCGCTCTCCGGTCTTCGGGTTGCGGCCGATCCGGGCGCCGCGCTGGCGGATCCGGAAGCTGCCGAAACCGCGCAGCTCCACCTTCTCGCCGTCGCGCAGGGAGTCGACGATGGTGTCGAAGAAGGTGTTGACGACCTGCTCGGCCTGCTTCTTGCTGAGCTGGGCGACGCGCGCCACCTCCTCGACGAGGTCTGCCTTCGTCATTCCCTCGCGTTCGGCCACGGCGCCTCTCCCCCGGTCGGGTCAACTGGCGGGCGGGCGCGGAACCCGCCCGGACTCCTCACTCCTCCTCCACCCCTTCGGCGTCCGCGGACTCGGGCTCCTCCTCCGGGAGCGCCTCCGTCTCGGCCGCGGCGGCCGCCGCCTCGGCGTCGAGCTCCGCGATCTCCTCCTCGCTCGGCTGCGGCACGCCTCGCAGCGTGAGGCCGACCTTCTTGTCGTCCTGCTCGATGCGCAGCACCCGCGCCCGCACCCAGTCGCCGATCGCGAAATGGTCGTCGAGCTTGCCGCCCGGGACGTCGATCTCGCTGACGTGGGCGAGGCCCTCGAGCCCGGCGTAGATGTCGATGAAGAGACCGAAATCGGTCACGTTGACGACCCGCCCGGTGAGCACGTCGCCCACCTGGTGCCCGTCGACGAAGTCCTGCCACTCGTTCGGCATGAACTCCTTGATCGAGAGCGAGACGCGCTGGTTGTCGACGTCGATGGCAAGGATCCGCGCCCGGACCGCGTCCCCCTTGCGCAGCACCTCGCTCGGATGCTTCACGCGCTTCGTCCAGCTCATGTCGGAGACGTGGACGAGGCCGTCGATCTCCTCGGTGATCTCGACGAAGGCGCCGAACTCCGTGAGGTTGCGGACCTTCCCCTCGACGATGCTGCCGGGCGGCTGCGTGATCGCGAGCTCCTCCCACGGGTTCCGCTCGGTCTGGCGGAGCGAGAGGCTGATGCGCCGCTGGTCGAGGTCGACCTCGGTGACGATGGCGTCGATCTCGTCGTCGGTCTTGAGGATCTTGGTGGGGTTGACGACCTTCTTCGTCCACGACATCTCGCTGACGTGGATCAGGCCCTCGACGCCCTCCTCGAGCTCCACGAAGGCGCCGTAGTCGACCAGGCTCACCACCCGGCCGTGGACGCGCGAGCCCACCGGGTACCGCTTGTCGACCAGCACCCACGGATCCTCGCCCCGCTGCTTGTAGCCGAGCGAGACGCGCTCGGTCTCGCGGTCGAACTTCAGCACCACGACCTCGATCTCGTCGCCGATGTTGAAGTGCTCGGAGGGGTGGTTGACCCGCCCCCAGGAGATGTCGGTGATGTGCAGGAGCCCATCCACCCCGCCGAGGTCGACGAAGACCCCGTAGTCGGTGATGTTCTTCACCGTGCCCTTCATGAGCACGCCTTCCTGCAGCTTCTCGATCGTCTCCGCCTTCTTGCGCTCGTACTCCTTCTCGAGCACCGCCTTGCGGGAGAGCACGATGTTGTTGCGGCGGCGGTCGAGGCTGATGACCTTGAACTCCAGCTCCTTGCCGCGCAGGATCTCGAGGTTCTTCACCGGCTTGATGTCGGCGAGCGATCCGGGCAGGAACGCCCGGACTCCGACGTCGATGGTGAGGCCGCCCTTGATCCGGTCGATCACCCGGCCCTTGATCACGCGCCCTTCGCGGAACGACTGCTCGATCTCGTTCCAGACCCGCATCCGCTCCGCCTTGCTGTGCGAGAGGAGCACGTGGCCTTCCTGGTCCTCCGCCTTCTCCAGGAGCACCTCCACGTCCGAACCGACCTGGACGTGGACCTCGCCGTCGACACCCCGGAACTCCTCGATCGGGATCAGGCCCTCGGACTTGTAGCCGACGTCGACGATCACCTCGTTGGCGGTGATCGCCACCACCTTCCCGCGCACGATCTCACCCTCGGTGAGATTGCGCATGCTCTCGTCGTAGAGGGCGAGGAACTCCTGGTATTCGGCGCTGGCGACCGCATCCTCCTCCTCGTCGACGAAGTCCACTGATGCGTCGCGCTCGTTGCCGACCTGTGCCATAAAGCGATGATCCTCCTAGATTTGGATTCCAGGCTGGGAGCCTGACCACCCCATGGGTGGACTCGGGACGCGGCTGGTGCCCAGAGACAGCCCGAGACCGGGAAGTATAGGAATGCCCGTTGGGCCCTGTCAAATCAGCAGTTGGACGCCGCGTGAGCGGCCAGGGCGCGCCGCGTCCCGGGATCGGTCTCGTTCGCGACCGCCGCCGCGAGCAGCGCGGCAGCGCACGGGCCGCCGATCCGGGCCAGCGCCCAGCCGGCCGCCTCGCGGACCACCGGCGAGGGGTTGGCGCCGGCCGCCGCGAGCGCGGGCAGGTACTCCTCCCGCCCCCGGTTGCCGATCGCGATCGCGGCGTTGCGCTGGAGCCCTTCGAGCCTGGGGCGCTTCAACGGGCTGCGGCGGAAGAGCCGGAGGTACGCCTCGCGGTCGAGGGTCAGGAGGCCGGCGAGGTCGAGCCCACGCCGGACCGCGGGGAGCGCGAGGCGCCCGTCGGTCGGCGGCGGGGCGGCGTCGTTCCAGGGGCAGGCCTCCTGGCAGAGGTCGCAGCCGAAGACCCACTCCTCCAGCGCGGGGCGAACCTCCGGCGGGATCGTCCCCCGGTGTTCGATCGTCCAGTAGCTGATGCAGCGGCGGGCGTCGAGCTGCCGGGGGGCGGTGAGGGCTCCCGTCGGGCAGGCGGAGAGGCAGCGGGTGCAGCTGCCGCACGGGTCGGCCAGCGGCTCGTCGGCGACGAGGTCGAGATCGGTCAGGAGCTCCCCGAGGAGGAACCAGGAGCCGTGCTCCGGATGGAGCAGAAGGGTGTGCTTCCCCACCGCGCCGAGACCGGCGCGAGCGGCGATCTCGCGTTCCAGTAGGGGGCCGGTGTCCACGTACGGGCGGGTACGGGCACCGGGGACGAGCGCCGTGACCGCCGTCGCCAGCCGCCGCAGGCCGGCGATCATCAGGTCGTGGTAGTCGTCGCCCTGCGCGTAGCGGGCGACCCGGGGCCAGAGATCGCCCTCCGCGGCGGCCTCGGGCTGGTAGTGGAGCGCCACCACCACGATCGAGACGGCTCCGGGCAGCAGCTCGGCGGGCCGGAAGCGTCGCTCGGGATCGCGTGCCAGGTACGCCATCCCGGCGTGCTCGCCGCGGGCGAGCCAAGCGCGGAACGCCTCGGCCTGCTCGGAGGGGCGGGCATCGGTGATCCCGACGCGGTCGAATCCGGCGTCGCGGGCCGCCTGCCGGATCCGCTCGGTGAGGGCGCTCCGATCGCCGCCCGGAGCTCCCCGGCCTCCTCCTTCCCGGCCGGGCGCGGAGCTCACCGCGGCGCGCCCCCCCATCCGGCATCGCGGATCACCGCGAGCATCCGTTCCACGACCGCCGCGGCGTCGAGCGGCCCGGTGTCGATGCGCAGGTGGCCGGGGGTGCAGAGGAGCGGCGAGTCGCGCCGGGACCGGTCGCGCCGATCCCGCTCTTCGATCTCGCGGGTGAGCTCCGCGGCATCCACGGCCGTCCCCCGTCCGGCGAGCTCGCGGCGGCGCCGTTCCACCCGCACCGCGACCGGCGCGTCGAGGAAGAACTTGAACGGCGCGGCGGGCAGCACCCGGCTGCCGATGTCCCGGCCTTCGAGCACGCCGCCCGCCCGCGCCGCGAACTCCCGCTGCAGGCTCACCATCCGGCGGCGGACGCCGGGATAGACCGCGATCCGCGAGGTCGCGTCGCTAACCGCGGGGGTGCGGATCCGGCTGCCGACCGGTTCGCCCTCCAGCAGCACCTCGAAGGCGCCGCCGGCGCCCGCCCGCATGGCGACCGGCGCCGTGGCCGCGAGCTCTTCGACGCGCTCGCGGTCGTCGGGGTCGATCCCGCGCCGGAGCACGAGCAGACCAAGCGCCCGGTACATGGCGCCGGTGTCGAGGTAGGGAATCCCGAGGCGGCTCGCCAGGAGCCGGGCTGCGGTGCTCTTGCCGACGCCGGAAGGACCGTCGATGGCGACGACGAGCGGACCGGAGACGGCCGGCCTCGGTGCTTCGCTCATGACCGGCGCCGGCCGCCGCCCGGTCCCTGCCGGCGGGATGGAGTCCGGGGAGCAGCGGGAGCGGGCCCCCGGCGTCCAGGGCGCGGTGCCTTTGGACCCGCGCTCGCGGGTGCGGCCGTGGTACCCCGCCCCTTCGAACGTGGTCTGCGGGGAGTCGCGGCGGCGCCGGCGGGGCGGGCCGGCCGGTCCCGGTCGGCTACCGGGCTGGCAGGGTCCGCGGCCCGGCGCAGCAGGGCGATCTCCCGCTCGTCGAGGTCGCGCAGGGCACCGGAGGGGATGTCGGGATCCCGCACCGGCCCGATCGCGATCCGCCGCAGCTTCTGCACCCGATAGCCGAGGCGGAAGAACATCTCCCGGATCTGCCGGGTCCGGCCCTCCCGGAGCTGCACCTCCCACCAGCTGTTCCCCTCCTCCTCGCCACGCGCCGTGCGCCGCAACGCCCGGATCCGGGCGGGCGCCGTACGCCGTCCTTCGAGGAGCATGCCGCGGCGCAGCCGGTCGATCTCCTGCTCGGTGGGCACCCCGTGGACTTTCACCTCGTAGATCTTGCTGCAGCCGTATCGCGGATGCGCGACGCGCTCGGCGAACTCGCCGTCGGTGGTCAGCAGCAGCAGCCCCTCGGTCTGGTAGTCGAGCCGCCCGACCGGGAAGAGCGCATGGCGCATCCCCGGCGGGACGAGGTCGAGCACCGTGCGCCGTCCTTTCTCGTCGCTCACCGCCGTCAGGTATCCCTTCGGCTTGTTCAGCAGGAGATAGCGGTGCTGCGCCAGCGGCCGCAGCCGTCTGCCGTCGACCTTCACCGCGTCGGTGGTGAGATCGGCCCGATCGCCGAGCGTCGCCACCTGGCCGTTGATCGTGACCCGCCCTTCGCGGACGAGCTCCTCGGCCTTGCGGCGCGAGGCGATTCCGGCGCGCGCGAGCAGTTTCTGCAGCCGTTCGGAGCTCATTCGGACGGCTCCCCGGCGGCGAGCGGAGCCGGCTCCGCAGGGGCGGAGAGATCCTCGGGGGCGGGCTCGGGAGCCGCGCTCTCGGCGCCGAAGCTCTCCTCGAACTCCTCGAGCGGCGGCAGCTCGGCGAGATCGCGGAGCCCGAAGTGCATCAGGAAATCGCGGGTGGTGCCGTAGAGGAACGGCCTCCCGACCACCTCCTTGCGCCCGCAGATCCGGATCAGCCGCTTCTCGAGCAGCCCGCGGAGCACCCCGGCCGGCGACTTGCCCCGCAGCTCCTGGATCTCGGGCGCGGTGACCGGCTGCCGGTAGGCGATGATCGCGAGGGTCTCGAGCGCGGCCATCGAAAGGCGGTTGCCGCCGCCGGCATCGAAGAAGCGGCGCAGGAACGGGTGCAGCTCGGGGCGGGTGACGATCCGGAGCCCGCCGGCCACCTCCTCGAGGAAGAGCCCGCCGTACGGGCGCACGCGGTAGCGTGCCTCCAGGCGGGCGAGGGCCGCGGCGGCGGCCGGCCGCTCGGCGGGGCTCCAGAGCGCGAAGAGCCGCTCCCGGGATACCGGCTCCGAGCTCACGAAAAGGAGCGCCTCGAAGACCGCCTCGATCTCGTTCAGGTCGCTCATCCCACGATTCCCTCCAGATCCTCGGCTCGTGCCTCCCGGGTGGTCCGGAAGAGCACGATGCCGCCGTCGGCCGCCTGATGGAGCCGCACGAGCGAAAGGCGCACCAGCTCCAGCACGGCGAGGAAGGCGGCGATCGCCTCCGCCCGGCAGGAGAGGGCACGCAGGTGGCCGAGCAGGTCGAACGTTCGTCCCGCCTCCAGCGTCGCGAGCAGCTGCTCGAACTGGTCGCGCACCGTGAAGCGCTCGGGCGGCACGAGGAGCGGCTCGGGATGCTCCCTCTCGAAACGATCGAGAACCGTCCGCAGGGCCCCGAGGAGATCGAAGAGCGACACCTCCTCCAGGGCGAGGCCGGGGTCGGGATCGTCTTCTTCCTCCTCACGCTGCCGGTCCCAGGCGGTCGCCGGTCGGGGCCAGACCCCCTGCCGGAGGCGATCCACCTCGGCCAGGGTCTGCGCCGCCTCCTTCAGCCGCCGGTACTCGAGCAGGCGTTCGACGAGCTCCAGCCGGGGGTCCTCCTCGGGCTCGCCGGCCGTCGCCGGGCGGGGCAGGAGCAGACGCGACTTGATCTGGATGAGCACCGCCGCCTCGTAGACGAACTCCGCGGCGATGTCCAGATCGAGCTCCTCCATGAGCCGGAGGTACTCCTGGAACTGATCGCAGATCGTGGCCACCGGGATGTCGGTGATCTCCACCCGGTTGATCCGCACGAGGTGCAGGAGCAGATCGAGCGGCCCCTCGAAGATCGGGAGCTGCACGCGCCACGAGGCCGGCAGACCCGAGACCGGCGGCTCCGGAGCGCTCATCGGGAAGCCTCCCCGGCCCCGGCCAGCAGCCGCTCGTGAGCGGCGAGCAGGGCGCGCTCCCGCCAGAGCGCGAGGAGCTGCGCCGGGGCCGCGAGCAGGAAGAGCGCGGGGTGGACCCAGACGGGCAGCCGGTTCATGAAGGCCGCTCCGCCGGCCAGGAAGGTCGCGAGCGTCGGCAGGAGGAGGACGACCGCCCAGCCGAGCAGCCGCCGGCGAACGGTTAGCGCGCCCTTCAGGCCCTCCGCCACGCCCGGATGCGACCGTTCGACCGCCCTCCCGAGGCCGAAGACGAAGAGGAGCATCCACCCTTGCGAGAAGAGGTGGAGCAGACAGGCGAGGCCGCCCAGCAGGGCGTGCCGGATCAGGATCGGCAGGTTCAGCGGCCGGCCGAACGCCTCGATCCCAAGCAGCACGAAGAGCAGCGCCGCCGCCGCGCCCACGACGAGAATCGCCCGCTCGAACCTCATGCGATCGCCTCCCTCTCCGTCCCCTCCCCCACGGCTTCGTGCCAGCGCGCTGCGATCCGCGCGGGCGAGAACTCCCGCGCCACACGCTCGCGGCCCGCTGCGCCACGGCGCTTCGCCTCCGCGGCATCGCCGAGCACCTCCGCGAGAGCGCGGGCGAGGAGATCGGGCTCTTCGGCGGGCACCAGCCAGCCCGTCACGCCGTCGGCCACGACCTCCGGGATCCCGCTGACCGCGCTGGCGACGACCGGACAGCCGGCCGCCATCGCTTCGAGGATCACCAGCGGCATCCCCTCGTAGATCGAGGGTACGACGAGGGCCCGGCTGCGGGCGAGCAGCGTGGCGACCTCCCCCGCTCCGCGGCGTCCGAGGAACCGGACCTGCGAGGTGAGCCCGAGGTGCCGGGAAAGGTCTTCGAGCGCGGGACGGTGCTCGCCGTCGCCGGCGACGAACAGCTGGGGGTGTTGCTCCTCCTGAGCCAGCCGGGCGAGCGCCCAGAGCAGCACCTCGACCCCCTTGCGCAGCCGCAGGCGGCCGACGAAGAGGAGCGCACCGGCGGGCAGCTCTCCGTCTCCTCCGGTGGGCGGCGATTCGCGGATCGATGCTCCCGTCGCGTTCGGCACCACGGCGACCCGTTCCGCGGCGTAATCCCGCTCCAGCTCCGCAGCGGTCCGCCGGCTCGGCGCGAGGACCCGGTCGGCGAGGAACGCGCTGAGCAGCCCGAAGGCGATCTGCACCGGCGCCTTCAGCCAGCGAAACCGCTTCTCCACCCCTCCCGGACGGCCGAGGACGAGATTCCGCCAACGCAGCGGCCGCACCGCCCGCCACTCCTCCACGTAACTCACCTGGAGCAGCGCCACCAGCCGGGGTACGGGGTCGAGGAGCGGGGCCAGGATGCTCACGAGCAGCGCGGCGAGGGCGCCATCGGACTCGTGGACCTGCACCACCTCCGGCCGGAACCGGCGCAGCCGGCGCCAGAGCGGGAGCAGCACGGTCAGCGGGAAGAGGAGCTTCGGGCCGCGCGCCCCGCCTTCGCCCCGGCCGAGGATCTCGACCTCGTCCCCCCGGGCCCGGAGCCCCGCGGCGAGCTGCAGGACCTGTTCGCCGACCCCGGAGAGATCGGCCGGCGGCAGGGTGTTCGCCACCAGGAGGATGCGCACCCTCAGCCCCCCGCCAGCCTGCCGAGCCGCTGCGCGAGGCGGGGCTCGACGCGGGCGCGCAGGGGTTCGAGCTCGGGTTCCGCCCACCGTCCGGCGAGCTCGGCGGCGTCGGTGCGGGCCCGCTCCAGCCAGGCCTGATCGAGCAGCGGGTGGGCGAAACGGAACGAAGGGAGGCCCGACTGCCGCCAGCCGAGGACGTCGCCGGGGCCCCGCAGCTCGAGATCGGCCTCGGCGAGCCGGAAGCCGTCCTGGGAGGAGGCGAAGATCTCCAGCCGGCGGCGCCCCGCTTCGGTGAGACGTCCGTGCAGGGCGATGCAGCGCGAGGGGCGCGGCCCCCGCCCGATCCGCCCGCGGAGCTGGTGGAGCTGCGCCAGACCGAACCGCTCGGCGCTCTCGATCACCATCCAGGTTGCTTCCGGCACGTCCACCCCCACCTCGATGACCGTGGTCGCGACGAGCACGCGGACCCGGCCGGAGGCGAATTCTCGCATGACGCGCTCGCGCTCGTCGGCACCGAGGCGGCCGTGCAGCACCGCGCTCGGCAACGGCGCGAGGTACTCGCGCGCCTGGCTGCCGAGCTCGGCGACCGCCTCGGCGGAGATGCTCTCGCTCCCCTCGATCAGGGGGAAGACGAGATACGCCTGGCCGCCGCCGGAGAGCTCCTGGCGCAGCCGGCGATAGACCTGGCGCCGCTCGCTCGCCGGCAGCACCTCGGTGGCGATCGGCGTCCGTCCCGGCGGCAGCTCGTCGAGACAGGAGATCTCGAGGTCGCCGTAGATCGTGAGAGCGAGCGAGCGCGGGATCGGCGTGGCGGTCATCACCAGGAGGTCGGGGCGCGCTCCCTTGCGCTGGAGCTGGAGGCGCTGTTCGACCCCGAACCGGTGCTGTTCGTCGATCACCGCCAGCCCGAGGTCGCGGAAGTCGATCCGCTCCTGGAGGAGGGCGTGGGTGCCGACGGCGATCTGGACCTCGCCCCGCGAGAGCGCGGCACGGCTCTCCGGGTCGCGCCGGGAGGAGCTGAGCAGGGCGAGGCGGTAGCGGTTCCCGAGGAGCCGCGAGAGGTTGGCGAAGTGCTGCTCGGCGAGCAGCTCGGTGGGCGCCATGAACGCTCCCTGCAGGCCGCTTTCGACGGCCACCACCAGCGCGAGCGCGGCGACGATCGTCTTGCCGCTGCCGACGTCCCCCTGCAGCAGCCGCAGCATCGGCTCCGGCCGCGCGAGGTCGGTCACGATCTCCCGGAGCACCCGCTTCTGGGCGCCGGTCAGGCGGAACGGGAGCGCCGCCCGGGCTGCGGCGCGCACCTCGTCGTCGATCCGGTAGCGGTGCGGCTTCCGCTCCTCGGCGCCCCGGAGGCGGAGCAGGGCGAGCTCGAGCTGCAGCTCGAGCAGCTCGCCGTACACGAGACGGGAGCGGGCCGGGCTGTGCCGCGAGGCGAGCTCTTCGAGGCCGGCCTCGTACGGCGGCTGGTGGAGCCAGTGAAGGGCTTCGGCCAGGGGTGGCAGACCGTAGCGGGCTCGCAGCGCGGCCGGCAGCGGCTCGGGGATCTCCCCCGGCTGAGCGAGCAGCGGCAGCAGCCCGCCGATGACTTTCGCCAGGGTGGCCGGGCCCACGCCGCGCAGCGGCGGATAGACCGGCACCAGGCCGCGGGGTGGCTCACCCTCGGCCACGGGCCGGAGGGTTGGATTGATCAGCTCCCAGCGCCCCCCCTCGCTCGGCCGGGCCGGCCCATGGAGGCGGTAGGTGGTGCCGGCTTCGATCCGGTTGGCGAGGTACGGCTGATTGAACCAGATCACCGGGATGCCGCCGCTCTCGTCGCAGAGCACCGCGCGCACGAGCGCCAGACCGCGCCGGCGAGTACGCACGACGCGAACATCGCGCAGCTCCCCCCGCAACGTCCACGGCCCCTCGGAACGCACCGCCGAGGCAGGCTGTTCGTGGCGCCAGTCGTCGTACCGGCCGGGCAGGTGAAAGAGGAGATCGCCGGCGGTCTCGATGCCGGCGGCGGCGAGGGCGGCGCCCCGCTGCGGTCCGACGCCGCGAACGAAGCGCACCGGCGTGTCCGCCCGCGGCCCCGAGGCGGCCGCGGCTGCGTCCGGTTCGACCCTCACTCGCAGAGGAAGCGCAGGTTCACGACCCCGAAGCGCAGCTCGTCGCCGTGCCGGATCTCGACCGGCGTGCCGGTCTCGATGCGGGAGCCGTTGAGGTAGGTCCCGTTCATCGTGCCGATCTCCTCGACCACGAAGAAGCGTTCACCCTTCCGCAGGACCTTCGCATGACGGCGGCTGGTCGAGCGCTGCCCGTCCACCGGACCGAGATCGATGTCGGGGTGGATCCCGGTGACCGGATCCCGCCGTCCGATGAGGCTCTCCGGCCCTTCGGCGAGGAGGAACTCGCTACCGGAGAGTTCGTGGAAGAACCGCTGCGGTCCGACGGCGCTCTCGCCGGCCGGCTGGGGCGAGGGGATCTCGAGGAGGCCGATCGCTTCCGGCTTTCCGAGCGCCGCCTGGAGCTGCTGGTCCGTCTCGCGCAGCCGGCGGGAGAGCTTGCGCATCATCCGCACCGCGATCTCGGGATTGGCGCGCAGCATCTGATCGAAGGTCGAGCCGTTGATCGTGACCAGCTTCACCTCGGTGAGGGTCCGCGCGGCGGCGCTGCGAGGAAGGTCCTCCAGCAGCGCCATCTCGCCGAAGAAGTCCCCCTTCTCCAGCACGGCGAGCTGCCGCTCCTCGCCCTGGACCCGCTTGAGGATCTCGACGCGGCCTTCGTTGATGATGTACATCTCGGTGCCGATCTCCCCTTCCTCGAAGACCGATTCACCGGTTCCGAGACTCAGGGTCTGCCCCGGAGGGGTCGAGCGCTTGGAGGTGGTCTTGAAGACCGGCTTGTTCATGGGACCTCGCTCGGTTCGAGGGGGACGAGCAACTGCCGGCTGGCGTCGAGCTCGACGAGCGCGCCGAGCGGCAGCGTCAGATTGGGCACGGTATGACCGGAAGCGACTCCCCAGACCGTGGGGCGACCGCGGCAACTCCCCCCGCTCTCGCCGCCAGCAGGCTTCCGCTCGGAACCCCAGCCGGACTCTCCGTCGCTCGCCACGACCCTGCCGATCACCGTTCCCAACAGTCCGGTCAGCGTACCCGACAGCTCCAGGTGGGTCAACATGCGATCGAGACGATACGCCGGCTCTCCGACCTCTTCCCAGAAGAGGATCTGACCGGCGAAAGGGGTGGCCCAGGGGGTACCGAGAGTCGCGGTGAGCAGGCTGAGGCAGCCCCCCCGCAGAACGCCCCGCGCCACGCCTTCCGACCAGCATTCCGCGGCCTGCCAGGCGGGACCCGGCCGTCCGGCGAGAGCGTCGAGGAGCGAGAGCCTCTCTTCTCCATCCAGCCCGCGGGCGAGGTCGGTCGCCACCATCGGTCCGTGGAAGGCGACCAGCCCGAGACGGGTCACGACCTGATCGAGCAACGGGGTGAGGTCCGAGTAGCCGACGAGGGCGCGAGGCTCGCGCGCGAGCAGCGTCCAGTCGATCGCCGGCAGCAGGCGCAGCACGCCATGCCCGCCGCGCGCGAAGAAGATCGCCCGGAGCGTGCGATCGGCGAGCAGCTCGTGGAACCCTTCGAGCCGCTCCCGGTCGTCGCCCGCGAAGAGCCCCTCGCGCCGGCGGAGGTTCCGGGCCGGGATCGGCTCGAAGCCGAGCATGGCGAGGTTCGCGAGCCCCGCAGCGAGCGCCACGGGGTCGACCGGGCCCGAGAGCGCGGCGACCCCGACGCGATCGCCCGGATGGACGGGCGGCGGCCAGCGGGCGGGGGGGACGATGGGCGGAGGCACCCGTAAGCCGAGTTCTGTCCCTCTCGCGAGGGGACGTTCATTCCTCTCCGGATACCGTTGCCGGTACCCTCCAGCGACCTACCCGGGAACGGCGCCCGGCCCTCGCGGGTCCGGGACCTCGGGACGGGCGACCCTCGATCCGCTCCCCTATTTGGTCTTGCTCCGCAGGGGGTTTGCCGTGCCCCGGACCGTTGCCGGCCGGGCGGTGCGCTCTTACCGCACCCTTTCACCCTTGCTCGCCCGGAGGGACGAGCGGTCTGCTCTCTGTTGCACTTTCCGTCGCGTCATCGCGCCTCGCCGTTAGCGAGCCTGCTGCCCGTCGGAGCTCGGACTTTCCTCCCCTCCGTCACGACGGAGGAGCGAACGCCCGGGGGCCTCCGCCCCGGTTCAGTCTAGCGCATTCGGCGGCGGGCTCAGCCTTTGCGGAAGAAGCGGCCGAGCAGACCGCCCTCGCCCCGATTCTCGGCGGCGATCCTCTCCTCGAGCTCCTGACGCCGGGCGAGCGCGACCTGGTGGGTGGAGTCGATGCGCAGGATCGTGTGGTACTGCACGCGCGCCCGGGGCAGCTCGCCGAGCTTCTCCAGGATGCGGGCGAGCTCGAGACGGGGCGGAATCTCCCGCGGCGAGAGAGAGATCCCGCGCAGATAGCTCGTGGCGGCCCGCCGGAGCCAGTTCGGGTTGCGGGCCTGGAGACGGCCGAGGTTCAGGAAATACTCCGCGTGCGTGGGATCGGTGGCGGTGGCGAGCGTGAGCATCTCGATCGCGAAATGGATCTCGGCGCGCGCCTCGTATGCCATCGCCCGCTCGAAATAGGAACGGGCGAGCTCCTCGCGCTCTTCCTGGCGAGCGGCGGTCGGGCTCGTCTCGGTGACGGCCGCCGCCTCCGGGCCGAGACCATGCTGGCGGTCGTAGTCGCGGCGGCGTTCGTTGTCGCTGAGCGTGAGGTAGGCCGTGGTCATGCTGTCGAAGAGCTCGGTGAGGGCTCCGGCCGACTCCTCGAGCCCGAGCTCCCCGGCACGCAGCGGATGGACGAGCCTCGCCATCTCCTCGTAGGCCCGCTGGACCTCGTCGGTCGAAGCGAACGGCCCGATGCCGAGCAGCTGGTAATGGTCGAGGTCCTCTCGCGTCGCCAGCAGCTCCATCACCCGTGACCGCTGGGATTCCAGATCGCCGTCGAGCGGCTTCTCCTCGAGGAACGACGCGATCCGGAGGCGGAGCCGCTGCAACGTCTCGCTCTGGAACTCGAAGGCGCCGGTCTCGACGCGCGGCCTGTCGAGCGACCGGAGGTAGCCGGCCGCGGCGAGCTTCGCCGCCGTCTCGAGCAGCTCGGCTCGCGGCACCGGGGTGTCTTCGAGCAGATCCCGCAGCGTCCGCGGCTGGCGGAGCTGCTCGAGCACCCACTGCTCGGCCGGGTTGAAGGAGCCCGAACGCTTCGGCACCGTGATCCACCGCGCCCGCTCGCCGCCGAGCTTCGCCAACGGGTCCGTCGCCGGCGGCCCGGGGAGCGCGGAGGGTCTGGATTCGGCGGGCGGTTCGGCGGCCTCGGGTGAGGTAGAGGCCCCGCCGAGCCGGGCGAACTCCAGCGTCGGGAGGGGCCCGACGAGCTCGCCGCCGCTGTCGTCTTTGCTCTCCAGGAAGCGGTAGCTCCCCTCGCGCCAGCTCGAGGTCAGGTCGACCATCCGCTGGACCAGCGCCGTGAGCTCATGTCCGTCGGAGTGTTCCTCGGCGAGCAGCGCCGCCAGCCGGCGCGCGAGCGGGGTGGCAGCCGGCAGGTAGATCTCTCCGCGAACGAAATGGAGCTTCCGGCGCTGCCCCTGCATCTCGATCTCGAGCGTACCGGTCGCCTCGGCCGCGTGGAGGTCGCGCACCAGATCGGGCAAGGCGCGGATGGCTAACTCTCCCTGCATCTCCTTCATTCCCGGTTCGGTCCGGCGCCGATTCTAGCCGAGTCGCCGTCGGCAGCGGCGAACCAGGCCCGGAGCCGCCCGGCGAGGGCGGGTCCCACGCTGCGCGCGAGTTCCGCTTCGCTCGCCGCCGCCACGCCAGCCGCCGATCCGAACTCCCGCAGGAGCCGCTGCCGCCGGCGCGGGCCGATGCCCGGCACCTCGTCGAGGCGGCTCGCGAGCGCCTCGCGCGAACGCCGCCGCCGGTGCCGGGTGATGGCGAAGCGGTGGGCCTCGTCCCGCAATCGCTGGAGGAGCTGGAGGCCGGGATCCCGGGCCGGGAGCCGCAGCGGCTCGGCCCGTCCGGGGAGATAGAGCTCCTCCTCCCGTTCGGCGAGGCCGACCACCGGGATCTCCTCGACTCCGACCGTCGCCAGCGCCTCCAGCACCGCGTTGAGCTGCCCCCGGCCGCCGTCCACGAGGAGGAGATCGGGGGGACCGCTCGCGCCGCCGGCTCCGGCCACGCGCCCGAGGTGCCGTTCCACCGCCTGCCGGAGCGAGGCGAAGTCGTCCTGCCGCGCGCTGCCGCGGATCGCGAAGCTGCGGTAGCCCGACTTGAGGAGGCGGCCCTCCTGCCAGACGACGAGGGAGGCGTAGGTCTGCGCCCCGTGGAAGGTGGAGACGTCGACCCCCTCGATCCGGCGGGGCGGTTCGGGCAGCTCCAGGAGCTCCTGGAGCGCGAGCGCCCCGGCGTCCGTTTCGGCCCCACGGAAACGGCGGCGGAAGGCGAGATTGGCGTTGCGCCGGGCGAGCTCGAGCCGCGAGGCCCAGGCGCCCCGCTGCGGCTGCCGGAGCTGGACCCGTCTCCCCCGGCGCTCCGAGAGCCAGCCGGAAAGCGCCTCGGGCTCCGCCACCGCCGTGGGCAGGTGAACCTCGGCCGGAAGGAACGTGGTGCGGGCGTAATACTGCGGGAGCAGCTCGGCGAGGAGGTCGGCCGGGGCGACCGGATCGGTCCCCTCCCAGAAGAGCTCGTGGCGATCGATGACCTGGCCGCCGCGCATGACGAGCACCGCGATCGCCGCCTGGTTCTTCTGGACATGGACACCGAAGACGTCCACGTCGTCGCCGGTGACGGTGCTCAGCCGGTTGCCGCCGGTGAACGCCTCGACCTCCGCGGCCAGATCGCGCAGCCGGGCGGCCTCCTCGAAAGCGAGCCGCTCGGCAGCCTCCTCCATCTCCCGGCGCAGGTCGCGCAGCAGCTTCTCGGTGCGCCCGCCGAGAAACTGCCGCGCCCGCTCCACCGCAGCCCCGTACTCCGCTGCGGTGGTCAGTCCGGCCACACACGGCGCGAGGCAGCGCTTCAGGTCGTAGTAGAGGCAGGGGCGCGGCAGCCGGCCGTCGATCTCGATCCGGCAGGTGCGGACGCCGAACAGCTTCTGGACGATCTTGATCGCCCGCCGGGCGAGGCCGCCGGGCAGGAAGGGGCCGAAATAGTCGGCACCGTCGGCCCGGATCCGGCGGGTGAAGGCGATCCGCGGCCACGGCTCGGCGGTCAGCTTCAGGTACGGATAGGTCTTGTCGTCGCGCAGCAGGATGTTGAACCGAGGGTGGTGCCGCTTGATCCACTGGTTCTCGAGCTCGAGCGCCTCGATCTCGTCGCGGGTGACGAGGAAGTCGAGGTCGACCGCCTCCGCCAGCATCCGCTCGAGCCGCGGTTCGAGCTCCCGCGCGAGGTAGGAGGCGACCCGCCGCCGGAGAGAGCGCGCCTTGCCGACGTAGAGCGGCTGCCCCTCGGGGCCGAGGAAGATGTAGATCCCCGGCTCGTCCGGCAGCGATCCGATCTTCTCGCGCAGCGTCCCGGTCACTGCTCAGCCCCGGAAGATCTGCAGCTCGCGCAGCTCGCGGATCCGGTCCCGGAGCATCGCGGCCTCCTCGAACTCGAGGCGCTTGGCGGCGGCCCGCATCTCCCGCTCCAGGCGGGAGATCCGCTCGGGCAGCGGCGTCGCCTCGTCCTCCGCCACGAGACCGGCGAGCGCCGCGCCGGCGTCGTGGTAGTCGAGGTTCGCGAGCGCCACGAGCGGGTTGTGGATCTCCTTGAGGATCGTCCGCGGCTCGATGCCGTGCTCGCGGTTGAAGGCGGCCTGCCGCTCCCGCCGTCGCCGGGTCTCCTCCATCGCCCGGCGCATCGCCTCGGTGACCCGATCGCCGTAGAGGAGCACCCGCCCGTTGAGGTTGCGCGCCGCCCGCCCGGCGGTCTGGACGAGCGCGGTCTCGCTCCGCAGGAACCCCTCCTTGTCCGCGTCGAGGATCGCCACGAGGGAGACCTCCGGCAGATCGAGCCCTTCGCGCAGGAGGTTGATCCCCACGAGGACATCGAACTCCCCGCGGCGCAGCGCGGTGACGATCTCGACCCGTTCGAGGGTCACGACGTCGCTGTGCAGGTACCGGACCCGGATCCCGATCTCCAGCAGGTACTGCGTCAGCTCCTCGGCCATCCGCTTGGTGAGCGTCGTCACGAGCACCCTCTCCTTGCGGGCGATCACTTCGCGGATCCGCTGCAGGAGGTCGTCGACCTGCCCGCGCGCCGGGCGGTGCTCGATCTCCGGATCGAGGAGCCCGGTGGGCCGGATCAGCTGCTCGACCACGACCCCGCCGGTGCGCTCGAGCTCGAACGGGGCGGGCGTGGCCGAGACGTAGAGCCGCTGCCCCACCCGGGCATCGAACTCGGCGAAGGTGAGCGGGTGGTTGTCGACGGCGCTCGGCAGCCGGAAGCCGAACTCGACGAGCGTCTCCTTGCGCGAGCGGTCGCCGTTGTACATGCCGCGCACCTGGGGGATCGTCTGGTGGCTCTCGTCGACGACCAGCAGGAAGTCGTCCGGGAAGTAGTCGAGGAGCGTCGGCGGCGGCTCGCCCGGCGCCCGCCCGGTCAGGTGCCGGGAGTAGTTCTCGATCCCGTGGCAGTAGCCGACCTCGGCGAGCATCTCGAGGTCGAAGAGGGTCCGCTGCTCGAGGCGCTGCCGTTCGAGCAGCTTCCCCTCCCCCTCGAGGAAGGCGAGCCGTTCCCGGAGCTCGTCGCGGATGCTCTCGCGGGCCGCCGCGAGCCGGTCGGGCGGGGTCACGTAATGGCTCTGCGGGTAGAGGGCGATCCGCGACGGCTCCTCGAGGATCTCGCCGCGCAGCGGATCGAAGAGCGCCAGCCGTTCGATCTCGTCACCGAAGAACTCGATCCGCGCCGCCCGCTCGTCGTAGGCGGGCAGGACTTCGAGGGTGTCCCCGCGCACCCGGAACGAGCCGGGGTGGAGGTCGAGCGAGGTGCGTTCGTACTGCATCTCGGCGAGGCGCCGCAGTGCCGCGTCGAGGCTCATCGTCGCCCCCTGATCGAAGAGGAGCAGCATCCCGAAGAATGCTTCCGGGGAGCCGAGGCCGTAGATGCAGGAGACCGAGGCGACGATGAGCACGTCCCGCCGCTCGAAGAGGGTCTTCGTCGCCCGCAGCCGGAGGCGGTCGATCTCCTCGTTGATGCTCACCTCCTTCTCGATGTAGGTGTCGCTCTGGGGGACGTACGCCTCGGGCTGGTAGTAGTCGTAGTAGGAGACGAAGAACTCGTCGGCGTCGTGCGGGAAGAAGGCACGGAACTCCTGGTAGAGCTGTGCCGCGAGCGTCTTGTTGTGGGAGAGGACGAGGGTCGGGCGGTCGAGCGCCTCGACCACCTTCGCCACCGTGAAGGTCTTGCCCGAGCCGGTGACCCCGAGCAGGACCTGCTCCCGCGCTCCCTCACGGAAACCCGCCACGAGGCTCGCGATCGCCTCGGGCTGGTCCCCCTGCGGAACGAACGGGGTTTCGAGCCGGAAGGAGCCCACGCCGCGCCGGGGACCTCAGTCGGCGGGCGGCGCCGCCGTCGACTCCTGGCGGGCGGGGACCGCTTCGAGCGCTGCGATCAGGGCGAGGCACTCCTCGCGATCCAGCCGCGTGCCGGGCGGTCGGCCCGCGGTCGCGCCCAGCTTCGTCTGGAGCCGCTGCAGGGCTGCGGCGTCGATCTCCCGCCGCTGCACCGCCACCCGGACCCCCTCGAAGGCGGCGCGGAACCGGTCGCGCTCCTCCGGAGTGAAGTCCGCGGGCAGCTGCGTGGCGATCTGCGCCTCCATCTTCCGCAGCGTCCAGGCGAACAGGTCGCCGGCCTTGAAGAGGAAGACGACGGCGGCGATTCCGAGCAGCAGCGCCGAGAAGCCGCAGCCGATCAGGGCGTAGCGCCCGCAGCCGGATGGCGCGGCCGGGCGCCCGGGCGAAAAAGGAAGGGGCGGAACGGTTGGCGGCTCCGCCCGGGGCTCAGAGGGAAGGTCGGTCATGGGCTCTCCACGCCAGCCGGCGTTGCGTTTCGAACACGGCCTCTCTCTATCACAGGCGTGCCGGGTCCCGCTGCTAGTATCCCGCCGTGAGCCCCCCCTCCCTGCCCGCTCGTTTCCGGATCGCGATCGCCCGCCGGCCTTGGTTGCGATGGCTGTTGCCGGCGCTGCTGGCGCTCGCCGGAGGCAGCCTGGTCGGGATGGGCATCGGCGCGGCGATCCACATGCCGAAGGTGGAGACGCTCGCCGAGTTCCGTCCGAGCCTCGTCACCCGCCTCCAGGATCGGGAGGGCGAGGTCTTCACCACCTATGCCCGGGAGCGGCGCGAGCTGCTGGCCGAAGGGGAGATGCCACCGCTGCTCCAGGGCGCGGTGCTCGCCGCCGAGGACGCCGACTTCTTCCGGCACGGCGGGATCGACGTCGTGGGCGTGGCGCGGGCGGTCCTGGTCAATTTCCAGCGGGGTCGCCGCGCCCAGGGTGCCTCCACGATCACCATGCAGCTCGCCCGCAAGCTCTTCCTCACCCCGCAGAAGAGCTGGCAACGGAAGATCGAGGAAGCCCTCCTCGCGGTGGAGCTCGAGAAGTCGCTCTCGAAGCAGCAGATCCTCACGCTCTACTGCAACCTCTCCTTCCTCGGGCATGGCAACTACGGGATGCAGTCGGCCTCCCGCTACTACTTCGGGAAGCCGGTCGCCGAGCTGGACGCCGCCGAAGCGGCGACGCTCGCGGGGATCCTCCAGCGCCCGAGCGAGTACAGCCCGTACCGCCGGCCGGAGCTGGTGACCCGGCGCCGGAACTACGTCCTCGACCGGATGCTCGCCGAGGGCTATCTCGACCCGGCCGCGCACGCCGCCGCCGTGGCGGCACCGCTGGTCGTGCGGGAGCACCGGGCGCGGGCGGAGAGCGGGAGCTACTTCGCCGAAGAGGTGCGCAAGCAGCTCGAGGCGCGCTTCGGCGCCGAGCGCCTCTACGGCGACGGGCTGCGCGTCCGCACCACCCTGGACCTTCGCCTTCAGCGCGCCACCGAGGAAGCGTTGCGGGATGGCCTGCTGCGGCTCGATCACCGGCGGGGCTGGCGCGGCCCGTTGCGCCGGGATCTGGCGCTCGACACCGTCGTCACGGAAGAGGAGGCCGACGAGAGCCGCAACCCCCTCCCGGGCCTCTGGCTGCCCGGTCTGGTCGTCGCGCTCGAAGGGGAGACCGCCAGGATACGTCTGCCCGAAGGCGAAGCGACCCTCACCCGCCGGGGCGTGAGCTGGACCGGCCGGCAGCGGGTCGCCGAGGTGCTGCGGCCCGGCGATCTCGCCTGGTTCCGGTGGGCCCGGGAGAGCGAACGCCGGGAGGGGCGGGAACCGCCCTTCCTCGTGCTCGAACAGGAGCCGGTGGTCGAAGGGGCGGCGATCGTGCTCGAGTCGGGCACCGGCGCCGTGCGCGCCCTGGTGGGTGGCTGGAACTTCGCGCGCAACAAGTTCAATCGCGCCACGCAGGCCCAGCGGCAGGTCGGCTCCGCGTTCAAGCCGTTCGTCTACGGAGCCGCCTTCGAGCAGGGTTTCTCCCCCGCCGACACCCTCTTCGACGCGCCGGCGGCGTTCCTCGGCGCCGACGGCCTGCGCAGCTACAGCCCGCGCAACTACTACCGCCGGTACGACGGGATCCTCACCCTCCGGCGGGCACTCGAGCTCTCGGTGAACGTCCCGGCGGTCAAGCTCCTCGATCTCATCGGGGTCGACCGGGTCGTCGATTTCGCTCACCGTGCCGGCATCCATTCGCCGCTTCCGCCCTACCCCAGCCTCGCGCTCGGTTCGGCCGACCTCGTGCCGATGGAGGTCGCGGCGGCCTATGCCGCGATCGCCAACCTCGGCATCCATCTCGAGCCGTATCTCATCGAACGGGTCAGCACCCGCGAGGGGGTCGTCCTCGAAGAGCACCAGGCCCTGGCCTCGAAGGTCACCGAGCCCGAGGTCGCCTACGTGCTCCTCCACGTGCTCGAAGGGGTGATCGACCGGGGCACGGCCGCGAGCGCGGCGCGCCTGCCGCTCGATCTCGCGGGCAAGACCGGCACCACCAACGGCTACACCGATGCCTGGTTCGTGGGGATGACGCCCCGGTACACGATCCTCGTCTGGATCGGGCACGACCAGAAACGGAGCATCGGCAACCGGATGACCGGGGCCGAGGCGGCGCTGCCGATCTGGCGCGCGATCGTCGAAACCGGGCTGGCGGAGGGCTGGCTCGCGGAGGGCGAACGGTTCTCCCGTCCCCCCGGCGTCGTCACCGCGATGATCGACTACCGCTCGGGCCTCCTCGCCACCCCGGCTTCGCCCCGACCGCTCGAGGAGGCGTTCGTTCCCGGTACCGTTCCCTCGCGCGAGTACGAGCCGCGCTGGGAACGGATCCTGGAGCTGCCCTGGCCACAGCAGCGGGCCTTCTACCGGCCGCGTGACCGGGAGGCGATGCCCGAAGGGGTCGAGGACTGGAACGCGATCGTGCAGGCCTGGGAGGCCGAAGGGGAGGAGTGAGGGGCTGAGCCCGCCGGGCTCAGTCGGCCGCTGGCTTGCGCGCGATCAACCCGTAGTCCTGATGGCCGAAGAGCAGCTCGTCGATCCGGTCCCGGAGCCGGTTGACGGCGTCGGCGAGGGGGCGCTGCGCGGCGTCGAAACGCGCGAGGTCGAGCTCCGGCAGGCGGGCGCTCTCCGCGAAGGGGCGCAGGGGCAGGGTCCGGATCTCCATGAAGCCGGCCGCCTCGGCGAAGAGACGCAGGAGCTCGGGATGCACGGGCCGCTGATGGGTCGGGTCGAGCCAGAAGTTGCGTGCCGCCACCACCAGCGAGAGCGGGCTCGGCGTCTCGAGGATCAGGGCCCCCCCGGGCCGCAGCGCTCGCCAGGCGAGCTTCACCAGGCGGTCGATGAGTGGCGGCGGCAGGTGCTCGACCACATGGAAGCTGACCACCGCCCCGAGCCCGGCCTCGGGCTCGGCGGCAAGCGTCGAGAAGAGGTCCCCCTCGACGACCGTGAGGCCCTTGCCACGGCAGATCGCGGCCATCTCGGCGCTGCTGTCGACGCCGCGGGCCGCGATCCCCGCGCCGCGCAGGAGCTCGAGGAACTCCCCGCGGCCGCACCCGAGATCGAGCACCTCTCCCCCGGCGAGGAACGGCAGGTAGATCTCGAGCCGCTTCCGGATCTCCTCCTCCGTGCCGCGGTGGCGCGCTTCGAGGCGCAGATAGGCATGCTCTTCGAGCGCCCGCGCCAGGGCCGCGTCCCCGTTCGCGGAGCTGGTCGCGGTGAGCGCGCCGAGACGGCCGAGGAGCTCGGCCACCTCCCGGCGCAGGCGGTCGGTCTTCTGATCGAGGCGCGCGAAGAGGGCGTCGTTGTGCGCCATGACCTCCTCGAGGCCCTGACGCCAGTACTCCTCGAGGCGCTCGATCCGTCCATCGTGCCAGCCAAGGCGTTCGGTATTCCCGCGCAGGCCGTCGTCGAACCGCTGGAGGTGCTCGAGGGCGATCAGATTGAAGACGCGCTGGCGCTCCCAGAGATCGTTCTGGGGCGTGCGCACGAGCGGCGCCAGGAGACGCTTGAAGAGGACGACGACGCGGCCGAGGAGACCGCGGTGGCTCCGGACGGGGAAGCGTCGATCCTCCGTCCAGAGCCACCGCCAGGCGTCGAGATCCCGGGTCGGCTCGCCGAGGAACTCGTCGATGGCATGCGGGCCGCCGGCCCGCTCGCCGCCGCGCTCCCCGGCCTCGCCGTCGCTCATGAGGCGGCGACGACGTCGACCGCGAGCTCGGCGATCACCTCGCTGTGGAGGTCGACTCGCACCACGTGGTCGCCGAGAGTCTTGATACCGCCCGCCAGATCGATCCGGCGGCGATCGATCTCGATCCCCTTCTCGGCGAGAGCATCGGCGATCTCGCTCGCGGTGACCGAGCCGTAGAGGGTGTTCGCTTCCGTCGCCCGCTTGGCGATCGTGATCTTCACGCCCGCCAGCCGGGCTGCCAGCTCGGCGGCGACCGCGCGCTCGGCGGCGTGCCGCAGATCGATCTTCTTCCGCTCCTGTTCGAAACGCTTCATGTTCCCGGGGGTGGCCAGCATCGCCAGCCCCTGAGGCAGGAGGTAGTTGCGAGCGAAGCCGGGTCGGACTTCGATCACCTCGCCGCGCCGCCCCTGGTGGCGCAGGTCGGAAAGCAGAATGACCTTCATTGCCGGCGCCCCCTCAGTCGGTCGTGAACGGGATCAACGCGATCTGCCGGGCCCGCTTGACGGCCTGCTGCACGAGCCGCTGGTGCCGGGCGCAGGTGCCCGAGATCCTCCGGGGCAGGATCTTCGCCCGCTCGAGGATGAACTGCTGCACCTGCTTCGCGTCCTTGTAGTCGATGTATTCGAGCTTCTCGGCACAGAACTTACAGACCTTGCGCCGCCGGAAGAAGACCCGCTTCTTGCCCTGGGGCTTGCCCCCCCGGCCGCCACGGCCACCTTTGCCACCCATGCGCGCCATGATCAGGCCTCCTCCCCGGGTTCGAACTCAGGCTGCTCCTCGACGACCGCGGCCGCCGGATCGACTTCCGGCCGCCGGTCCTGGTCGGTGCGCACCGTGAGGTAGCGCAGGATCTTGTCGTTCTGCCGCAGCCGCAGCTCGACTTCCGGCAGCGGATTCTTCCCCTCGACCTCGATGTAGAGCACGACGTAGCGTCCCTCGGTGAGCTTCTGGATCGGATAGGCGAGCTTGCGCCGCCCCCAGCTCTCCTCGCGCTGCACCGTCGCGCCCAGGGTGGTGATCAGTTGCTTGTACTCGTCGGTCATCGTCACGACCTCTTCGTCGGAAAGACGAGGGTCGGCGATGAAGACGAGCTCGTAGGTTCTCATGCGGGATCTCTCCTCCCTATGGCCTGAATCAGTCCCGCCCGAGGCGGAACAGAGAGGTCACCTCCGGCACGCCCGGAGGTGTACGGGGTCTCGCCCCGAACTGCGAATGATCTCAGCCGGTTCGGCCGTCGTCAAGCGTCTCGCCCGCGGCCGGGGCGTTCACCCGGGCCGCGACCGTTTCGAGATCCTCGGTCAGCCAGGCTTCGCAGGCATCGGCGGCGCGCTCCACGAGAGCGGCCGCGGCCTCGCGCTCCGCCCCTTCGAACGGAGCGAGCACCCAGGCAGCGAGGTCCTCCCCGGCCGGCGCGGGGCCGATTCCAAGCCGCAGACGGGGGATGGCGTCGGAGCGGAGCTGCTCGAGGATGGAGGCCATCCCCCGATGCCCTCCGGGGCCGCCCGCGGCCCGCAGCCGCAGCCTGCCGAGCGGCAGCGCGAGATCGTCGTAGACCACGAGCAGACCCTCGAGCTCCGGCCCCCCCCGCTCGACGAGACAACGGACCGCGAGGCCGCTCCGGTTCATGTAGGTCTGCGGGCAGGCGAGGAGGAGGTCGCCGCGGCGTGCCGTGAGGGCGGCACAGAGCGGCGACCAGCTCTCGATCCCCCGGCGCCGGGCCAGCGCCAGAACGACCCTGAACCCGAGGTTGTGCCGGGTCGGCGCATACTCCGGGCCCGGATTCCCGAGCCCGACGACCAGCCGCAAGGCTTCAGGACTCCGGGGTCTCGGCCTTGCCCCGCCGCACCACCTCCGGCTCCGTGGCCGCCGCCGCGGCCTCGGCACCCGGCTCGGCGGCCGTCTCGCTGACCCGGCCGTGGGCGATCGCGACGATCACGCGGTCGGGCTCGTCGCGCACCTCGACCCCTTCGGGCAGCACGAGATCGGCGACCCGGATGTGCTGACCGACGTGCAGCTCCGAGACGTCGACCCGGAACTCGTCGGGGATCCGGGTCGGCAGGCACTCGACCTCGACCTCCCGGCTCACGAACTCGAGCATGCCGGCCTCGTTCTTGACTCCCCAGGCGGTACCGGCGATCTCGACCCGCACCTTGACCCGCACCTTGGCGTCCAGCAGGACGCGCTGGAAGTCGACGTGGATCACCTGCCGGCTCACCGGGTCGACCTGCAGATCGCGGATCATCGTGTGCCGGCTCTTGTCGGTGCCGGCGAGCCGGAGCAGGAAGACCCGGTTCTCCCCGCCCCCCTTCGCCAGGATCTCGAGCAGCGGCTTGCGCTCGATCTGGATCGGCAGCGGGTCACGCCCGCCACCGTAGACCACGCCCGGCACCCAGCCGGCCCGCCGCAGGCGCCGGCAGGCGCCGTCACCCGTCTCTTCGCGCTTCTGGACTTCGATCGTCAGCTCTTCCATAGGATCCTTCTTCCCTGAGTCCCTTCTAGACGAACAGCGAGCTCACCGAGCTGTTCTCGTGAATCCGGTGGATCGCCTCGCCGAGCAGCGAGGCGACCGAGTGGACGCGCAGCTTGCTGCAGGCGGCCAGCTTCTCTTCCACCGGTGTGGTGTTGGTGATCAGGACCGCCTCGAGCGGCGACTCCATGATCCGCTGCAGGGCCCGGCCCGAGAGGATGCCGTGCACACCCGCGGCGAGGATGCGCTCCGCCCCCCTCGCCGCCAGCGCCTCGACCGTCTTGGTGAGGGTCCCCGCGGTATCGATGATGTCGTCGAGGATCAGCACGTTGCGCCCCGCGACCTCGCCGATGATGTGCATCACCTCGGCCTCGTTGGGGGCGATGCGCCGCTTGTCGACGATCGCGAGCCCGGCGGTCATTCGCTTGGCGATGGCCCGGGCCCGTTCCACGCCGCCGGCGTCGGGCGAGACGATCACCAGATTCGGGATCGCCATCTCCCGGATGGCGTCGAGCATGACCGGCGCGGCGAAGAGGTGGTCGACCGGCACGTCGAAGAAACCCTGGATCTGCGAGGCGTGGAGGTCGAGGGTGAGGACCCGGTCGGCACCGGCCCGGGAGATGAGGTCCGCCACGAGCTTCGCCGTGATCGGCACCCGCGGCCGGTCCTTCTTGTCCTGCCGGGCATAGCCGTAGTAGGGGAGCACGGCGGTGATCCGGGTGGCCGACGACCGCTTGAAGGCGTCGATCATGATCAACAGCTCCATGAGGGAGTCGTTGACCGGCCGGCAGGTGGGCTGGACGACGAAGACGTCGGCGCCGCGCACGTTCTCGTCGATCTGGAAGAACGATTCGCCGTCCGAGAAATCGAATGCCCGCGAGTTTCCCTGGGAGACGCCCAGGTAGTCGCAGATCTCGCGCGTCAGGGCCGGGTGCGCGCGGCCGCCGAAGATCCTGACCTCTCCGTACATCTCAACCCTCCTGAGCCCGGCCCCACGCCGGAGGCTCGACCGGCAGGCGGCGGAGCCTGGTTGGGGCGGGAGGATTCGAACCTCCGAATGCGAGATCCAAAGTCTCGTGCCTTACCACTTGGCGACGCCCCAGCAACCCGACCCGCAGCCGCCCCCGTTCAACCCAGCGACCAGAAGGAATCCCGGAGGTGCGCCTCCTGGACCTCTTCCAGGCTCATCTCCCGCTGCTCTTCGCCGGCCTCCGGGGCGGGGCTGGCCTCCTCCTCCCCGGCCGGCACGGCCTCGCCTCCCGCTTCGGCCGCCCTCCGGAACTCGTCGAGGACCCGCTGTTCGATCCAGCGCCGCGTCTCCTGGTTGAGGGGATGGGCGATGTCCTTGAAATCGCCGTTGCGGCGCCGGCGGTTCGGCATGCTCACGAAGAGCCCCTGCTTCCCCTCGACGATCCGCAGGTCGTTGACCATGAAACAGCCGTCGAAAACGATCGAAACGTATGCCCGGACGCGGGGATCGCGCACGGTGAAGATTCTGACGTCGGTGATCTCCATCGTCTCTCGCTGCTCCTATCCTCGCCCTTCAGGCCACCGTTCGAGCCACGCTCGCCGGGAGAGCGTGAACACCGGCCTCAGCTCGACCCCCGGTGGCATCGCCTTCCGGGCCAGCTCCCCCGCTCGCGCCCCGCGGAAGCGCGCCACCAGACACGCCCCACTGCCGGAGAGCGAGACCCAGCATGCGCCTGCCGCGACGAGCGAATCGTACACCGTCGCGACTTCCGGGTAGAGCCGGAAGACGGTCGCCTGCAGGTCGTTGTGGCCGAGGAAGTCGCCGAGGGGGCTCGGGCCCCGGCGTTGCGGCCCCAGGAGCCGCCGGATGCTAGGCGCCAGCGGCGCCTCTGTCAAACCCGGGAGCGACCGGAAGACCCGCCCGGTATCGATCGCCAGCGGCGGAACCGCCAGCCAGAGGCGGGAGAGAGGGGGTTCGGGGAGCGGCACGAGCTCATCGCCGCGGCCGATCCCGAGCGCGGCGCCGCCGAGCAGGAAGTACGGGACGTCGGCGCCGAGCGAGCGCGCCGCCTCCCAGAGCTCCTCCCGCGTCGCCGGGAAGCCGCACCGCTCGCGGAGAGCGAGCAGCACGGTAGCGGCGTTGCTGCTCCCGCCGCCGAGCCCGCCCCCGACCGGGATCCGCTTGTCGAGGCGGAGCCGGATCCCGAGCCGCGGGGCCCAGCGGCTCGCGAAGAGACGGGCGGCCCGGACGGCGAGGTTCTCCTCCGCGAACGGCAACCCGGCGCCCCGGCATTCGATCTCCACGCCGCGGCCACCGAGCGCCAGCTCGATGCGGTCCTCCAGGTCGATCGTCTGGAAGACGGTGCGCAGCTCGTGGTAACCGTCCGGACGACGGCCCACGACCTGCAGATGCAGGTTCACCTTCGCGGGGCTACGGTGCTCGGTCCAGTCCACACTCTCCCTCCCGGAAGCCATCGGGGGCCGGTGCCGGGCGCCATCCCGCGGGCAGCTGTTCGGTCGAAGCGAGGCGCCAGCGCAGGGTGAGTCCCGCTTCCGGCAGCCGGAGCTCGTCCCGGACCTCCCCTCGTTGCCAGCTGGCCACGACCTTCCCCCGCGAGCGCTCGAGCTGCCAGCCGCGGAGCCGTTGGTCGGCCCCCTGTGCCACCGTCCAGAGTTGACCGCGCTCGTCGCGGAAACGGACTCCGTTCTCGTCGCGGGTGGCGGTCGCAGGCAGGGGGACCGGCAGCTCGCCGAGCAGCACCCGGACCGTGGCCAGGGGGGGCAGGTCGAGCCCGAGCATCGGCAGCCGCAGCCGCCGCGAGGCCGCGGCCCGGCAGACGAGCCGGTTCTGATGGTCGGCGAAGGTCACGCGGCCTCCCTCCACGGTGAGGCTCCAATGGGTCCTTCCCGCCTGGTCGGCGGCGGCGAGCTGGAAACGCTCTTCGCTCTCCCAGCGGAGCACGAGCCGGAACGAGATCTTGTCACCTTCGTTCGTGGTCGCCTCGACCCGGAAGAGCGCCTGCGTCCCCGGTTCGCCCGCCGGCCACCGGTGCGGACCGCGGGCGGCGCAGCCCGTGAGCAGGAGGCTCCCGAGGAGGCTCCCGAGGAGAAATCGGCGCACGGCTCAGTCGGCTCCGGCGGCGGGCGGTGAGGCGAGCTTGGCGCGGATTGGCTCCGGCGCCTCCGGCTCCTTGGCGAGGGCCAGCTCCCAGAACTCCCGCGCCCGGGCGAGGTCGCCCAGGGCGAGATGGGCATCCCCGAGATGGTCGAGGATCTCGGGATCGTCGCCCGCCAGACGCCTGGCCCGTTCGAGATAGGGCAGGGCTTCGGCGGGGCGCCCGAGGCGGAAGAGCACCCAGCCGAGCGTGTCGACGTAGGCACCCTGCTCCCGGTCCAGCGCCACCGCTCGCTTCGCCATGCGGAGCGACTCCTCGAGCCGCTCGCCCCGTTCGGCCTGGAGATACGCCAGATAGTTGAGCGCCGTCGGGAAATCGGGTTCGAGCTCGATCGCCCGCCGCAGCGCGGGGATCGCCTCGGCGATCGCGCCGCAGCGCTCGTGAGCGACCCCGAGCTTGTAGTGGGCCCACGCCGCCCGGGCAGACTCGGGGCCAGACTCGAGGAACCGCGCGAGGAATGGGATGGACAGGTCGAAACGGCCGGACCGCTGCAACGACTCCCCGGCCATGAGGGCGATCTCCGCACCGTTCGGCTCCTTCTCGAGGAGCGCCAACAGCTTGCGAACCCCCGCCTCCGTCTCGTCTCCGAGCACCGTCCCGAGCAGCGAATCGATCCGGAGTTCCTCTGCCGTCCCTTCTGGCTTCTCGTCAGGGTGGAGCGTGGACCACTCGTCACCGCGGTCGAGCGCCGTGAGCGCGTCGTGCTCGAGCTCCCGGGCTGCGGTTTCGAGCTCCCCGGACGCGGAGGCGCCGATCGCCCGGGCGATCGCGAGCGCCTCCTCGCCCCGGCCGCTGCGCAGCAGCAGCCCTCCGCGCACCAGCCCGACCCTGGCCGCGTCCTCTTCTCTCTCCTTGCCGAGGCGGGCCAGGCTGCCGAGGATGCGCTGGAGGACCTCGTCCGCCTGCTCGCTTCGCCCGGACTGCTCGAATGCCCCGGCGACCCGGAGCCCACGCCCGATCTCCTGCCGGGTGCCGGTGAACGGCTCGAGCACCAGGGGCGCGGCCTCCTCGGGCCGTCCATCGGCGAGCAGGATCTCCACCAGCAGGACCTTCCCCCCCTGCAGATCGGGATTCACCGCGAGGAGGTTCCGGACGTCCCGCCCCGCGGTCTCGATGTCGCCGGCCAGCCAGCGGGCGGCCGCGAGGCGCAATCCGATCTCGGGCCGGCTCCGGTCGGCCTCCGGGAGCTCCTCCACCACGGCGAGCGCCTCGTCGAACCGCTTCAGGTTGGAGAGCAGATCGGCGAGCTCGATGCGCACCAGCGGCCGCGTGGGATCGAGCGGGATGAGCTCGCGCAGCGCGCCGATGGCGGTCTCGGGGTCGCCGGCCTCGCGCGCCGCGTCGGCGAGGAGAGCCAGGATCATCGGCTGCCGCGGATGGTGCGCCTCCGCCTCACGCAGCACGGCGGTGGCCTCCGCCGGGCGTTCGGTCCGCAGGTAGATCTGTCCGAGCGAGACGAGCGCCTCGAGATCTCCGGGCTGCAGACGTCGCAGCTGTTCGAAGGCGGCGACCGCCCGTGCCGAGGCCTGGGGATCGTGGTCCCCGAGGCTTCCGTTCACCCTCCCGACCACCCGGAGGATGTCCGCCGAATCGGGTGCCAGTCGCATGGCGATCTCGGTCTGCGCGATCGCCTCGCCGATCCTGCCGAGCCGGAGCAGGAGGCGGGCCGCCTCCGCGTGCAGGTACGGCTCCTCGGGGGCGAGCCGGATGGCGCCCTCCATCACCGACCACGACTCGATCAGGCGCCCTTCTTCGGCGAGCATCCGGGCGATGGCGAACCGACCCGCCGCGTCCGGAGCGGGCGTCTCCTGCGCGGACGTCGCGGCCACGAGGGAGAAGAAGAGGAGGAGAGGAACGGCGGCACGCGGGAAGATCGCCATTCCGCGGACGATACCGAGCGCGCCCTTCCTTTACAACCGCGGCGCGCGCGGCTATCATCCATCGTTCGCGAATAACATCAATCGCATCCTACAGTTACCCTGCGCCAGCCGGCTCCGCCATGAAGCGACTCGGAAAGCTCCTCAGCGATCGCGGCTCGATCACCCCCGAGCAGCTCTCGCGTGCCCTGGCGCACCAGCGGCTGGCGGGAGGCCGTCTCGGGACCTGCCTGCTCGAGACCAACGCCCTCGAGGAGCGCGACCTGTTGCGGGGGCTCTCCGAACAGCTCCACGTGCCGTTCGCCGACGAGGAGGATCTGCGCGCCATCCCCCAGAAGACCCTGGCGCTCCTTCCCGCCCGCGCGGCGAGGCGCTGCCAGGCGATCCCGTTCCGGGCCCTC
>JAAYLR010000175.1 GCA_012521815.1 Acidobacteriota bacterium
GGTTGAGGCCGGCGGGAGCCTTTCAGCACTCCGGAAGGGCGGGCCACGGGGTGGCGGTCGCGGTCTCCCAGAGCGCCCGGAGATCGGCCGCGGGAGCCGCCTCCACCGTCAGGAGACGGCCGTCGCGCGGGTGGGCGAAACGCAGCCGCCAGGCGTGCAGCGCCGGGCGGGAGAACGCCGCCAGCGCGCGCCGCGCCGGGCCGCCGGGCAGGGCCCGCCAGCGTGCCTCGCCGTAGACCGGATCGCCCACGATCGGCAGCCGCAGGTGGCGCAGGTGGACCCGTATCTGGTGGGTTCGCCCGGTCCTGATCCGTACCGCCAGCAGCGAGAGCGAGCCCGCGGTAGCGATCCGATGGATCTCCGTGCGGGCCGGCCGTCCACGCGCGACGATGGCCATCTTCTTCCGCTCGACCGGATGGCGTCCGATCGGCAGCTCGATCTCGATCCGGTCCGCCGCGGGAACACCATGGACGAGCGCGAGGTACCACTTCTCGACCGTCCGTTCGGCGAACGCCCGCGCGAGCGCCTGATAGGCGGCCGCGGTACGGGCGACCACGATCACCCCGCTGGTGCCGAGATCGAGGCGATGGACGATGCCGGGACGGCCGGGACCGCCGACGCCGGTGATCTCGGGGAAGCGCGCCACGAGCCGGTGGACGAGGGTGCCTGTGGCACGCCCCGCGCCGGGATGGACCGCCAGCCCGGCCGGCTTGTCGAGCGCCACGAGATCGTCGTCGAGGTGGAGGAGCGTGAGCTCGGCTGTCTCCGGATCGATCCGGGAGGGCGGGGGCGGGGGAGGATCCCAGGCGATCCGCATCCCGGGGCGAACCACCAGCGATGCGCGGACGGGTTCGGCGTCGACGGTGACCCGGCCGCCGCCGATCCACTGCTGGACCTGATTGCGAGGGATCCCGAGCCGGGCGGCGAGGAGGCGGTCGAGGCGGCTGCCGGCCTCCGCCTCTCCGGCCTCGAACGAGTCAGGCCGAGGGCGCACGGGGAGCCGGTCCGGAGGCGCGGCGCGGGCGCAGCGAGTCGACGAGGAGCAGCCCGAGGCCGATGCTGATGGCGCTGTCCGCGATGTTGAAATCGGGCCAGCGGTAGCTGCCGAGGTAGAACCCGAGGAAGTCGGTGACCGCGCCCTGGAAGAGGCGGTCGAGGAGGTTGCCGACCGCGCCCCCGAGCACCAGGGAAAGAGCCGTGAGCAGGAGCCGCGATTCGTGCGGCGCCCGCCAGAAATAGAAGCCGACCACCGCGAGCGCCACCAGGCCGAGCAGGAGCAGGACCATCGAGTTGCCGCCGCCGGCGGCGGAAGCCGCGAAGAGGCCGAAGGCGACCCCGGTGTTGCGCAGGTGACTGAGGTGGAAGAAGCCGGGGATCACCGGCTCGTTCGCGTGCAGCGGAAGGGAGCGCTCGATCCACCACTTGCTCCACTGATCGAGGGCCAGGACCGCGATCGAGAGGAGGAGAAAGGCAGGTTTCGGCGAGCGCCGGGCCGATGGCTGCCCGCCGGCCGGGAGAGGGTTCCCGGTCATGCCGGTTCGCCTTCGAGGATCGCCACCGCTGCCGCGACGCCCCGATCGTGGGTGATCGAGAGGTGGATACGGGTCGCGCCGAGCCGCGCGGCCCGCTCCCGGGCCGCTCCCGTGAGCGCGACCCGGGGAGCTCCGGAGGGATCGTGCGTGATCACCACCTGGCGCGGCGAAAGCCCTTCCGCCCAGCCCGTCCCGAGCGCCTTGAGCACGGCCTCCTGGGCCGCGAAGAGTCCCGCGAGATGGGTCGAGCGGGCCGCACCGGAGAGCGCGCGCAGCGGGGTCTCGCCACAGAGCCGCCGCTCGAGACGGGCGCCATGCCGGGCGTGGACACGGGCGAAACGGGCGAGATCGACCACGTCGAGGCCGAGGCCGAGAACGGTGCTCACGACGGGCCCTCGAGCGGTGGACGCGCGTCGGCAGGCACCTGGCCGTCCAGCCCCGGAAGTCCAGTCCTCATCGGGCCGGCCGCGCCGCACCGGATCGTCTCTGAAACCAGCCGGTGAGCTCGTGGACTCCCCAGACGAGGTGGACGACGCCAAAGCCGGAAAGAGCCCCCCGGCTCCAGGGAGAGAGGGCGAGAGCGCGACACCCGGGGCCCGGGAGCTGGAACGCCACCCGCTCCCAGTTCGAGCCCCAGGGCAGCAGGAGCAGCAGCACGCCGACCTCGACGCAGTAGAGGATGAAAAGCAGCCGAAAAGGAGCGTCGGCGCGCATGGCGCCGGCGATTGTAGCGGATCAGCTCTGCCCGCCGCGGGGCCGGGCCGACGGCGCTTTCTGCTGCGAGCCACCGGTCCGGGAGCCGCCGCCGCTGCCCGAGGACGACGAGCTCGGGGGAGGCGACGATGGCGACGACGGGCGCGCGGGCCGCTGCTCGACCCGCGGTGCTGGCGAGGATCCGCTGCGAGGGGCGAGGTTCGCAGGGCGGCTCGGCGGGGGCTGGCGAACCCCGTCCACGATCCGTCGTACGGGCGGGCGATCGCCCACGGCGCCCGGAGTGACTGGCTGCGGCCGGGACTCGGAGCTGATGCGCCCGGGCTGCGGCGGACGGGGAGCCGTCTGCCCCGCCGGGCGCCAGCCGTCGCGCGGGGCCGGCCGTGGCGCCGGCTGCCAGGTCTCACGCGATACCGGAGCGGGGCTCGCCGTGCCGACGGAGCGCTGTCCGGAATCGCGGGTGGCCGGGGAGTTCGGGGAACGATAGGGCCGCTCGCCCTGCGGCGCGTGGGGCACGGCCTCCCGGAAACGCCAGTTCTGGCGATCTCCATCGGGCTGCGGACGCACCTGAATGCTGCGCCGCTCACCGTCGGTGTCCCGGTTGCGCTGCTCCGGCGGTGCGGTACGGACGGGGCGGTCGGAGTTCGGGGCCGGGGTGGACGCGCCCGGGGCGGGGCGCTCACGCAACACCGGGCGGTCGGTGGGGGGGGCGGCGGCCGGCCACTCGGGGCGCGCGCCGCTGGAGATCCCCGGACGGCCCTCGACGGGCGGGGTGCCGGCGTCGTTGCGGCGGCCGCTCGGATCGATCCGGACAGGCCGTTCCCGCAACTCGGAGGGCTGATCCGGGCGCCGGTCCGGGCGTTCCGACGGGAGCGGAGCGAGCCGGCCACGGCGGATGGCCTCCGGCCGCTCCGCGAGCCGGGCATCGCGGGCCGGGCTCTGCCAGCCGGGCTGCGGCCGATCGGTGCGGCGGGCGGTGGCGTCGACGTCGAGCGGGGTGCCGCGCAGCCGCTGCCGGTCGTCGGGCCGGGGCTGCATCCGCTCCCGAACCTCCGGAGAGAGATCCCGCCGGCGGGCGACGAAATCGGTCACGTCGGGCAGCTCGTTGGCCACCCGGCGGAAGCCGGGGTTCCGCTCCGAGAGCAGATCACGGGCGGAACGGCCTTCCCGCAGCCGGGCGGGATCGAGCCCGCGCGTATCGGTGGTCACGAGGCCCCGGGGCAGCGTCGGGCGGCCGAGCTCGCGCTCGACCTCGTGGGCCCGCCAGTGGGGATGGCGGCGATCCCGGCGGTCGTGGATGCGGTGGGAGGGGGAGAAGCTCCAGTGGCTCCAGAGCCCGAACCCGCCGCCGGCCCAGCCGTACGGACCCCAGCGGAAGCCGGCCGACCAGAGGGGACCACGGTAGTAGCGGGTGTAGTAGCCGACCGGGCACCAGCCCGCCCACCGGTCTCCCCAGTACCAGTAGACCCAGGCGGGAGAGTAGGTGTAGCCGGGGTACCAGACCCAGCCGTAGGCGGGAGAGAGCGACCAGGTCCCGTAATGGTGCGGCACCCAGCCCCAGGGGTCGTAGGAGACCCAGGTGAGACCGCTCGGGGTGTAGACCCAGCGCCCGTTCCAGTACGGCCGCCAGTCCGAAGCCACCCGGGGGCGCCAGGCCCAGGAGGAGTCGACCGAGACCCAGGTGCCGTACTCGTCGAGGTCGGAAGCGGCGTAGGCGAGCGAGGAGTCGACGTAGCGGACCGTCTGCGCGCTTCCGTTTCCGGCAGCCCGGGCCCACCGCTCGAGTCCGCTTTCGGCCGGGGCCGGGCCGATCCGGGCCGCGGCCCACCGCTCGCCCTCGATCGTCGCCGCGGAGCCGGCCGCGACCTGCACCGAGCCGCGCTCGGTGACGACCTCCGCCGCGCCCTGGCGCACCACGAGCTGACTCCAGCCGCCGCCGTCGCTCTCGACCCGGTACTCTCCGGGGGCGAGCAGGTAGAGCGTCGCGTTGGCGACGTCGATACGCGGCAGCTCGTCGCCGAGAGCCTCGTCGGTGACCACGAGCAGGAGCGTGCCCCGGCGAAGATCGAGACGCGTCTGCCGGGCGTCGCCGTCGGCGGAGAAGGCGATCGCGGTCAGGCGCAGTTCGCTGTCGCCTTCGAGACGCAGCCGGGTACGATCGGCGAGGATCGCTTCGAGGCGGGCGCCGTCGGCGAGCGCGAGCTGGTCGCCGGTGAGCAGGGGGAGGTTCGCCTCGGCATCCTCCGCCGAGCCGTCCACGGAGAGAACCGTGACCGTGCCCTCGACGAGGCGCAGGAAGCCGTAGTTCTCTTCGTCGCTGGCCGCCGCCGGAGCCGGCAGCGCGATCACCGTGGCGAAGAGGAGGGGCAGGAGGCTGAGAGAGCGGCGCATTTCGGGATCCTCCCTGGTCGGTACGCTTCCGCCGTGGTGGGAAAGCAAGCGAGATGCCAGCCGCGGCCAGCGGTACGGCCGATTCGGGCCGAATCCCTCCCGCGGGTGCAAATCCTTGACCGGGTTGTGGTTGCGAGATAGCGTCCCGATCTGAGAACGGTCCCGGACATGGCCTTCAAGAAGATCTTCAAGGGTGGTGGCGGCGGACCTCGCGAGGCGGAGTACTCGATCGAGGACCTGATCGTCCTCGAAAGATACGAAGAGGCCGAGCAGCGGCTCCAGGAGAAGCTGAAGAAGACCCCTCGCGATCTCTATTCGCAGCTGCGGCTCGCCGAGGTCTGCGTCGTCCGGGGGCACGGGCTGAAGGCGGTCGATATCTACACCTACGTGGCCGACTGCTACAGCGAGGACGGCTTCTACGACAAGGCGATCGCGGCGCTGGCGAAGGCGCAGAAGCTGGCCCCGCTCGACGAGGGGCTCCAGAAGCGGGTGGTCCGCCTCCAGGCGCTCAAGCAGCTCGAGCACAGCCGCAGCTTCTTCATCGAGGGGCTCGCGGGAACGGTCGAAGGGAGCGCGCTCGAACGGCTCTCCCCGGTGGAGCTGCAGATGGTCTGGAAGAAGCTCGCTCCGACCGCTCTCGTCCAGCGGCTGCCGCCGGAACAGCTGCGGAAGTTCGCTTCCGGGCTCGAGCTGCGCTCGTACGAGGCCGGCCGGACCCTGGCGGTGCGCGGCGGTACCGATCGCGTCCTGTTCCTGGTCGTCTCCGGGCTCGTGGAGGCGGTGACCGGCGGGGACGGGCCGCGGGCCGAGAGCCTGCGCTCGTTCACCACCGGCGATCTGCTCGGCGACTGGCCGCTGCTCGAACAGCGTCCCTGGCCGGCCACGCTGATCGCCCGGGAGCCGGTGACGGTGCTGGCGCTCACCCGCCCGGGGCTCGAGAAGGTGCTGCTCGGCAATCCCGATCCGCGGGGTCTGCTCGATGCCCTCCGGGGCCAGCGGAACGACCAGGAGCTCGCGCTGATGGTGCGGCGGCTGGAGCGGCCGAACGAGGAGTGATGACGATCCGGCCGATCGTCCTCTATCCGGACCCGATCCTACGACGGCGGTGCCGGCCGGTCACCCGGTTCGACGCGGAGTTGCGGCGTCTGGCCGGCGATCTGGTCGCCACCCTGCACGCCGCCCCCGGTCTCGGCCTCGCGGCCCCTCAGATCGGCAGCGATCTGCGCCTGCTGGCGGTCGACCTCTCGGTCGGTGAAGACCCCGCCGCTCTGCACCTGCTCGTCAATCCGGTGCTGCTCGCCACGAGCGGCAGCCAGGTGGACCCCGAGGGCTGCCTGTCGATCCCCGGCCTCACGGAGAGGGTTCGGCGTCCCGCCACGGTCCGTCTCTCCGCCCAGGGGCTCGACGGAAGTCCGTTCGAGCTCGCCGGCAGCGGGCTGCTCGCCCGCGCCCTCTGCCACGAGCTCGATCACCTGGACGGGGTACTCTTCGTGGACCGGTTGCGCGGGTTGCGGGGCGAGCTCGCCCGGCGGCGGCTCCGGCGCCTCTTCGGCGCTCCGGCCGAATCCGTGGTGGCGGCCCAGCCGGCGATGAACCGTTCGGCGTGACCGGCAGGAGGATCCCCATGGCCCTGACCCGCCGCTGTCGGCTCGTCGTGATCTCTCTCCTCGCGCTTTGCCTGCCGGCCTGTGGCGGAGGCGGGGGTGGCGGCGGGAAGACCCCGACGCAGCCGGCAACGCCCACCGTCACCTTCCAGCCCGCCGGCAGCGGGGGACCGGGCACGATCACCCTCGGCGCCGGCGCCGGAAGCGGCGTCTCCCGGCTCTATCTGGAGGTGCGGGCCAACCAGGTCGCCGGCCTCTACGGCCTCGCCTTCGACCTGCGCTTCCCGGCCGCGCAGCTTCGTTTCGAGCGGGCCACGGAAGGGGTCGTGCTCAACACCGACGGGGCGGCCACGTCGCTGCAGGTGGCGGCGGGCGAGAACGGTCATCTGGTGGTCGGCCTCACCCGCCTCGGAGCGGTATCGGGGGTGACGGCCACCGGTCCCCTGCTTACGCTGGAGCTGGTTCCGATCGCGAGCGGCAGCGGAACCTTTGCCTTCTCCGCCAACGCCGCCTACGACGAGCGCGCTGCGGTGCTGGACGAAGTGGTCTGGCAGGCGGGCTCGGTGGAGATACGGCTGTGAGCGCGCCCAAGAGCCTGACCCTCTTCAACACCTACGGACGCCGTCTGGAGCGCTTCGTGCCGCTGGTCGCGGGCGAGGTCCGCCTCTACACCTGCGGCCCCACGGTCTACAAC
>JAAYLR010000176.1 GCA_012521815.1 Acidobacteriota bacterium
CGGCGGCGGCGAGGAGGGCATCGGGGGGACGGGGACTCACGGCATCGCCTCCGGCCGGCGGGCCGGGCGCTCCAGCTCCCGGATCCGCCCGGAGCGCACCGCCTCGACGATGCGGGCATCCCCTTCGAGCAGGCGCAGGGCCACCCAGCGGGCGTTGCCGAGGCCGGGGAAGCGCTCCCGCACCAGCCGCTCCAGCTCGCCCACCGCCCGCTCGAGCCGCGGCTCGCCCACGCTCGCGCGCGCCGGGCGGCAGACGAAACGGCCGGTGGCGACGTCGGCGATCGCCGCGAGCAGCTCGCCGATCCCCCTCCCCTGCCGCGCCGCGGCCAGGACCACCGGGATGCCGAGGTCCCGCGCGAGCTGCCGGGCGTCGACCCGCAGGCCGTGCCGTTCGGCCTCGTCGACGAGGTTGACGCAGAGCACCGCCCGGGTGGTGATCTCGAGGATCTGGAGCGCGAGGTTGAGGTTCCGCTCGAGCCGGGCGGCGTCGGCGACGATCACGGTCACGTCCGGCTGTTCGAAGAGGAGGAAGTCGCGCGCCACCTCCTCGTCGGTGCTCGTCGAGAGGAGCGAGTAGGTGCCGGGCAGATCGACGAGCCGGTAGCGCCGGCCCTCGTAGGCGAACGCGCCCTCGGCGCGGGTGACCGTCTTGCCGGGCCAGTTGCCGGTGTGCTGCCGCAGGCCGGTGAGGGCGTTGAAGACGGTGCTCTTGCCGGTGTTCGGGTTGCCCGCGAGCGCCACCACGAAATCGGCGCCGCGCGCCTCGAGCCCCAGCCGCTCGAGCCGCGCCACCGGCCGGCTCGGGCAGCCCGCGCACGGATCGGCGCCGGCGTCCGGGCGCGCGCGGCTCATCGCTCCTCCGGCATGGCGGCGCCGGGACGCATCCGTTCGACGAGCACCTTCGCCGCCTGTTCGCGCCGCAGCCCGAGGGTGGCGCCCCGTACCTCGTAGGCGGTGGGATCGCCGCTGGCGCTCCGCATCTCGACGGCGATGGGGGTCCCCGGCACGATCCCGAGATCGAGGAGCCGGCGCCGCTGGGTGCCACGCAGGGTGCGGGCGAGCGCGATCACCCGCCCCCGCTCGCCGGGCGCGAGCTCGGCGAGAGAGAGATACGGGCCGCCCATCACCTCGCCCGGCGGCAGCGGGGCGACGGTCACGTTCGCGGCCTCGATCCGCGAGAGCACGAGCTCGCGTCCGTCGGCCACCAGCGCCATCTCCTCGTCGCCGGTCGCCTCCACGCGGAGGCGGCACCCGGGCAGGAGCGCCCGCTCGACGAGGTGGCGATAGACCGCTTCCGGCTCGTCCTCGACGTGGATCACCTCCGCGAGCACCCCGGGCGAGAGGAGGGTGAGCGGGAAGCCCCGCCGCACCGGCAGATCGCCGGCCGCCGTGGGGATCGGATCGCCGTGGGGATCGAAACGGGGATGCCCCATCGCCGCGGCGAGCGCCTCGGCCTCGGCCGGCGAGAGCTGATGCTCGACCTGTTCCGCCTCGCTGTGCCACTCGGTCTCGGGAAGCCCGGTCCGGTCCGCGAGGTACCGCTCCCAGAGCCGGTGGATGCGGATCACCCGTCGCGCCTCCTCCCGCCCGGCGGCGGTGAGCGTCAGGCCCTCACCCCGGCTCGCGAGCAGACCGAGCGCGGCGAGCCGCGCCACGAGACGCACCGCCGCCGGATGGGAGAGAGAGAGCACCCCGGCGAGGCTCTGCAGCGTGGGCACGAGCCGCTTCTCCTCGAAGTCGTGCAGGTGCTTGAGGGCATCCTCGATCGCCACCCGCTCGCGCCGCTCCCGGGCGGCGTGCCACCGTCCCCGCAGCGACCGCCGCAGCCGCAGCGCGGCGAGAAGGGCGAGCGTCAGCGCTCCCGCCACCGCGAGCGCGATCCGGGGGTCAACCATCTCGCGCCTCCAGCAGATCGACGAAAACGTGGCGCGCCACCTCGGCGCTCAGGAACCGGTCCCGTCCGCCGACGCGGACCCGCAGCGAGCCGTCGAAACCGAACCGCTCACGCACCTCGAGGCTCGCCTCCGGCACCACCCCGAGGCGGCCGGCGTGGCGGAGCAGCTCGGGATCGCCGTCGGCTACCCGTCGCACCCGGGCGAGCGCGCCCGTCGGCAGCGCCGTGAGCGCCGCCCCGGTGCACTCCTCGATCCGGCCGTCGTGGCTGGGGATCGGATCGCCGTGCGGATCGAGCCGGGGGAAGCCAAGGGCACGATCGAGGGCCGCCTCCAGCGCCTCCGAAGTCGCGTGCTCGAGCCGTTCCGCCTCCTCGTGGATCCGGTCCCACGAGAAGCCGAGATGGCGCACCAGGAAGAGCTCCCAGAGGCGGTGCCGGCGCAGCGTCCGGAGCGCGAACGCCTCACCTTTCTCCGTGAGCGTCACCCCCTGGTACGGCTGGTAGGAGACCAACCCCTGCCCGGCGAGCTTCTTGAGCATCGCGGTCACCGAAGCGTCGGCGATCCCGAGGCTCGCCGCGAGAGCGGAGGTGGAGACCCGGGCCGCTCCCTCCTGGAGCTTCCGGATCTGCTTGAGGTAATCCTCGGTGGAGACCGTCGGCATCGTTTTAGCCTTGGCTAAAAATATCTTTCTCCATCTCTCAAGTCAATCCCTCCCCAAGGCGTGGGAGAATCCGCCCGGCGCCGCCGCGGTCGGCGGCCCGGAGGAGGAACCGATGCCGTCTGCCCGCCGCTCCCCTGCCCTGCTCGCTCTGCTGATCGGAATCACGCTCCCGCTCTTCGCGCCGGTGGCCTCTGCCGGCGTGGAGCCGCTTCCGTTCGCCACGGTCTTCAGCGCCAGCGCCTCGGCGACCAGTCCCGAAGGGCTCGCCTGGCGCCCCGACGGCGAGCTCCTCGCCTACTTCTGGACCGAGGGGGAGCAGCGCGAGCTCTGGGCCATGGATGCCTCCGGAAGCGAGCCCCGGCGTCTCGTCACCGCCGCGCAGCTGCCTCCGGGCTGCGGCGGCGGGCGGGGTCCCGGCGGCTGCGCCTTCCGCTGGTCGCCCGACGGCGAAACCATCCTCTTCATCGCGCGCGGCGACCTCTACCTCCACCGCCTCGCCACCGGGGAGACGCGCCGCCTGACGGAGACCGCCGCCACGGAGGAGGGAGCCACCTTTTCACCGCAGGGTGACCGGCTTGCCTACGTTCGCGAGGCGAACCTCTACCTGCTCGATCTCGCGACCGGCCGGGAGGAGGCGCTCACCACCGACGGCGTGCCGGACGAGATCCTCAACGGCACCCCCGACTGGGTCTACTGGGAGGAGATCTGGAACCGGAACGCCACCGGCTTCTGGTGGCGTCCGGATGGCGGCGCGATCGCCTTCTACCGGTTCGACAGCCGGGGCGTCGGCGAGTACCCGCTGCTCGCTTACGGCGAGCCGTACCCCACGCTGCGCCGGCAGCGTTATCCGCACCCCGGCGGGGCGAACTCCGCGGTGCAGATCGGCGTCGTCGATCTCGCCTCGCGCGAGGTCCGGTGGCTCCGGACCGACGACCGTCCCGACGCCTACCTCGTCCGGGCGAACTGGTCTCCCGACAGCCGCACGCTCGCCGTCCAGCGCCTCGATCGCGGCCAGGATCGCCTCGATCTCCTCTTCTGCTCGGACGCCGACGGCACGTGCAAGGTCCGTCTCACCGAGGAGTGGCCCACCTGGGTGAACCTCGGCGACGAGTTCCGCTTTCTCGCCGACGGCGGCTTCCTCTGGGGGTCGGACCGGGACGGCTGGCGCCGCCTCTACCGCTATCCCGCTTCGGGGGATGCCGCGGTCCGCCTCGGCCCCGACGAATGGGCGATCTCCCAGGCGATCGGCCTCGGCCCCGGGGAGGAAGAGATCCTCTGCAGCGCCTTCCGCACCGCGGGGCTCGGCCCCGCCGAGCGCCACCTCCTCGCCATCCCGCTCGCCGGCGAGGTCCCGGCCCGGGAGCTGACCTCCGGCCGGGGCTGGCACGGCGCGCTGCTCGCCCCCCGGACGGGGACCTTCGTCGAGCTCGCGAGCGACGCCGACGCGCCCCGCGCCCCGCGCCTGCGCCGCTTCGACGGCGCGGAGGCCGGAGCGTTGCCGTACCTCCCGGCCACCGGGATCGATCCGGCTTCGCTCCCGACCTGGCGGTACCTGACCATCGCCGGTCCGGAGGGGAGCCGCCTCCCGGCGCGCATCCTCCTGCCCCCCGACATGGACCCGGAGAAGCGCCATCCGGTGCTGATGTACCACTACGGCGGCCCGGGCAGCCAGGTGGTCGTGGACCGCTGGGGCGGCGGCAGCGACCTCTGGCACAAGGCGCTCGCCCAGCGCGGCTGGATCGTCTTCTCGGTGGACAACCAGGGCTCGCTCTTCTTCGGCAAGCACGGCGAGGACCTCCTCCACCGCCGCTTCGGCGAGACCGAGCTCGCCGGGCAGCTCGCCGGCGTCGACTACCTGCGGAGCCTTCCGTACGTCGATCCCGAACGGATCGGCATCTGGGGCTGGTCCGGGGGCGGGACGAACACGCTCTACGCCCTCTTCGCCCGCCCGGGCGTCTGGCGCGCCGGGGTCGCCGGGGCGCCGGTGACCGACTGGACGCTCTACGACTCGATCTGGACCGAGCGCTACCTCGACACCCCGGAAGAGAACCCGGACGGCTATCGGCAGGCCTCGCCGCGCACCCACGCCGCGAACCTCGCCGACGGGCTCCTCGTCATCCACGGCACCGCCGACGACAACGTCCATCCGCAGAACACGCTACGCCTCGCCGACGACCTCGTGAAGGCCGGGCGGCCGTTCGAGATGGCGATCTATACCGGCATGGCGCACGGACCGTACGGCCCCGTGCTCACGCCGCACGTCTACGCGCGGATGCGGGAGTTCTTCGAGCGGCGGCTGGGGGTGCCGTCGGCGCCGTAGCGAAACGGCGCGGCGGCGTGCTCAGGCGGCCGGGTGCCGCCGGAAGAGGAGGGCGCCGTTGGTGCCGCCGAAGCCGAACGAGTTGGTGAGGCCGACCTCGAGCGCTGCCGGCCGGGCCCGCAGCGGCACGAAATCGAGGTCGCAGCCGTCGTCCGGCTGCTCGAGGTTCAGCGTCGCCGGCAGGATCTGATCGCGGATCGCGAGCGCCAGGATCCCCGCCTCCAGCCCGCCGGCCGCGCCGAGCAGATGCCCGGTGGCCGACTTCGTCGAGGAGATCGCGAGCCGCCGCGCGTGTTCGCCGAAGACCTCCTTGACCGCTGCGACCTCGGCGAGATCGCCGAGCGGCGTCGAGGTGCCGTGGGCGTTGATGTAGTCGACCTGCTCGGGGGCGAGCCCGGCGTCGCGCAGCGCGCGGCGCATCACCTGCACCGCGCCGCGCCCCTCCGGATGCGGCGCCGAGATGTGGTAGGCGTCGGCGCTCATCGCGTAGCCGACGATCTCGGCGTAGATCCCCGCCCCGCGCGCCAGCGCCCGCTCCCGCTCCTCGAGCACCAGCACGCCCGCGCCCTCGCCGATGACGAAACCGTCCCGTTCGCGATCCCAGGGCCGCGACGCGCGGGCGGGCTCGTCGTTGCGGCGGGAGAGGGCGTGCATCGAGGAGAAGCCGGCGACTGCGATCGGGGTGATCGCCGACTCCGTCCCCCCTGCCACCACCGCTTCGGCGTAGCCGTGCTGGATCAGGCGGAAGGCGTCGCCTACCGCGTGCAGCCCCGAGGTGCAGGCGGTACAGGGAGCGGTGTTCGGACCGCGCGCGCCGAGGCGGATCGAGACCTGCCCGGCGGCGAGGTTGACGATCACCCCGGGGATGAAGAACGGGGAGACCCGGTCGGGGCCGCGCTCGACCAGCACGCTGTGCGTCCGTTCGATGATCGGGAAACCGCCGATCCCCGAGCCGATCACCACCCCGATGTCATCGGCGTTCGTCTCGTCGATCACGAGACCGGCGTCGTCGACCGCCATCTGGCTCGCGGCGATCGCGAAGTGGATGAAGGAGTCGCTCTTCTTGACCTCCTTCTTCTCGATCCACTCCTCGGGCTGGAATCCCTTCACCTCCGCCGCGATCCGGGTGACGAAGGCGGTGGTGTCGAAACGGGTGATCGGCCCGATTCCGCTCTCGCCCGCGAGCAGCGCGCGCCAGGTGGACTCCGTCCCGACGCCGAGCGGCGAGACGAGGCCCACACCGGTGACGACGACGCGCCGCCGCGGGGAGCTCATGGCCTGAATCCGATCGGAGCCGGACGAGCCGGCCGGCAGCGGAGCCTTCTCAGTTCTTCTCCGCGGCGTGCTGCTCGATGTAGCTCACGGCCTCCGAGACGCGATTGATCTTCTCGGCGTCCTCGTCCGGGATCTCGATCCCGAACTCCTCTTCGAAAGCCATCACGAGCTCCACGATGTCGAGCGAGTCGGCTCCCAGGTCCTCGGTGAAGCTGGCCTCGGGTTTGACGTCGTCGGCCTCGACGCCGAGCTGCTCCACGATGATGCTCTTCACTTTCTCAGCGACAGACATCGTTGCCTTCCTCCTTGGGGGCCGCGCCACCGCGGCCCCGGTTTTCTAGCATATCCACGGGGGGGCCGTCCATGCCGGCGGCCCCGGGGTTCAGATGTAGAGGCCGCCCGAAACGTTCAGGACCTGCCCGGTCACGTATCCCGCCTCTTCGCTCGCGAGATAGGCCACCGCCGCCGCCACGTCCGCGCCGGAACCGATCCGCCCCAGCGGGATCTGCGCGAAGAGCCGCTCGCGCGCCGGCTCGTCGAGCGCCGCGGTCATCGCGGTGTCGATGTAGCCCGGCGCCACGACGTTGGCGGTGATCGCCCGGCTCGCCAGCTCCCGGGCCAACGACTTGACGAACCCCACCAGCCCCGCCTTGGCGGCGGCGTAGTTAGCCTGGCCCGCGTTGCCCATGAGGCCGACCACCGAGGAGACCGCGACGATCCGTCCCCACCGGCGGCGGATCATCCCTCGCGCCACCTCCCGGGTGAGGGCGTAGGCCGCGGTGAGGTTCACCCGGAGGACCTCTTCCCACTGTTCGAGCGTGAGCCGGGCGAGGAGGTTGTCGCGGGTGATCCCCGCGTTGTGGACGAGCACGTCGATCTGCGCGAACTCCGGCGGCAGCGCCTTGATCCGGGCGCCGATCTCCTCGACCCGGGAGAGGTCGAGCGCCCAGGCGAGGGCTTCATGTCCCGCGGCGCGCAGCTCGCCCGCGATCCGCTCCAGCCGCTCGATCCCGCGCGCCGCCAGCACCACGCGGGCGCCCTGCGCCGAGAGCGTGCGCGCGATCTCCTCGCCGATCCCCTGCGAAGCCCCGGTGACGAGTGCCGTCCTCCCGTCGAGTCGCAGCATCCCCCTCCTCCTCTCAGACGAGCGCTTCGAGACGAGCGAGCGCCTCGGGTTCGTTGATCGCCAGAGTCGCGACCTGCGGCGCGATCCGCTTCACGAGCCCGGCGAGGACGGCGCCGGGACCGATCTCCACGATCGCCTCCACGCCGAGATCGTCGACGAGATGGCGCACCACCTCGACCCACCGCACCGGGCCGTCGATCTGCCGGACCAGCGCGTCCCGCGCCGCCGCTGCGGTGGTGACCGGCCGGGCGTCGATGTTGGTCACCACGGGGATCACCGGCGTGGCGAACGGCGCGGCTTCGAGATCGGGGGTGAGCCCGGCGCGGACCGGGGCCATCAGCGGGCAGTGGAACGGTGCCGAGACCGGCAGCGGCAGGGCCCGCTTCGCCCCCCGCTCCCGGGCGAGCACGATCGCCCGCTCCACCGCGCCGCGGTGGCCGGCGATCACCACCTGCTCGGGGGAGTTCAGGTTCGCGATCGCGCAGACCTCGTCGCCGGCCGCTTCCCGCACCAGCGCGGCGACCACCTCGGGATCGAGGCCGAGGAGCGCCGCCATCGCCCCCTCGCCGACCGGCACTGCCGCCTGCATCAGCTCGCCCCGCCGCCGCACGAGCCGGAGCGCCTCGGCGAGCGGCAGCGTCGCCGCCGCCACATGGGCGCTGTACTCGCCCAGCGAGTGCCCGGCCACGGCGACCGGCGCCGGCAGCATCTCGCGGCAGGCCGCGAGCATCGCCACCGAGGCGGCGAGGATCGCCGGCTGCGTGTTGGCGGTCAGCTGCAGCGTCTCCTCGGGCCCTTCGAAGCAGAGCTGCGAGAGAGGCTCGCCGAGGGCTGCATCCGCCGCCGCGAAGACCGCCGCGGCCTCCGGATACCGCTCAGCCCAGACTCGGCCCATGCCGACCTTCTGTGACCCCTGGCCCGGAAAGACCCAGGCGAACCGTTTCGACACGCCGTCCCCCTCCCTCAGCCCGCCGTTTCGCCGCTCAGCCGCTGCTCGGCGGCGCGCATCACCGCGACCTTCTCGCGGATCTTGCCGTGCACTCCGGCCGCCACGAACTCCACCGCCCGGCGCAGCGCGCTCTGGATGGCGCGTGAGGTCGAGCGGCCATGGGCGATGAAGCAGCCGCCGTCGAGGCCGAGCAGCGGCACCGCGCCCAGCTCGCGGTAGTCGGTGCGCGCCTTCAGGCTCGCGAGCGCCGGCGCCGCCAGCAGCGTCCCCATCCGGCTGCGGGTGTCGCGGCCGAGCTCGGCGCGCAGCATCTCGGCGAGCAGCTCGGCCATCGCCTCGGCGCTCTTGAGCAGCAGGTTGCCGACGAAACCGTCGCAGACCGCCACGTCCACGTTGCCGCTGAACAGATCCCGCCCCTCGATGTTCCCGGCGAAGCGGATCCCCGACTCCCGGAGCACGCGCAGGCCGCGGCGGGTCACGTCGTTGCCCTTCGCCTCCTCCTCGCCGATCGAGAGGAGACCGACGCGCGGCTCCGGGATCCCGAGGATCTCCTGGGCGTAGAAGTGACCCATGATCGCGAACTGCCGCAGGTGCTCCGGCCGGCTGTCGACGTTGGCGCCGGCGTCGAGCAGCACCGTGCGGTCGCGCCGGTTCGGCAGGACCGCGGCGAGCGCCGGCCGGTCGACTCCCGGCAGGGTGCCGAGCACCATCTTCGCAGCCACCATCGCCGCCCCGGTATGCCCGGCGGTGAGCATCGCGCCGGCGCGGCCGTCGCGCACGAGCTCGGCGCAGACCCGCACCGAGGCCCGCCGCTTGCGGCGGATCGGGGTCACCGCCGGCTCGTCCATCCCCACCGCTTCCGCGGCGTGGACGACCTCGATGCGCGGGCTTTCGGCCCCCAGCCGTTCGAGCTCCGAAGCGATCCGTTCGCGATCGCCGACCAGCAGGATCGCGATGCCATCCTCCACGGCGCTGCGGTAGGCGCCGCGGACGATCTCGGCGGGCGCGTGGTCGCCGCCCATGGCGTCCACGGCGATCCTGAGGTTCGGTTCTGCCACCGGCCCGGGTCCGGTTGCGCTGGCAGCGGCTCGGCTCGCGGGCCGCCCTACTTCGTCTTGCCGACCGCGATGACCTCGCGGCCGCGATAGGTCCCGCAGTGCGGGCAGACGCGATGCGGTGCCTTCGGTTCGTGGCAGGCGGGACAGAGGGAGATGGCGGGCACGCTCAGCGCGTCGTGGGTGCGGCGCTTGTCGCGGCGGGTCTTCGAATGACGTCGCTTCGGATTCGGCATGGCTGCTGGACCTTTCGTCTACCCCTTCGGTTTCCTATTCATCACGCCGGCGCTCCCGCCACCCGGCGAGCGCGGCCCAGCGCGGGTCGATCGTGCGCTCCTCGCACCGGCACGGCTCGGTGTTCCGATCCGCCCCGCACTGCGGGCAGAGCCCGCGACAGTCGGCCCGGCAGAGCAGCCGGCCCGGGATCGCGAGCTGGATCTGCTCGCTCACCAGCGGCTCGGTGTCGAGCTCGTCGGAGCCGAGGTGGACGACCCCGAGCTCGTCCTCGCCGAGCTCCCGCTCCTCGCCCGCCTCTCCGCGTGGCGGCGGCTCGACCACGAGCAGCGCCTCCAGGCTCTCGTCCGCCGCGACCCGGATCGGGGTCAGGCAGCGGTCACAGGCGAGGACCTGCTCGTAGCGCAGCCGGGCACGCAGCATCCAGCCGGAATCGAGCGGCTCGATCCGGCCGGTGCAGGAGATCTCCGAGATCTCCAGCAGCTCCGGGCGCTCCAGCCGGGCCGGAGCGAAGCTCAGACGCTCCTCCCAGACGAAGGGCTCGGTACGGATCGGTTCGAGACGCACTATCATGGCCGACGCCCATCGCCAAGCACCTGAAATTAATGAATCCAGTGGTTCCTGTCAATCGGCGGCCGGGGTGCGGAGGCAGCCGGCCGGCAGCTCGCCGGCCACCGGCTCGGCCGGCAGGAGCGCCGCCAGCTCTCCGAAACCGGAGAGGGGCGCGAGCACCGTCGCCAGATCGCGCCACCGTTTCGCCTCCTGCCGGCCCGCGATCGGCAGGCTCTCGAACAGGTTCGCGAGCTCGCCGGCGAGCCGGGCGAGCGCCGCCGGATCGGCCCAGATCAGCCGCCCGCCGGCCGCTCCCAGGGCGGCGAACGGCGCCTCGGCGTCGGCGCCGAGCGCGAGCGCGTCGGCCACCGCCGTGCCGCTGTACCCCCGCGCCCGCCAGCCGCCGGCCGCCTCCTCGCGGGCCGGGCGTCCGCCGAGCCGCAGGAGGGCCTCCCCCGGAAGGGACCGCGGCGCGACATCGCCGGCGCCGAGAGTCGCGACATCCGGAACGTCTCCCTCCTCGCGCCAGAGGACGAACGCCCGGGTTCCCTCGGGGCCCCGCTCGCCGGCGAAGAGGGCGAGTCGCTCCCGACCGAGCCGGGGCAGGGCCGGGACGCTCGCGCCATCCGCCTCCTCCGGGCGGAACCAGAGGTTCTCTCCCCGCCGCTCCAGCCGGTACGAGCCGGCCGCGAGCCCCCCGTTCCCGAGCGGGCTCGTGAGCGTCAGCCGGGCGATCGCCGGCGGTCCGGCTGCCGGGGCCGTGCCACCGGCAGGCAGCTCCGCCTCCCGGGTGCGGAGGAGCCACTCCCGGCCTTGCCAGCCGACCTGGAAGCTCTCTCACCGGACCGCGATCTCTCCCCCGGCCAGCCACGGGTTGCGGGCGAGCACACCCGCCAGCCGGGCGGTCACGGCCACCGCCGGATGGAGTCGCAGCACGACGATCGCCCGGCCGGTCGCGGGGTCGAGACCGAGCGCGAGCTCCCGGGCCGGCGGCACCACGAACGGTCCGAAATGGCGGAGCGGGGGCAACGAGAGGCCGGCGAGGCGGCCGGCCGCGGCGAGCCAGCCGTCGAGGTCGCCCAGATGCCGTGCGAGCCACCCGAGGTTCTGGTGGGGATGGGCGAGCCAGAGGCGGACCGGATAGCCGGGATCGGCCAGCACGGCGGCCGCGCCGCCCGTGGCCGCGGGGATCGCCGCGCGCTCCCGGGAGGCGTAATGCGCCCGCCAGTGC
>JAAYLR010000001.1 GCA_012521815.1 Acidobacteriota bacterium
CTCAAGGATTGCGGAGAGCAGGGCGAGGGGCTCCTCTCGTTCCTCCGCCCCGGCGTCTCGGTGGCGCTCGACCTGCCGGTGCGCCGTACCACGCGGGCGCTCGTCGAGGCGCTCGCCGACGTGGTGATCGCCGAGGGCGGGCGGATCTTCCTCGCGAAGGACGCCTTTCTGCGCGCCGATCAGTTCGCGGCGCTCGAGCCCCGGCTCGCCGCCTTCAACCGCCTGCGCGACCACTGGGACCCGGAGCGCCGCCTGCGCAGCGCCCAGTCGGTGCGCCTGCTCGGAGACCCGGCATGAACGTCGTCCTGCTCGGCGCGACGCGGGGGACGGGGCGAGCGCTCGCCCGCCTCCTCGCGGCGCGCGGCGACCGGCTCTTCCTGCTCGGCCGCCATCCGGAGGAGCTCACGGCGAGCGCCCGCGACCTGGAGGTGCGCGCGGGTACCGCGGCCGGAGCGATCGGCACGGCCCCCTGCGATCTCCTCGATCCGGCCTCGGCCGCCCCGGCTCTCGACGCCGCTTTCGCCGCCCTCGGCCGGGTGGACGCGGTGATCGTCACCGCCGGCCTCTTCGCCACCCAGGAGGCGCTCGAAGCCGATCCGGCGCTCACCCGGCGGGTGCTCGAAGCCGACTTCTCGGGCACCGTGCTCTTCTGCGAGGCGGCGCGCGAACGGCTGCTCGCCCAGGGGGGCGGCACCCTCTGCGTCTTCTCGTCGGTGGCCGGCGAGCGGGGGCGCAAGCCGGTGGTCCTCTACGGCGCCGCGAAGGCGGGGCTCTCGCGCTACCTCGAAGGGCTCGACCACCGCTTCCACGCCCGGGGCCTGCGGGTGATCTGCGTCAAGCCCGGCTTCATCCGCACCTCGATGACCGAGGGGCTGCCGGAGCCGCCGTTCGCCGCCGATCCCGAGCGGGTCGCCCGGGACGTCCTGCGCGGCCTTGCCCGGGGCCGGCCGGTCGTCTGGACGCCGCCGGTCTGGCGCTGGGTGATGCTCGTGATCCGGCTCCTGCCGCGGGCGCTGATGCGCCGTCTCGGCTTCTGACGGCGAACTCTTCCACCCGCCCGTCCGCGCTGACGCGTACCTCCCGCTACTTGCCGGTGAAGACCCCCTTGAGGGTCACCGGCACGAGGAAGAGGACCGCGAAGGCCCCGGTGGCCAGGAGGCCGGCGATCGGCAGCTCGGCCTGCCAGGCCGGGGGGACGAGTGCCCAGAGCAGGAAGAAGACGCCCGGCGGCGCGAGGAGCCAGGGGACGAGGAGGAGGCGGCGCTGCGCCGGCGGGGCGGTGCGGGTGCGCGCCACCCAGCCGTTGCCGCAGAGCCAGCCGGCCGCCACCGCGAAGGTGAAGAGCCAGCGGGGAACGAGCGGGAGCGAGCCCGGTGCCGCCAGCAGCCCGACGCCGTAGGCGGCGGCGAGCAGCCAGCAGGCGGCACCGGCGCCGACGAGGCCGAGCTCGAACCGCTTCACTCGTCCCCGGCCAGCTCCTCGATCGGCGGGCAGGTGCAGAACAGGTTCCGGTCGCCCCAGACGTTGTCCACCCGTCCGACCGCCGGCCAGAACTTGCTCTCCCGCACCCACGGCGCCGGGAAGGCCGCCTCGACGCGCGAGTACGGCCGATTCCACCCGTCGTCCACGACCACCGCGGCGGTGTGCGGCGCGTGCTTGAGCTGGTTCTCCTTCCGGTCGGCGCGGCCCTCCTCGATCGCCCGGATCTCTTCCCGGATCGCGATCAGCGCGTCGCAGAGCCGGTCGAGCTCCCCCTTCGACTCGCTCTCGGTCGGCTCGATCATCAGCGTGCCGGCCACCGGGAACGACATCGTCGGGGCGTGGAAGCCGTAATCGATGAGCCGCTTGGCGACGTCCTCGGCCTCGATGCCCGAGGTCGCCTTGAGCGGCCGCAGGTCGAGGATGAACTCGTGCGCCACCCGGCCGCGGGCGCCGGTGTAGAGGATCGGATAGTGCGGCGCGAGCCGCGCGGCCATGTAGTTGGCGTTGAGGATCGCGAGCTCGGTGGCCGCCTTCAGCCCGCCGGCGCCGAGCAGCGCGATGTACGCCCAGGAGATCGGAAGGATCGAGGCGCTTCCCCAGGGAGCCGCCGCGACCGCGCCGATCGCCTGCTCGCCGCCGCAGGAGACCACCGGATGGCCGGGCAGGAACTTCGCGAGGTGCGCGGCGACCGCGATCGGCCCCATCCCCGGCCCGCCGCCGCCGTGCGGGATGGCGAAGGTCTTGTGCAGGTTGAGATGACAGACGTCGGCGCCGATGTCGCCCGGCCGGCAGAGACCGACCTGCGCGTTCATGTTCGCCCCGTCCATGTAGACCTGCCCGCCGTGCGCGTGCACGGTGTCGCAGATCTCGCGCACCGCCTCCTCGAAGACGCCGTGCGTGGAGGGATAGGTGATCATGATCGCGGCGAGGTGCTCGGCGTGCGCCGCGGCCTTCGCCTTCAGATCCGCGACGTCCACGTTGCCGTGCTCGTCGCAGGCGACGGTGACGACCTTCATCCCCGCCATCACCGCGGAGGCGGGGTTGGTGCCGTGCGCCGAGACCGGGATCAGGCAGACGTTGCGGTGGCCTTCACCACGGGCGCGATGATGGGCGCGGATGACGAGCAGCCCCGTGTACTCCCCCTGGGCGCCGGAGTTCGGCTGCAGGGAGACGGCGCTGAAGCCGGTGATCTCGGCGAGCCAGCTCTCGAACGTGCGGAAGAGCTCGTGGTAGCCGGCCGCATCCTCCAGCGGCGCGAACGGATGGAGATCGGTGAAGCCCGGCCAGGTGATCGGCATCATCTCGGTCGTGGCGTTCAGCTTCATCGTGCACGAACCGAGCGGGATCATCGACCGGGTGAGCGAGAGGTCGCGCTCCTCGAGCCGCTTGAGGTACCGGAGCATCTCGTGCTCGGTGTGGTACCGGTGGAAGAGCGGATGCCCGAGATACGGCGTCGTGCGGCCGTGCGGCGCCGGCAGCTCCGGCCGGACCGGGGCCAACGCTTCGAGATCGAGCCGGCGCGCCGGCGCGCCGAGGAACGCCACCGCGAGCGCGGTGAGCTCCTCGGCGGTGGTTGCCTCGTCGAGCGAGAGGCCGACCGTCCGCTCGTCGAGCTGGCGCAGCAGCAACCCCTGTTCATGCGCGGCGGCGACCACCGCCGCCGCCGGCCGGCCCGCCGGGAGCCCGACCCGCAGGGTGTCGAAGAACGGCTCGGCGGGGAGCGTGCAGCCACCCTGCCGGAGTGCCTCAGCGAGCGCGACCGTCATCGCGTGGACGCGCGCGGCGATCGCCCGGAGGCCCTCCGGGCCGTGGTAGACCGCGTAGCAGCTCGAGAGGATCGCCGGCAGCGCCTGCGCGGTGCAGATGTTCGAGGTCGCCTTCTCCCGCCGGATGTGCTGCTCGCGGGTCTGCAGCGCCATGCGCAGCGCCGGCGCGCCGGCGCTGTCGCGCGAGACGCCGATGATCCGCCCCGGCATCTGCCGCTTGTAGTCGTCGCGCGCCGCGAGGAAGCCCGCGTGGGGGCCGCCGTAGCCGAGCGGCAGGCCGAAGCGCTGGCTCGAACCGATCGCGATGTCGGCGCCGAGCTCGCCCGGCGGCCGGAGCAGGCAGAGGGCGAGCAGGTCGGTGGCCATGACCACCAGCACCCCGGCCTCGTGGGCCCGGGCAACGAACGGCGCGTAGTCGAGGATCCGGCCGTCGGTGGCCGGGTACTGGACGAGCGCGCCGACGAGATCGCCGGCCGCGAGGTCGAGCGTCGCGTGATCGCCCACCACGATCTCGATGCCGATCGCCTCCGCCCGGGTGCGGACCACCGCGATCGTCTGCGGATGGCAGAGCTCGGAGACGAAGAAGCGCGGCCGCTCGGCGCGGCCGAGCGCGTAGCACATGTGCATCGCCTCGGCGGCGGCGGTGGCCTCGTCGAGCAGCGAGGCGTTGGCGACCGGCAGGCCGGTGAGGTCGGCGACCGCGGTCTGGAAGGTGAGCAGCGCCTCGAGGCGCCCCTGCGAGATCTCCGCCTGATAGGGCGTGTACTGCGTGTACCAGCCGGGGTTCTCGAGGACGTTGCGCTGGATCACCGCCGGCAGCAGCGTGCCGTAGTACCCCATGCCGAGGAACGAGCGGGAGCGCCGGTTGCGCTCGGCGAGCCCGGCGAGCAGCGCCGTGATCTCCCGCTCGCCGGGCGGCCGGCCGCCGGCCGGCGCCTCGAAGGCGAGGGCGCGGCCGAGGCGGATGCTGGCCGGCACCGTCTCGTCGATGAGGGCGTCGAGCGAGGCGACCCCGATCGTCGCGAGCATCGCCTCGATCTCGCTCGCGCCGGCGCCGAGGTGGCGGCGGGCAAAGGTGTCCAGGGGTGCGAACGGGGAATCGGGGCGGCCGGCCGGGCTGCTCACCTGCTCACTCCTTTCCCTTGGCGACGTACTCCTCGTAGGCATCGGCGTCCATGAGGTCGTCGAGGTCCGACGCCGACGAGAACTTCACCTTCACCAGCCAGCCGTCGCCGTGGGGATCGTCGTTGATCAGCTCCGGGTCGTCCTTGAGCCGCTCGTTCGCCTCCACGATCTCGCCGGCCACCGGCGTGAAGATCTCCGCCACGGCCTTGACCGACTCGATCGTCCCGATCTCGTCGTGGGCGTTGAACACCTGCCCCGGCTCGGGCACCTCCACGTAGACCACCTCGCCGAGCTCCTGCTGGGCGAAGTCGGTCACGCCGACGACGCAGATGTCGTCCTCCACCTTCACCCACTCGTGGTCGCGCGTGTAACGGTACTCTTTCGGGTACATGCGGGGTCTCCTTGCTCGGGATGCGGTCGTCGCCCCGGGTCCCGGGACGGGACCCTTCGTGTCCTTGCTCCTCGGATTCTAGCCCCGGTCGCGGGGATCAGCGCGCGCGCCGATAGAACGGGAGCGGCACTACCCGAGCGGGTAGCTCCCGCCCCCGGACGTCGATCACGATCTCGGTACCCGGCGCCGCCAGCCCGACCGGCAGGTAGCCCATCCCGAGGGCGCGCTCGAGCGTCGGCGAGAAGGTGCCGCTCGTCACCGCCCCCACCTCGGCGCCGTCATGCCGGAAGAGGTGCCCCTGCCGGGCGATCCCCCGGCCGCTCACCTCGAAGCCGACCAGCCGGCGGGAGATCCCTTCGGCCTTCTGCCGCTGCAGCGTCTCCCGGCCGAGGAACTCCCCCTTGTCGAGCTTGACCACCCAGTCGAGGCCGGCCTCGAACGGCGTGATCGTCCGGTCGATCTCGTGGCCGTAGAGCGCCATGCCCGCCTCGAGACGCAGGGTGTCGCGGGCGCCGAGACCCGCCGGGACGAGCCCGTGCTCCTTGCCGGCCGCCATCAGCCGCTCCCAGAGTCCGGGCGCCGCCGCCGGCGCGACGTAGAGCTCGAAGCCGTCCTCGCCGGTGTAGCCGGTGCGCGAGATGAGCGCCGGGACGCCCGCGACCTCGCCGTGCGCGAAGCCGTACGCCTTCAGCGCGCCGGGGTCGGAGGCGGCCAGGGAGGCGACGATCGCGAGCGCCCGCGGCCCCTGGATCGCGAGCAGCGCCGTCTCGTCGGAGAGATCGGTGACCTCGCAGTCAGGGTGCGGCTGGGCGAGGATCCAGGCGAGGTCGCCGGCGGCGTTGGCCGCGTTGACCACGAGCATGAACTCCGCGGCGCCGAGCCGGTAGACGAGCAGGTCGTCGATGAACGTCCCCTCCGGCGTGAGCAGCGCCGAGTAGTGCGCGCGGCCGATCGCCAGCTTCGCGACGTCGTTCGGCGTGAGGCGCTGCAGGAACGCCTCCGCGCCGGGCCCGGCGACGCGCACCTCGCCCATGTGGCAGACGTCGAAGAGCCCGGCCGCGGTGCGGACCGCGCGGTGCTCCTCGATCAGGCCCGCGTACTGGACCGGCATCTGCCAGCCCGCGAAATCGACGATCTTGGCACCGGCGGCGACGTGGAGGTCGTAGAGGGGCGTGCGGCGGAGAGGGGTCGTGGTGGTCATGCGCGGATGATATCGCCGATGCGCTCCCGGCCGCTCGTTTTCAGAACGCGAAGAGCTGCCACTGCAGCACGATCTCGTCGCGGCGCGGTCCGCCGGCCGGCTCCACCCGCGCGAAGCTCACCTTCAGGTTCTGCTCGTGCCCCCGGAAGTACCAGCCGCAGCCGGCCGCGAGCCGCTTCTCGTCCCCCGCCGCGCTCCGGACGAAGTCGCGCCGCGCGTACTGGGCGAACGGCTGGAGGCGGGCCGTACCGAAGTAGTAGCCGGCTTCGAGCAGCAGCGTCTCCTGCGGGGGCAGCCCGGCGAGGAAGCGCCCGCCGTCGTAGCGCACGGCATCGGCCTGCAGCGTGAGCCCATCGCCGCCCAGCGGCAGCTCCACGAAGAGGTCGGCCCCCCGCGAGGAGAAGCTCTCCTGGGCGTCCCAGCTCGCGCCGATCGCGACCGTCTTCGTCCTGCCGAACGAGGTCCCCCGGTAGAAGAGCCCCGTCTGCGGCGTGAAGAAGGAGTACATCAGCCGTGCCGTGGTCCGCAGCCCGTTCGCCGCTCCGGGACCGCGCCGGCCCTGGAAGACCCCGACGCGGTACTCGAGGTGGCGGTCCGCGAGATAGCCGCGCGCCTGCAGGCCGTAGTCGCGGCCGACCCGCGCTTCGAGCGGCGCCGATTCGAGGAAGCTGTACGGACCGTAGTCGGCCGCGAGCAAGGAGGCCGCCGACTGGCCGTGGTTGTAGCTCGTCACCGGCAGGAGCAGGCCGCCGTCGAGATGGAGGGCGTCGGCGAACCGCCAGGTCACCACGACGTCCTGCAGGTAGAGATCGCCGGCGTTCTTCGTCCCCGCGGCGTCCGCCTTGCCGAGGTTCGGGCTGTCGGTCTCGACGAAGACCGAGAGGCGCTCGCCGAAAGTGAAGCCGAGCATGAGGCGGGCGCGGCGCAGGAAGAGGTTCCGCGCCTGCTCGCCCCCGGCGGCGCCGACCGTCTCGCCCTGCAGCTGCGCGAGCAGGCCGAGCTTCACGCTCGCCGTCTCGTCGCCGCTCTTCCAGACCAGTTGCGCACCGCCGGGCGCGGCCCCGAGCCAGAGCCCCAGCCCGGCGCCGAGCAGCCGCCACCACCACCTCGCTCTCCGGTTCGCCTGCACGGTATCTCCTCCTCGGATGGTTCGCCGCCGGCCCCGCACCGCCCCGGCTAACCGCCGCCGCGCCGCGACGGGAGCGGCACGACCGGCGGCAGCTCGCCCGGCGCGCGGTCGAGCAGATCGATCACGTCGGCGTCGCGGCGGAGCTGCGCGGTCCAGCGGGCGATCTCCTCCTCGAGCCGCTGCTCGCGGAGCAGCTGCCGGATCGGCTCGCGCACCTGCTCGAGCGGCGGCACCGCGGCGCCGCGGGCGCGCAGATCGGGGACGAGCACCTCTTCGTAGTGGCGGCGGATCTCGTCGAGGCCGACGAAGACCCGCGAGCCGAGCCGCTCTTCGACGTAGGTGAGGATGAGGAGCTGCCCGGCGAGCAGCTGCCGCAGCCCCGCGAGATCGAGGTCGAGCGCCGCGAGGCGCGCCTGGAAGGCGGCCTCGTCCGGGAAGCCGGCGCGCAGCCGGGCGACCTGCTCCTCGACCGCCCGCACGTCCACGTCGCCGAAGCGGGACCGTTCGACCTCGTGGAGCCGGAGGCGCTGTTCGATGAGCGCATCGAGCACCCGGCGGCGCACCGTCTTCTCGTCGCCGCCGCGTGCCGCCTCGGGCACGAGGCCGAGGGCGATCACCCGCTCCACCTCCGAGAGGAGGATCGGATCGGAATCGACGAGGGCGACGACGCGATCGAGGAGGACGGGCGCGGCGGCCGGCGCTCCGGACGGGGCGCTGGCGGGCGCGACGGCCGGCGGCGGGCCGGCGGCGAGCAGGAGGACGAACAGGAGCCCGGGCGCGGCCACGGGCCGGATGCTAGCATTCGGACATGGTCACGGCGGCGCCTCGGACGGTGCGGGTCGGGCTCGCGCAGCTCGACTCCCGGCTCGGCGATCTCGCCGCGAACCTCGAGCGGCACCTCGCCTGGATCGCCCGCGCCCGCGAGGCCGGGGTCGATCTCCTCCTCTTCCCCGAGCTCTCCCTCACCGGCTACCGGCTCCATCATCTCGCCGCGCAGGTGGCGCTGCGTCCGGCCGAAGCGCCGGAGATCGCCCGCCTCGCCGCCGCCTGCAAGGACCTGACCGCGGTCGTCGGCCTCGTCGAGGAGCATCCGCACGGCGGCCTCTGCAACAGCGCCGTGGCGCTCGCCGGAGGGCGGATCGCCGGGATCCACCGCAAGCTCCAGCTCCCCACCTACGGCCTCTTCCAGGAGGCCCGCTGCTTCCGCGCCGGCGACCGGCTCGACCTCCTCCCGGTCGCCGGCACCACGGCCGGTCTGCTCATCTGCGAGGAGCTCTGGCACCCGGGCCTCGCCCGCCGGCTCGCCCGGGGCGGTGCGGATCTGATTGCCGTCCTCTCCGCCGGACCGGGGCGCCTCGGCGCGGCGCCGGAGCCCGCGAGCCAGGGCGACTGGGAGCTGCTCACCCGCGCCACCGCCCTCGTCGACACCTGCTGGGTCCTCTTCTGCGGCCGCGTCGGCTGGGAGGAGGGCTCCTTCTACCCCGGCGGCAGCCACGTGGTCCGCCCCGGCGGCGAGATCGTCAGCCGGGCGCCGTGGCTCGAGGAGCACCTGCTCGTCGCCGACCTCGACCTGGGCGAGGTGACGCGCCTGCGCACCCGCCTGCCGCTCCTCGCCGACGAACGCCAGGGAATCGAAGGGCCCTGAGCCGTGTTGCGCCGGGAGGAGATCGCCGCCCGCCTCACCCTCGACGCCGACCTCGCGGTCGCCGTCCTCACGAGCTTCATCGTCGACACGGTGGCCGGGGCCCAGGCCCGCGGCGTCGTGCTGGGCCTGTCGGGAGGGATCGACTCCGCGCTCGCCGCCGCCCTCGCGGTGCGGGCGCTCGGCGGCGCGCGGGTACACGCCTACTACCTCCCGTACCGCCTCTCGAGCCCCGACTCGCGCCGCGACGCCGAGGCGGTGGCGCGCCACCTCGACCTCCCGCTCACGAGCTGGGAGATCACGGCGCAGATCGACGCCTACTTCGACGCCGTGGATCCGGAGGCCGACTCGGTCCGGCGGGGCAACAAGCTGGCGCGCGAGCGAATGGCGATCCTCTTCGATCAGGCCAAGAAGCGCGACTGCCTCGTGCTCGGCACCTCGAACAAGACCGAGACGCTGCTCGGCTACTCGACCGTCTTCGGCGACCACGCGAGCTCGCTCAACCCGCTCGGCGATCTCTGGAAACGGCAGGTCTGGCAGCTCTCCCGCCACCTCGGCCTGCCCTCCTCGGTGATCGAGAAGCCGCCGTCGGCCGACCTGCGCCCGGGGCAGACCGACGAGGCGGAGCTCGGCGTCGACTACCCGACCGCCGACGAGGTTCTCTACCTCCTCTTCGACCGGGGCCTCCGCCCCGCCGAGGTCGTCGCGTACGGCTACCCCGCGGCGGCGGTGGAGCGGATCCTCGCCCTCGAGCGCGCCAGCCGGTTCAAGCGCCGCCTCATGCTCATCGCCCGCCTCTCCGGCAGCGCCATCAACCTCGACCTCGAGCTGCCGCGCGACTGACGCGTGGCGCGCTCCCGCCGGGCGGCTCAGAAGAGCCGGGCAAGCAGCAGGCGGAGGGCGGTGTAGGCGAACGCGGCCGCGATCGTCAGCAGGACGAGCAGGTTTGGGGAGATCCGCGCGCGGGAAGGTTCCGGCTGCTTCCTCGTGACAAGGACATTCAGCACGATGATGACCGGCCCCATGAGAAGCATCGTTCCGGCTGCGCCGAGGGAGCGCACGAGGTAGAGGGCCCAGCCCCGGGACGGATCGATCCGCTCCATGAGCAGCTCGCTGGCATAGACCGGGAGCCGCAACCCGAGCAGGGCGGCGAGGAAGAGCAGCCAGAAAATGAGCGTAGGAAGCTCGAGCACGATCCTGCCTTTCCGATAGACCTCGTTCACCATCGCCCGCTCCTCGTGTCCGGCGCCGCGGCCGGCCGTGGCCGGAGCCGCCGGGGTTCCCTTTCGGTTCGCTGTAGGTTACCGGATCGGCGACGCGGCCAGGGACCCCGCTGGCGGCCCGTCACCCGCTCGGGCAGTGCCCGGCCCGTTCGAACCGAAATCTCTCCCTCATCTCTCCTTCTCGGCAGCGCGGAGCCGCTTCTCCATCTCGGCGAGGCGCGCCTCGAGCTCGCGCAGGCGCTCCTCGAGCTGCGGGCGCCGCTGTTCGAAGACGCGGAGGCTCTCCCTGATCTCGGGCCGGTTGAGACCTCGCTCGATCTCCTCGGCGATCCGTTCGGCCCACGCCGCATCGATCGGCACGCCGAAGCAGCCCTCGGGGCTTTCGTCGGGCGAGATCTCCTCCAGGTTCCGGGTCAGATGCTCGACCCGGACCTGCTCCGGCCGGTTGCGGGTCTCGCCGAGCTTCGCCTCCAGCGTCAGCGGCCGCTTCTCGCGCACCAGCGAGAGACGTACCTTAGCGCCCGGTTCGTGGCCGCGCACGAGGCGTCGGAGCTCTCCGCTGTCAGCCACCGGCTCATTGCCGACGGCGGTCAGCACGTCGCCCACCTGCACACCGGCGACGGCGGCAGCGCTGCCGGGCTCGACCTTGTCGACGAGCAGCCCGCGCTCCTTCGGCGCCCCGAAATGGGTCCGGAGCTCGGGGCTCATCGGCAGGGTACCGATGCCGAGAAAGGTACCCGCCGTCGTCCGGCTGGAGAAAACCATGACGCGCGGCGAGGACGGCGCGGCGGGTGCGGCCGGGGGTTCCGCGGCCGTGAGGAGGCCGGCGCTCAGGAGGAGCCCACCGGCCAGAGAGATGACGAGTCGCTGCTTGGACATACGTCCTCCTTTTCGTTCTGGCTTTCAATAACTCGTGGGGATGACAGCCGGCACGGTGTCGCGGCGAGTACCAGCACGCAGCTCGCCGGCGACCCGCTCGAGCTCGACGAGATCGATCTCGACCGGCCTGCCGGCAGGGTGGGTCAGCGGGATCGCCGGCCGGCTCGCGTCGAGCTCGGCGCGCAGCGCGGCGAGCTCGGCGGCGACCGCACGCGCCTCGCTCGCGAGGACCTCGCGGCGAAGCGCAGCCTCGTCGACCCGCCACGGCGCCCGGCTCACCAGCCCGGCCGCGAGCAGCAGGGCGGCAGCGAGCGCGACCCAGATGGGGCGCCGAACGGACGGCCCTCGGGACGGTGCCGCATCGAGGCGGGCGAGAGTGCGGGTCGTGAAACCCGCCGAGGCACGCGGCCGCTCGAGGCTGACGAGCGCGTCGTTCAGGAACCGGTCGTCACGCATCGGACCTCTCCTTGCCAGTACTGGGCGAGCCGGGCCCGTAACCGTGCACGCGCCCGCGCCACCCGGCTCTTCACGGTGCCCACCGGCAGCCCGCAGGCCGCCGCCGTCTCCTCGTACGACAGCCCTTCGATCTCGTGGAGGACGAGCGGCAGGCGGTAGCGCAGCGGCAGCGCGGCCACCGCGCGTGCCACCTGCCGGCGGCTTTCGCGGACGATCAGGTCCTCCTCGCCGGTCGGCCCGGGCGCGGGGAGGTCGAGCTCCTCGGCCGGCGTCACGAACGGCAACAGCAGGGATCGGCGCCGGCGCCGGCGTTCCTCGTCGCGCGCCAGGTTCACGGCGATCTGGAAGAGAAACGCCCGCAACCGGCCCCGCTCGTCATAGCGGGAGGCAGCGTGGAAGAGCCGCAGGAAGGTCTCCTGCGCCAGATCCTCGGCGCGATCCCGGCTGCCGGTGAGCCGGGCGAGGGTCGAGACCAGGGGGTCCTTGTACCGGTCGATCAGGGTCGCGAACGCCCCCCGGTCCCCTTCCCGGATCCTCACCATCAGCTCGGTATCGTCGTGCGCCTGCATCCGTCCCCTCACCTGGTATCAACGCGCGAACGGCCCCAGGGTTCCCGCAGCGGAGCCGGTGGCGCAACGATCTCCCGATTCGGCGAGAATGACCGGGGAGACCGGATGACGAAAGAACTGAACTCGGCGGGGCGGCTGGTCGTCGTCGCCACCCCGATCGGAAACCTCGAGGATCTCTCGCCGCGCGCGGCGCGGGCGCTCGCCGAGGCCGACCTCGTCGCCTCGGAGGACACCCGCTACACCGGCCGGCTGCTCGCACACCTGGGGCTCAAGCGGCCACTCGTCTCCCTCCACGAGCACAACGAGCGCCAGCGGCTGCCGCGGCTGCTCGAACGGCTCGCCGGCGGGGCGACGATCGCGCTCGTCTCCGACGCCGGCACCCCGCTCGTCTCTGACCCCGGCTTCCTGCTCGTCCGCGAGGCCGCGGCCGCGGGGGTGCGGATCGAACCGATCCCCGGCCCCTCGGCGGTGCTCGCGGCGCTCGTCGCGAGCGGCCTGCCCCCCGCGCCGTTCACCTTCGCCGGCTTCCCGCCACCGAAGCAGGGCCGGCGCCGGAGCTTCTACCGGCGCCTGGCCGGGCTCGGCCACACCCTCGTGCTCTTCGAGTCGCCGCACCGGCTCCTCGCGAGCCTCGCCGACGCGGTGGCCGAGCTCGGCGACCGGCCGGCGGCGATCGGCCGCGAGCTGACGAAGCTCCACGAAGAGGTGCTGCGCGGGTCGCTCGCGGCGCTCCGGGAGGAGCTCGCGGCGCGTCCGGCGCTCAAGGGGGAGTTCGTGATCGTGATCGGCGGCGGCGCGGGCGATCAGGCGGCGAGCGATCCGGAGATCCAGCAGCCGCCGAGCACCCGCGAGCCGGCGTAGAAGACCGCCGCCTGCCCCGGCGCCACCCCGCGCTGCGGCTCGCTGAACTCCACCTCCACGCCCCCGTCCGGCCGGGGGCGCACCCGCGCCGCGACGCCGGCGTGCCGGGAGCGGATCCGCACCGTCGCCTCGACCTCTCCCGCCGGCGCCGGACCGATCCAGGAGAGGCGTTCGCCGGTGAGACCGCGGGCGAGCAGCTCGCCGGCGCCGCCCACGACCACCCGGTTCTCCTGCGGACGCACCTCCAGGACGTAGCGGCGCTCGCCGGCCGCGAGCCCGAGCCCGCGCCGCTGGCCGACCGTGTACCGGTAGTAGGGGCTCGCCGTGCCGAGCACCTCTCCGTGCGAGTCCACCAGCTCGGCCGGCCGGTCGAGCGCGCCGGCGGCGAACCGCTCCGGAGCCGCGGCGGCCGCCGCGGCCACGAACTCGGCCACCCCGCCGGTGACGAAGCAGATCTCCATGCTCTCCCCCTTCTCGGCCACCGGGAGGCCCGCCGTGCGGGCGAGGTCGCGCACCTCCCCCTTCGTCAGCTCGCCGAGGGGGAAGCGGAGCCGCGCGAGCTGCGCGGCGGTGAGCTCGAAGAGGAAGTAGCTCTGGTCCTTCTCCTCGTCGCGGGCGCGGTGGAGCTCGGGGCCGTCGGGGCCCGGCACGATCCGCGCGTAATGGCCGGTGGCGAGCCGCTCGGCGCCGAGCGCGCGGGCGCGGGCGAAGAGGACGTCGAACTTGATCCAGGTGTTGCACCGGATGCAGGGCGAGGGAGTGCGGCCGGCGAGGTAGTCGGCCACGAACGGCTCGACCACCCGCTCGCGGAACTCCTGCTCGAGCCGGAGGGTGTAGTGCGGGATCCCCACCGCCGCCGCCGCCCGGCGGGCATCGGCGAGGTCGAGCGGGCTGCAGCAGCGGCCGTGGACCGCCGCGCCGGAGTGATCCCAGAGGAGCATCGAGAGGCCGACGACCGGCTCTCCCGCGCGGGCAAGGAGCCAGGCGGCGACCGAGGAGTCGAGGCCGCCGCTCATCGCGACCGCGACGAGCCCGCTCATGGCGTCGTGCCGGCCCGCAGCGCCGCCACGGCGGCGGCGAGCTCCGGGAGGAAGGCGTCGACCTCCGCCGGGCGGTTCGTCAGCCCGAAGCTGATCCGGATCGAGGCCAGCGCTTCGTCGCGCGCGATCCCCATGGCGAGCAGCAGCGGGCTCGGCTCGACCGCGCCCGAGGCGCAGGCCGAGCCGGTCGAGACGGCGTAGCCGGCCAGATCGAGGCGGATCATCAGCTCCTGACCAATCAGACCGGGGAAGGCGACGTGGCAGGTGTTCGGCAGCCGCGGCGCCGTCCGGGCATGGATGCGCACGCCGGGGATCGCCCCGAGGCCCTCCTCGCACCGGTCGCGCAGCGCCGCGAGACGGGCGGCGCGCGCGGGCAGCTCCCCGTGGGCCACCGCGGCCGCGGCGCCGAGGCCGACGACCGCGGCGACGTTCGTGGTCGAGGCGCGCCGCCGCCGCTCCTGCGCGCCGCCCACGAGCCAGGGGAGGAACGGCGTGTCACCGCGCACGACGAGCGCCGCCGCCCCCACCGGGCCGTGGAACTTGTGGCCGGCGAGCACGAGGTAGTCGGCGCCGAGCGCCTCCCGGTCGACCGCGATCTTGCCCACCGCCTGCACGGCGTCGCAGAGGAGCGGCACCCCGCGCTCCCGGCAGCCCGCGGCGACCGCGCCGACCGGCTGCACCGTGCCGACCTCGTTGTTGGCGAGCTGCAGCGCCACGAGCACGCTCTCGGGGCGCAGCGAGGCGAGCAGCCGCTCCGGCTCGATCACCCCGTCCGGGGCGGGCGGCACCGTGGTCACCGCGCAACCGAGCTCGGCGACCGCCGCCGCCGCCGCGTGCACCGAGGGGTGCTCGAGCGCGGCGATCACGAAGTGCCCCCGGAAGCCGGAGCGGCGCGCCGCGGACCAGATCACCGCGTTGTTCGCCTCCGTGCCCGAGCCGCAGAAGACGACCTCGAGCGGGTTCGCACCGACGAGCCGCGCCACCTGCTCGCGTGCCTCCTCGACGGCGGCGGCCGCCGCCTGACCGAAACGGTGGATCGACGACGGGTTCCCCCAGCGCTCGCCGAGCCAGGGCAGCATCGCCGCCCGTACCCGTTCGGCGAGCGGGGTCGTGGCGTTGTGGTCGAGGTAGACGCCGGCCATGGGAGCGGGATTCTATCCGGCACCGATCCTGCACTATCTTTTCGGCTCGCGCCGGAAAGGATCCGAACCGTGCCCCTTCGACACCTCGCCGTCCTCCTCGCCCTCCTGCTGCTGGCCGCCGCCGTCGGCCCGGCGGCGGCGATGGCGGCCGAGCCGCCGCCGGAAGACGCGGCCCCGCCGGCGGAGCCGGCGCCGCAGGCGGCTCCGAAGCCGGCCGAGAGCGCCAAGCGCGGCAAGCGCACCGCGAAGGACCTGCCGCCGCGCTACCGGGAGTGGCTCGAGGAGGTCGAGGTCCTCATCACGCCGCAGGAGCGGGAGACGTTCCTCTCCCTGGAACAGGAGCACCAGCTCGAAGCGTTCATCGACCGCTTCTGGGAGGTCAGGGACCCGTATCCCGACACCGCGCGCAACGAGTTCCGGGATCAGTGGGAGCTGCGGGTGAGCGAGGCGCGGGCCGAGTTCGGGAACCTCGTCGAGGACCGGGCCCGCCACCTCCTGCTCAACGGGCTGCCGCCGAACCGGATCCGCAGCAACTGCTCGCAGCTCCTCTGGCCGCTCGAGGTCTGGATCTACCCGCCGAGCGAGCGGGTCCGCGAGGTGCTGGTCCTGGTCTTCGTGCAGCAGTGGGGGGTCGGCCGGCCGCGTCTCTGGCAGCCGTTCGACGGGCTCGCCGCGATCGTGCAGGCGCCGGCGCTGAGCGGCGTCTCCGGCAACGTCCTCTCCCAGGTCGCGATGGTCTGTCCGAACGGCGACCAGATCGCCGGGGCGATCGCCCACGTCCTGCGCATGGGTTCGATGGAGTATTCGACGCTGCTCCAGGCCGCCGAACGGCCGGGGAGCGGCGAGAGCCGCGAGTGGGTGGCGACCTTCCACGCCGGCTCGACCGACCTCCCCGCCGGGGCCGAGAGCATGCCCGCCGAGCTCGTCGTCGGCTATCCGGGGCGGCGGCAGACGCGCACTCTCGTCCAGGCGTCGCTGCTCGTACCGCGCGCCGCCGCCGGCCGCGCCGAGCTCGGCGGTCACGCCTCCTACAACTTCCTGCTCAACGGCGAGATCCTCCTCGGACGGCGCCGCTTCGACGCGTTCCGCTACAAGTTCGACCTGCCGGCCGACCGGGCGCCGGAACGGATCCCCCTCACCTTCGAGCGCCTGCTGCGCCCCGGCACCTACCGGATGATCGTGCGTCTCGAGGACCTCAACGGCGGGCGGTACCACCGCAGCGAGGTCACGCTCGAGGTGCCAGAGATCGCGGGCGAAACCGGTCCGCCGCCCCCGGACGACGAGACCGCCCGGCTCCTCGCCGAGGCGAACGCGGCGATCGCCACCGGCGACACCACCATCCGCATCATCGTGCCGCGCGGCGACATGCTGGCCGGGATGGTCCGCTTCGACACCCTCATCACCGGCACCGACGTCGCGCAGGTGGCCTTCGCGCTCGACGGGCGGCCGCTGCTGACCAAGATCCGGCCGCCGTTCAGCGTCGAGCTCGACCTCGGCCAGATGCCGCGCACCCGCACCCTGCGGGCCGAGGCCCTCGACGCCGCGGGGAAGGTGGTCGCCCGCGACGAGCTGCTGATCAACGCCAGCGCGCACCGCTTCGCCACCCGCCTGCTCGAACCGCAGCGCGGCGGGAAGTACCACGACAGCCTGCGCGCCGAGGTGGCGGTCGAGGTCCCCGAAGGGGGCGTGGTGGAGCGCGTGGAGATCTACCTCAACGAGACCCGCGTCGCGACCCTCTACCAGGAGCCGTACGTGCAGCCGATCGTGCTGCCGCCAGGCGAGCCGGTGGCCTACGTGCGCGCGGTCGCCTATCTGCCCGACGGCAACTCGACCGAGGACGCGGTCTTCATCAACGCTCCCGACTACCTCGACGAGGTCGACGTGCAGTTCGTCGAGGTCTACGCCACCGTGCTCGACCGGGAGAAGCGGCCGGTCGCCAACCTCGGCCGGACGGCGTTCTCCCTCTTCGAGGACGGCACGCCGCAGCGGCTGCTCCGCTTCGAGAAGGTCGAGGACCTGCCGATCCACGTCGGCCTGCTCCTCGACACCTCGGCTTCGATGGAGTCGCGCCTCACGGTGGCGCGCGACGCCGCCCTCGGCTTCCTGCAGCAGACGATCCAGCCCCGGGATCGCGCCACCGTCATCACCTTCAACGACCGTCCGAACCTGAACGTCAAGTTCACGAACGATCCCGCGCTCCTCGCCAGCGGGCTCGCCGGCCTGAAGGCCGAGCGGGGCACGTCGCTCTACGACACGATCGTCTTCTCGCTCTTCTATTTCAACGGCATCCGGGGGCAGCGGGCGCTGCTGCTCCTCTCCGACGGACGGGACGAAGGGAGCCGGTTCAGCTACGAAGACACGCTCGACTTCGCGCGGCGGGCCGGCGTCGCGATCTACACGATCGGCCTCGACATCCCCCGCCGCGATCTCGACACCCGCCGGATCCTCACCCGCTTCGCCGACGAGACCGGCGGACGCGCCTTCTTCGTCAAGGAGGCGAGCGGGCTCGCGGAGATCTACTCCACCATCGAGCGCGAGCTCCGCACCCGGTACCTGCTCGCCTATCAGTCGAGCAACCCCTCCCGGGACGGCCGGTTCCGGACGATCGACGTGAAGGTGGCGGGCAGCGGCCTGGAGGTCAAGGCGATGCGCGGCTACTACCCGTAGCGGCAGGTAACATCGGGGCGATGCGCGGCGCCCGCCTCCTCCTCAGCCTGCTCGCGCTGGCCGCGACCGGCGCCTCGAACGGCACCCCGCCGCCGCTTGCCCCCCGCCACGCCGACTTCCTCGCCACCGCCGGCGTCCTCCTCGAGGAGAGCGAACGCGACGCCTTCCTCTCCCTCGCCCGCGACCACCGGCGCGACGCCTTCATCGCCCGCTTCTGGGAGGTCCGCGATCCGTATCCCGACACCGTGCGCAACGAGGCGCGGGAGCGCTTCGAAGCGCGGCTGGCCGCGGCACAGGAACGATTCGGCGATCTCGCCGACCCTCGGGCGCGTGAGCTCCTCCTCGACGTGGAGGGGCGGCACCGGGAGGCGCCGGGGCCGGTACCGCGGCCCGGGGGCGACTGGCTCGCGGCGTTTCTCGAGCGCGGAACCGAACTGCCCGCCGGCGCCGAGCCGCTCCCGGCCACGCTCGATCTCAACTTCGCGGCAGGCAGCGCGGGGCACACCGCCGTCGAGACCCGGATCGAGCTGGCGCCGGGACCGGAAGCCTTCCGGCATTCCCTGCTGCTCGACGGCGAGATCCTCGACGGCGAGGAGCTCCGGGAGGAGTTCCGCTACCGCTTCGAACCCGCCGCCGGCGGGCAGACGGCCGGGCCGCGGACGATCGCCTTCACCCGCGATCTCCCGCCCGGCCGCTACACCTGGATCGTGCGCCTGCAGGAAGAAGGCACCGCGCGCGGCTTCCGGGAAGAGCACGCCCTCGACGTGCCGCACCTCGGCGGAGCCGGCGGGAGCAGCGGCGTCTCCCTCTCCCTCCTCGCGCCCCGCGACCGGCTCCTCACCGGCCGGGTCCGGCTCGAAGCGCGGGTGCGCGGCGAGGGCATCGCGGGGGTCGTCTTCTCTCTCGACGGTCGCGAGGTGATGACCAAGAGCCGGCCGCCGTTCACCGTCGAGTTCGATCTCGGGTCGACCGTCCGCCCGCGCCGGGTGCGGGCGGTGGCGCGCGGCCCCGGCGGCGAGGAGCTGGCCGCCGACGAGGCGGTGCTCAACGGCGGCGCGCACCGGTTCGCGGTCCGGCTCCGGGCGCCGCGCGGGGAAGGACCCGCCGCTACCCGGCGGCTCGAAGCCGCGGTCGAGGTGCCCGCCGGGGAGACGCTCGACCGGGTCGAGCTCTACCTCGACGAGCGGCGGCTCGCGACCCTCTACCAGCCGCCGTTCGTCCACCCGGTCACGCTCGGGGAGGTCGGCGAGCTGAGCTACCTGCGCGCCGTTGCCTGGCTCAGAAGCGGCCTCTGGGACGAAGCCCTCCTCCTCGTCGATCCGCCCTCACAGCTCGAATCGATCGATGTCGATCTCGTCGAGCTCTTCGTCACGGTCAGCGACCGGCTGGGGCGTCCCGTGGACGACCTGACGGCGGCGGACTTCGAGGTGATCGAGGACGGCCAGCCGCGCCGGCTCGTCCGCTTCGAACGGCTGCGCGACCTGCCGTTCCACGCCGCCCTCGTCGTCGACACCTCCGGTTCGATGCAGGAGGTGCTCGGCGAGGTCGAGCGCGCGGCCCACGCCTTCCTCGCCGAGGTCGTCGGCTCCCGGGCCCGGGCCGCGGTGATCCCGTTCGCCGACGAGCCGCGCCTCGCGGCCCGTTTCACCGGCGATCTCGAAGTCCTCGCGGGCGCGCTCGCCGGCCTCGTGGCGGAAGGCGACACGCGGCTCTGGGACACGCTCGCCTTCGGCATCCACTACTGCAGCGGGCTGCCGGGGAAACGGGCGCTGGTGGTGCTCACCGACGGTCTCGACTCCGGCTCGCACCAGCGCTTCACCGAGCTGCTCCCGTACGCGCGCGCCAGCGGGGTCACGCTCTACTTCGTCGGCCTCGGGGTGCCGCTTCGCCCTCCCGACGTCCGCTGGCGCCTCGAGGAGCTGGCCCGCGCGACCGGCGGCCGGCTCTTCCTCGCGGCCAGAGCCAGCGGGCTCGCCCCCGCCTACGACCAGTTGCGCGAAGAGCTCTCGAGTCAGTACCTGCTCGCCTTCCAGGCCCGGATCACGGGCGACCGGAGCCGCTTCCGGCCGGTGACGGTGCGGGTGCGCCGCCCCGGGCTCGCCGTGCGGGCACCGGCGGGATACGCTCCCCGCCCATGACCCCCCGGCTCGTCCTCGCCTCCGCCTCGCCTCGCCGCCGCGCCCTGCTCGGCGCGCTCGGGCTCGATTTCACCCTGCGACCGGTCGCGGTCGACGAGAGCCTCCGGCCGGGCGAAGAGCCCGCGGCATACGTCCGCCGCCTTGCGCGGGAGAAGGCCGCGGCGGCCGCGCGCGACGGCGAGCTGGTGCTCGCCGCCGACACCGTGGTGGCGCTCGCCGGGGAGATCTTCGGCAAACCCGCGAGCGCCGAAGAGGCGCGTTCGATGCTCGCTCGCCTCTCCGGCCGCGCGCACGAGGTCTACACGGGAGTGGCCCTCCGGCTCACCGGCCCCGCGGCAAAGGAAGCGATCGCGGTCGCCCGGACGACGGTCCACTTCGCGCCGCTCGGCGCCGCGGAGATCGACTGGTATCTGGCCTCCGGCGAGCCGTTCGACAAGGCCGGGGCGTACGCGATCCAGGGCCTCGGCGCGCTGCTCGTCGACGCGATCGAAGGCAACTACACGAACGTGGTCGGGCTGCCGCTCGCCACCGTGCGGCAGCTCTTCGCCGAGCTCGGCTTCGAGCTCCTCGCCTTCAGCCGCCGACCTTGACCGGGTCGCCGAGCTCGTCGAGGGAGAAGTTGGCCATGATCTGGTGGCCGTTGAAATCGAGGACCCGCACGTCCTCGACCCCTTCGAGATCGGCGGCGACGGACGGGAAGCCTCCCGGGTAGCGTTCCCGTACCGCCTCGAGGCTCACCTCGTAGGCGATGAACTTGGTGATCCCCTTGTAGCGGAGCTTGCCGACGAAACGCTCGTCGGTGAGCGAGGCGAAGGTCGTAAGCACCAGGATCGGCCCGGTGCCGGTGAAGATCAGATAGGAACGAATCGCGGGTACCTGGTTCATTCTCATCCTCCTCCTCGCGGCCAGAGGAAGGTTACCCCGCCCCTCCCCCCCTGTCGAGCGCTCCGGGCCGGCTTCAGGCACCGGGCTAAACGCCTTCACCATAAGCAGTTAGCAGCCGGCGCCGGCGCCGGCGGCGGCCGGCTGTGGAAAAGCCCCCGGGCACGGCCGCGCCGCAAGTGCCCAGAACTGAAGAACATCCGCATAACTAATTTATTTTCAGAAACTTACATGCACTGCACAAAATGTTGTTCAATCCGTTCCGAGCGCAAGCCCGAACGGGCTCCACGCCCTCCCCGGCGGCAGTTTTCCACAGCCTTTTCCGCCGCGGCTGTGGAACCGGCCGCTCCGTCCTTCCACGTGAAAAGAGGGCGCAACGGGAAGCGCCGGGAGGGGTGCGGCCGGCGCCCCGACGAGCCCCATGCCCGCCGTCGTGCTATCCTTGTTGACCCCTGCCGGGATGAGGAGGGTAGTGCATGGCTCCGTCTGCCCGCGGTCCCCAGGAGCTCGAGGCGCTCGTGGCGCTCGCCCGGCGTTTCGTCGAGCAGCGGCGCGTCCCCGAGGCGACCGAGCTCTACCGCGTCGCCCAGCGCCTCGATCCCCGCAACCTCGGTGTCCAGCTCGCGCTGGCCCAGCTGCGGCGGCAGCAGCACGAGCCGGCCGGAACGGCTCGCACCCCGCACGAACAGGCGCGCGAGGAGGCCCGGCGCAACGTCATCGACGCCGCCCACTTCCTCGGCCTCGCCCACCTCTATAC
>JAAYLR010000015.1 GCA_012521815.1 Acidobacteriota bacterium
AAGGTACCGCAGGTGACCTCGAAGAGGGCTCCCCCGGGCGGGGTGTAGCGAAGTCGTCTGCCCATGCCTCCGAAGACGAGAAACGGACGCTGAACCTGCCGATGCCAGGACAAATCGCCTGGCACCTCCATGGTACCTCCATGAAAAACGGCTGGCACCTTCCTGAAGGTGCCATGCGATTTGCGCCTGGAGGGATGTGCCAACAAGGTGCCATGCGATTTGCAGCGGCGGGAGCCTGTAGACTCGCCGCTGGTCAATCGCGACATGGCGGTCCATCCCGAGCTCAGCGATCCGCTGCTGATCCCTTTTCTCACGGTCGAGGACGAGGAGCGGGCGCGCGAGCTGCTCGGTGAGCTGCTCGCCCGCGAGGCGTCGCCCCTGCTCTGGAAGGTGATCCGCGGTCAGTTCCGCGGCGCCGAGCGGCCGCCTGAGGAGCTGGAGGATCTCCACGCCGCCGCGCTGCTGCGCCTTGCCCGCCAGCTCGGCGAGCTGCGCCGGGGCGAGGCCGAGCCGGTGGCGAGCTTCGGTGGCTACGTCGCCGCCACCGGCTTCAACGCCTGCCGCGCGCACCTGCGGCGGCTCGCGCCCGAGCGGGCCCGGCTGCACGATCGGCTCCGCTACCTCCTCACCCACGATCCGGCGCTCGCCCTCTGGCAGGACGCCGCGCTCACCTGGCTCTGCGGCAGCGCCCGGCTCCGCCCACGGAGTGAACGGCCCGCGGGGCCGGCCCGCGCTCCCGCGGACCTCACGGCCCTCACCGCCGCCTTGCAGAAGGCGCCGGACGGCCGCACCCCCACCCTCGTCGAGCTCGTGCGGGGCGCTCTCTCCCGGCTCGACGCCCCCTGCCGGCTGAGCGACCTCGTCGGCCTGCTCGCCCCGCTCCTCGGCGTCGAGGATGGCGAGATCGGCCTCGAAGAGGGGGACGAGGCCGGTGCCCGGCTCGCCGATCCCGAGCGCGACGCCGGCGACCGGCTCGCGGACCGGGAGTACCTCGCCCGGCTCTGGCAGGAGATCGTCGCCCTCCCGCTCGGCCAGCGCCGGGCGCTCCTGCTCAACCTCCGGGACGCCCATGGTGACGATCTGCTCGCGATGTTCCCCGAAGCGCGGATCGCCACCGGGGAGGAGATCGCCGCGGTACTCGAGATCCCGGCGGCCGAGCTCGCCTCCCTCTGGCCCCGCCTGCCGCTCGACGACCTCACGATAGCCGGCCGGCTCGACCTCACCCGGCGGCAGGTGATCAATCTCCGGAAGAGCGCCCGCGCCCGGCTCGAGCGGAGGATGCGGTCCTGGTGAGACGGAGAAGCGGCCGGCCGGTGGTATCAACCCCCCGGTTTTCGCATCCTTGGCAGCGATGAACGGCGATCCCTCCTCCCTCGCCCCGACTCGCCGGCTCGCCGGTGAGCTGCGCGCCTCGCTCGCGGCGGCGAGGGCCGGCGACGAAGGCTATGACCTCCTCGCCGCCTGGGTGGACGGCGAGCTCTCCCCGGTCGAGGCCGAGGGGGTCGCCGCCTGGCTGGCTGTCGACCCCGAAGCCCGGGCCACCGCCGAGGCGCTCGCCGAGGTCCGGCGGGAGCTCGGCGTCGCCAGTCTCCCGGCGCGCACCGTGAGGGTCGCGCCGTCGCGCCGCTGGGGGCGGTTCGCCGCGGCCGCGGCGTTGCTGGTGGCGCTCGGCGGCGGCTGGCTCCTCTCCGGGCGGCTCGGGCGGACCGGCCTCGCGGGCTCTCCTCCGGACCTGGCGCCGCCGGCCGAGGCTCTCCCGGTCTCGGCGATCGGGTTCGAAAACGGCCTGGCGGGGTGGACCACCTCCCCCATGGTCATCGATTTCGAATCCGGCCAGCTGCCCCTATCATCATCCATTTGATCATTTGTTTTCAATGACTTAGTAGGCTTCCCCGGCAAGAAGGCCGGCGGTAGGCCTATGCTCCGCTTCAGGGACTTGACAACCGGAGACTCACAGAATACGCTTGTTAGCACTCGGCGCCGATGAGTGCTAACATCGCGGCGGCCGGAGTCGTAGTGACCAACCCAAACCCAGTGAAGGAGGTAGGAACCGTGAAAATCCGTCCCCTGCACGATCGCGTCGTCGTCAAGCGGATCGAGGCGCAGGAGCAGGTCCGCGGCGGCATCATCATCCCCGATACCGCCAAGGAGAAGCCGCAGGAAGCCGAGGTCATCGCCGTCGGCCCGGGCAAGGTGAACGACGAAGGGAAGCGCTCGCCGATGGACGTCAAGGTCGGTGACCGGATCCTCATCGGCAAGTACTCGGGCAGCGAGATCAAGCTCGATGACGAGGAGCTCGTGATCGTCCGCGAGGACGAGATCCTCGCCGTGCTCGACAAGAAGTGACCCCCTGACCTTCTGACCCGGAACCTGGAGGAACAACGCCAATGCCTGCCAAGCAGATCATGTACGCCGAGGACGCGCGCGCCGCGATCCTGCGTGGCGTCAACAAGCTCGCCGACGCGGTCAAGGTGACCCTCGGCCCGAAGGGCCGCAACGTCGTGCTCGAGAAGAAGTTCGGCTCGCCCACGATCACCAAGGACGGCGTCACCGTCGCCAAGGAGATCGAGCTCGCCGAGCCCACCGAGAACATGGGTGCGCAGATGGTGCGCGAGGTCGCCTCGAAGACCTCCGACGTCGCCGGCGACGGCACCACCACCGCCACCGTCCTCGCCCAGGCGATCTTCCGCGAGGGCTCGAAGAACGTCACCGCCGGCGCCAACCCGATGGATCTCAAGCGGGGCGTCGACCTCGCCGCCCGCGCCGCCGCCGAGGCGATCGACAAGCTGTCGAAGCCGGTCGAGGGCTCGGAGATCGCGCACGTCGGCACGATCTCGGCCAACAACGACGCGGAGATCGGCCGGATCATCGCCGAGGCGATGGAGAAGGTCGGCAAGGACGGCGTCATCACCGTCGAGGAGGCCAAGGGCCTCGACACCACCCTCGAAGTCGTCGAGGGGATGCAGTTCGATCGCGGCTATCTCTCGCCGTACTTCGTCACCGACGCGGAGCGGATGGAGGCGGTCCTCGAGGGCGCCAAGATCCTCCTCTACGAGAAGAAGATCTCCTCGATGAAGGACCTCCTGCCGATCCTCGAGCAGGTCGCCCGCCAGGGCAAGCCGTTTCTCATCGTCGCCGAGGACATCGAGGGCGAGGCGCTCGCCACCCTCGTGGTCAACAAGCTCCGCGGCACCCTGCACGTCTCCGCGGTCAAGGCGCCGGGCTTCGGCGATCGCCGCAAGGCGATGCTCGAGGACATCGCGATCCTCACCGGCGGCAAGCTGATCTCCGAGGATCTCGGCATCAAGCTCGAGAACGTGAAGTGGGAGGACCTCGGGGAGGCGAAGAAGGTCGTCATCACCAAGGACGACACCACCCTCGTCACCGACACCGACGACAAGGTGCGCCGCGAGGCGATCGCCGGCCGGGTCAAGCAGATCCGCGCCCAGATCGAGGAGACGACCTCCGACTACGACCGCGAGAAGCTCCAGGAGCGGCTCGCGAAGCTCGTCGGCGGCGTGGCGGTGATCAAGGTCGGCGCCGCGACCGAGACCGAGATGAAGGAGAAGAAGGCCCGCGTCGAGGACGCCATGCACGCCACCAAGGCGGCGGTCGAGGAGGGGATCGTCGCCGGCGGCGGCGTCGCCCTGCTGCGCGCCATCGCGGCGGTGGACAAGGTCGAGGCCGAGGGTGACGTGGCGGTGGGCGTGAAGATCGTCCGCCGGGCGCTCGAGGAGCCGTCGCGCCAGATCGCCATCAACGCCGGCGAAGAGGGCTCGATCGTGGTCCGCGAGATCCTCGCCAAGAAGGGGAACGTCGGCTACAACGCCGCCACCGGCGAGTTCGAGGACCTCGTCAAGGCCGGCGTCATCGACCCGGCGAAGGTCGCCAAGACCGCGCTGCTCAACGCCGCCTCCATCGCCGGCCTCATGCTCACCACCGAGGCGATGGTCTCCGAGATCAAGGAGAAGGAGCCCAAGGCCCCGGCGATGCCCGGCGGCGGCATGGGCGGGATGTACTGATCGGCACCGACGGGCCGGACGCCCGCACCGCACCGCGGTGAGGGCGCCCGCGGCCGGTTCGATCCGAGGCCGGTGGGAGCGATCCTGCCGGCCTTTTCCTTGTCCATTGCATCCCGGCTCAGGCGGAGAATCCCGCGGCGCCCCGGCGCCGCGACAGATCGGCTGGCACTTGTCGGAGGCGCTCTGAAAATCGGCTGGCACCTTGCCGGCAGCAAATCGCCTGGCACCTTCCCGAGGCACGGGAAGTCGCCTGGCACCTTGTCAGGGAGCGCCCCGACAACTCGGCTGGCACCTTGTGAAGGGGAACCTTCGCCTCGTGACAGACCGCTGGGCACCTCACGGAGGCGCCCGGCAAGTCGGCTGGCACCTCGGCGCTCCTGGCGCCGGGTGCCAGCCGATCAAGGCCGCTTACTTCTTGACCTGGAAGGAGATCGTCGCCGTCGAGCGCACCCCGCCAACCGCGTCGAGCACGGCGACCGCGAGGTGGTAGTTGCCCGGGGCGAGCTGCATCTCGACGCTGTAGGCGATCGTCTGGCTGGCGGCCGCGGCGAGGTCGGCCTCCGGGATCGAGAACGTCTGCTCGCGCGGCGGGAAGCTCTGCACGCGCCCCTCTTCGTCGCGCACCGCGAACTCGAAGAGCAGCTTGCCCGCGTGCCGGCCCTCCGCCGGGACGAGGGTGAGCTGCGAGATCGGCAGCCGTGCCAGCACCTTGACCTGTTGCTCGCGCTTGCGGCCCCCACGGCCGTTGACCTCCACCTCGAGCCGCGCGCCGAGCGGGTTCTCACCGGTGTCGAGGCTGGCCGCCGCGAGCGCCGTCGCCGCCAGCTGCTGCTCCGGCGAGCGCCGCCAGTACCCTTCCCGGTGCCTCACCCGCACCCCCTCGCGCTTGACCCGGACGGTGAGGTCCCGCATCCGGTCGGCACGATCCGGGGGCGGAGTGAAGCCGAGCGAGTAGGCCGAGGCGATCTCGCGCGCCACGACGGTCAGCGTCGAGGTCAGGTCCGGCCCGGAGAGGAGGCGGCGGCCGCCGCTGCGATCGGCGAGGCTGCCGATGTTGCTGCTCGCCTCCACCTGGCCGAACTCTCCGGGGGTCGAGCCGCTGACGATCTCCGAGCCGACCTCGCCGGCGTCCATCGCCGGACCGCGGATCCCGGCGTCCACCGCGTAGATCAGCGCCCGGCTGGCCTGCGCCGCCCGGGTGACCCTCTGCAGCTCGCGCTGGACCTCGTTGGCGTCGAGATCGCCGGCGCGGCGCTGATCCACCTGGCTGCCCCAGGTGCCCCCGTAGCGCCGGTCGAACGCCTCCCAGAGCGTACGGCCCGGCTCGGTCGAGATCCCGCCGCTGACCAGGAAGACGATCTTGGGGCCCTCGACTCCGGCCAGCAGGCTCATCAGGTCGTTGAGCGCGATGAGCGCCATCCGCGTGTCCTGAGCCTCCTCCTGCGCGAACCAGGAGATCTGGTCCATCAGGCCCGAGACGAAATCGGCCGGGGTGATCTGTTCGAGCTCGACCTTCAACCGCTGCTCCTGCGCGAGGCGCTGGGTGGCGCGCGGCTGGGTACGGGCGATCTCCGCGAACGCCCCGCGTACCGCCCGCAGGTCGTCGGTCGCCGGCACGAGAATCCGGAGCGAGCGATCGAAGACCACCACCATCGCGCGATGGCCGGTCTGCATCCGGTCCTCGATCAGCTTCTCGAGGTGGTTGAGTGCCTCCTTGCGCCGGCCGCCGGTGAGGTTCAGGTTGTCCACGTAGACGACCAGCGTAGGCCGCGGCGGCGGCGGGGCGGCGTCGGCCTCGGGAAGGGAGCCCGGGCTCCCGGGCAGCTTGAGGTAGACGGCGTCCGCCGAGGGGGCCGAGAAGAACTCGATCGGCACCGGCCGGCCGTCGGCCACGATCTCGAAATCGTCCCGCGTCAGGCCGAGCACCGGCTGGCCGTCCCGGTCGGTGACGAAGACGTCCACGTTGACGACCTCGACGTCCACGGTCTCGCCGAAGACGGCCGGCGGTACCGCTTCCTGGGCGAATGCGGAGGCGAAGGAGGCCCCCAGCAGGATGAGGACGAAAAGAAGAGAACGGCGGGAGGTTCGCATCGGGTGGCTCCAGAGGGCGGTCTCCCACGGGATGTCCGGAGGAGACGGTCGTCGGCAAATGGAAAGCAAACCCTATACCACCCCCGGAAGCCGGGGGGGAGCGCAGGGCAGCCAGCGGGACCGGGCCACCCGGTTCGCCGCAAGCACGAAAAGACCGCGGGAGATGCGAGACAATCGCGGTCGTCGTTACCTTTCCGGCCGGAGGAGAGAAGGATGCCCCCGACAGATCAGGCCGACCCCCGATCGCCTGGCACCTCGTTGCCCCGCGTCTCCTCGCCCTCGCAAATCGGCTGGCACCTTGCTCCCGGGCTGGCAAATCGCCTGGCACCTCGTTCCGGGAGGACGCCCTCCGGTAAAACGGCTGGCACCTTGGGGCGCGGAAAATCGGCTGGCACCTTGGGCTGGGGCGGGCTGGGGCGGCGCGTGGCCGGCTGGCTCCCCCTGGTGCTCGCGCTCGCCGGCGCTGCTTTCGCCCAGCCGTCCTGCCCGCCGCTGCCGCCGCCCGCGGGAGCGACGATCGAGGTCCATCCGCAGCAGGCGAACCAGCTTCGCGCCATCGTGGCCGCCGCTTCCGCCGGCACCACGATCCTCCTCCACGACGGCCTCTACGCGATGAATCAGGGGGACTACCTCTCGCGGCTCGAGTTCACGACCCCGAACGTCACGCTCCGGTCGCTGTCCGGGAATCGGGACGCCGTGGTCCTCGACGGCGCCTACCAGACCCACGAGCTCCTCGCGATCCACGCGTCCGGGGTGACGATCGCCGACCTCACCCTCGAGCGCGCCTACGACCACCCGGTGCACGTCACCGGGACGACCGGCGAGATCATCACCGGCGTCCGCCTCCACAACCTGCGGATCGTCGACCCCGGCGAACAGGCGGTCAAGGTCCACGCGGCCTCGACGAACGGCTACGTCGACTACGGCATCCTCGAGTGCAGCGTGATCGAGCTGACCGCCGCCGGCCGCGCCCAGGTGCGCAACGACTGCTACACGGGCGGGTTCGACGCCCACGGCGCCCGGGGCTGGATCATTCGCCGCAACCGCTTCTCCGGCTTCTGGTGCGAGTCGGGGCTCTCGGAGCACGCCGTGCACCTCTGGCGCAGCAGCCGCGACTCGCTCGTCGAGGAGAACGTGATCCTCGACTGCACCCGCGGCATCGGCTTCGGGCTCGGCGCGAGCTTCTCCGGCGACCGCGTCTATCCGGACAACCCGTACCCGGGCGTGGGGTACCTCGGACACATCGACGGCGTGATCCGCAACAACTTCGTGGCCGCCGCCGACCCGGCACTCTTCGCCTCCGAGTACGGCTTCGACGCCGGCATCGCCCTCGAGCAGGCCCGCGGCGCGAAAGTCGTCCACAACAGCGTGGCCGCCACCGCGGCGCCGTTCTCGGCAATCGAGTGGCGCTTCGGCAACACCCTGGCGGACATCCAGAACAACCTCGTGACCCACAACCTGCGGCCGCGGGACGGGAACCCGCAGGCGACGGTGGCGGGCAACCTGGAGTGGGCTCCCACCAACTGGTTCGAGAACGTGGCGGCCGGCGACCTCCACCTCTCTCCCGGGGCCGGGGAACCCCTCGGAGCCGGCGTGCCGCTCCCCGCCGGCCTGGCCGACACCGACTTCGACGGCGACCCGCGCGGCACGCCGCCCGACGTCGGCGCCGACGAGCTCACCGTCCCGCTCCTCGCGGACGGCTTCGAGACTGGCAACCTCAGCCGCTGGTCGGGCTGGTACGGGGCGAGCTGACGCCGCCACGGGACCATCCGCCCCCAAGGTGCCAGGCGATTTGCAGCGCCAACTCGCAAGGTGCCAGCCGATTTTCAGGGCTGTCTCTCGAGGTGCCAGCCGCTTTGGCGAGTCGGTCGTGGCCGCCAGCCAACAAATCGCCTGGCACCTTTGGGGGCAAGGGGTAGTGCCCGGGGCTTCCCGCAAATCGGCTGGCACCTTGGGGAAGGCGGCCGGAGGGGCCTCGGAAAATCGCCTGGCACCTTGGAGGGGGGCACCTTGGGAGGAGGGGGCGGGTCAGGGGTGCCGTTCGTGGCAGCGGGCGGCGGCGGCGGCGGCGGTGAGGATCACGAGCGCCGTGGCGTTGGCCGGCATCGTGAGGCCGAAGTCGAGGAGCGAGTGGAGGCCGGCGGCCGCGAGCGCGCCGAGCGCCGCCAGCGCCGCGCCCCGGTCCTCGCCCCGCCGGCCGGTGCGCAGCACCCGGAGCAGACGCCGGCCGAGCCCGCAGAGCCCCGCGAGCAGGAGCCCGAACCCCACGACCCCGGCTGTGAGCAGCAGCTCGAGCCAGTCGTTGTGGAGGTGGCGCCAGAGGAGCTCGATCCCCGCCGGCTGCACCGCGGCGAAGGCGTCACGGAAGGCGCCGAGGCCGGTGCCGAGCCAGAGGTAGCCCGGCACGAGACCGAGCGCCGCGAGGTACGCCTCGCTGCGGGCGTTCCAGGTCAGCTCGAAGCCGGAAGTGCCGAGGAGCCGCCCGAACGCCTGCTCGAAGCCGATCGCCGCCGCGAAGGCGAGCCCGAGCCCGAGCAGCACGAGCGCCCCGAGCGGCAGCCAGCGCCGGCCCGGCGCCCGGCGCAGCAGCAGCGCCCCCTGCAGCGCCGTCGCCCCAACCGCCGCCGCGATCCCCGCGCGCGAGCCGGTGAAGGCGAGCCCGGCGAAGAGGAGCAGCCAGGCGAAGAGCGGTCCGGATAGCCGCACGAGCCGGGCCTCGAGCGGCTGCTCCGGGTCGAGCCGCCGCACCGAGCGGTACGCCCAGGCGAAGCAGGCCGCCAGCGCGAGCTCGAGGTAGAGCGCCAGGTGGTCGGAGTTGACGTAGGTGCCGCGCAGACGGCCGGCGTCGCCCGGCACGGGGACCCCCCAGATCTCCGTCGCCCGCACGAACCAGTGCTGCGCCCCGAAGAGCACCTGGAAGAGCCCGCCGGCGAGCAGCCCCCAGAGGAGCCAACGCCGCCGCTCGCGGCGATCTCCCGCGAGGGCGGCGGCGACCATCAGCCCGGCGAGAGCCAGCAGCCAGAGCCCGGTCCGCACGCTCGCTCCGGGATCGAGCGAGAGGGCGACGCGCGCCGGCGCCTCGCCGTCGCCGAGGCCGGCCGCTTCGGTCGCCAGGCGGAGGTGTCCGGGCGAGATCCGCGCCACCACTCCCGCGGGCCAGGCGACCGCCTGGAGCAGCCCGAGGATGCCGAGGCCGGCGAGGGCGAGCAGCGGCAGCCGCACCGTGCGCAGGGGGGCGAGCGAAGGCGCGGTAGCCGCCGCCAGCGCGGCGAGGAGGCAGCCCGCGAGCGCGAGGGTGAGCGCCGCGCCCTCGGTCACGCCGCCGAACGGCAGCGGCGCGAGAGCGAGCAGGAGCGCCAGCGCGCCGGCCACGAGGACGGCGGCGGGGTCGTCGGGGAGGCGGTGTCGTATCATCCGCGGCGGTCCACGCCAGCGACGGCCGCCGGGCGGCCGCGGGAGGCAACGATGCCGCAGCGCTTCGCTCCACGATTCCTCGTCCCCGCCCTGACGCTCGGGTTCCTCATGGCGCCGGCCCTGCTCGTCGCCCAGTACACGGTGCCCGGCAGTCTGGCCGAGTTGCCCTCCGATCGCAAGGAACGGGTCGAGCAGGCGATGCGCGAGGCGCGCTGGGGGAGCGGGCGGTTCCGCCTCGATCCATGGATCACCCTCTCCGACGGCGGCTATCTCTACGAGGACAGGGTCCAGCCCGACGGCTCCACGAAGCTCGAGGGCGACTTCACGGCCACGGCCGGCGCGGGGCTGCGCACCTATCTGCGCGCCGGCAGCCGCCTGATCCTCGCCGCCCACGGCAAGCTCGACTACCTCTACTGGGCCGATCACGACGAGCGCCGCGGATCGCTCGGCCAGTTCGGTGCCGGTCTCTTCGGCGAGGCCGGGCGGCTGGGAATGGAGATCACCGCCACCCGCGCCGAGACCCAGAACCTCCTCACCGCGGAGTCGTTGCGCTACGCGCCGCACCGGGTCGACGAGGCCCGCGGCGAGCTCGACCTCCAGCTCGGCCGCGGCCTCTTCCTCCGCTTCGGCGGGGGAGAGAGCCGTTTCCGCCTCCTCGATCCCGAAAAGCAGGGGACGGTCCCCTTCACCCAGCTCGATCGCGACGAACAGCGCCTGAGCGCCGCGGCCGGCTACCGCCTCCGGAGCGGGCTCGTGGTGACCTTCGGCTACGAGGAGAGCACCACCGACTTCGTCGCACAGCGCGACCGGTCGAACGACGGCACCGCGGTGATCGCCAGCATGGCCTGGCAGGCGGCGCGGTTCTCCCTCCACGGCTCTTTCGCGCGCCGGGAGATGGAGAGCCAGGCCGGCTCGACCTTCGGGAGCTTCGAAGGCACCACCTACCGCGTGCAGGTCGGCCTCGGCGGCCGGCGGGGCTTCTCCCCCGTCATCTACGCGCAGCGGGAGCTCGCCTACACGCTCGACGTCACGAGCTCCTACGCCCTCGACGAGCGCCGCGGCATCTCCCTCGGCTTCCCCTTCGGCCACCGGGCGACCGTCACCGCCTTCTACGAGACCGGCGAGCTGGAGTACCGCCGGGCCACGGGCGAGGCCACCCATCGGCGCGACGACCTCACCGCCTGGGGGGCGACCGCCGAGCTGCCGCTGCGCCGGAGCCTCCGCTTCCAGACCGGCTACCGGCTCGTCGAGTACGACTCGAACCTCTCCGGCGCCAGCCGGCGCACCCGCCAGATCGTCATCGGTATCGCTTTCGGTACCGGCTCCCGGGGCCCCTGGTACTAGCGAGGCCCCTCCCGGTCGCCACCGCCCGGCCAGGTGCCAGGCGATTTGCAGGAGGTCGAGGCCCCTCCAAGGTGCCAGCCGATTTGCGTGCCCGGTAAGGTGCCAGGCGATTTTCGAGGGCTCCCTCCCCAAGGTGCCAGGCGATTTGCAGAAGGTGCCAGCCGCTTTCCCGCGGCCAGGCGGTTTGTGGGGGCGAGTTGCAGGGTGAGCGCCCGAAGGTGCCAGGTGCTTTGCAAGGTGCCAGCCGCTTTTCGAAGGTGCCAGGCGATTTGCGGGGGGGGCGCATATAATCGGGCAAATGAGCCGGTTGTGGAGGTGGAGCCTCCTCGGGATCGTTCTGTCTCTGGCGGTTGCGGCGATGCCGGCCGCCGGGCAGGAGGTCGTCTCGGGCTACCGGATCGGGCCGAAGGACGTGCTCGCGGTGAAGGTGCTCGAGGCCTCCGAGCTCGACGTCGTGCGCCGGGTGAGCGATGACGGCACGATCGACCTGCCGCGGGTCGGCGCGGTCTCGGCCGCGGGGCTGACCGCCCGGGAGTTCGCCGCCCGCCTCCGCGCGCTCCTCGAGGAAAAGTACTTCCAGCAGGCGACCGTCGAGGTCGAGGTGCGCGAGTTCCGCTCCCGCCCGATCGTCGTCATCGGCGCGGTGCGCAACCCCGGCAACCTTGCCTTCTCCGGCCGCTGGACGCTGCTCGAAGCGCTCACCGCCGCCGGCGGGCTCGCGGGCGAGCACGGCGGGGTGGTGCACGTGGTCCGCCGTGCCGAGAACGGCCTCTCCGACCAGGTCACGATCCGCGTCGACGAGCTGCTCGTCAAGGCCGACCCGAAGGTGAACATCCCGATCTTCGCGGGCGACCTGATCAACGTCCCCGCCGCCGCCAGCCTCACCGTCTACTTCCTCGGCGAGGTCGCCACGAAGGGCGCCGTGAGCCTGCGGTCGGTCGATCGCGCCTCGCTCCTGGTGGCGGTGGCGCGCGCCGGCGGCCTCACCGACCGCGCCGCGAGCGAGATCCTCATCAAACGGAAAGAGCCCGACGGCCGCACCTCGGAGATCCGGGCGAACTTCAAGCGCGTCCTCGCCGGCAGGGATCCCGACCCCGAGCTGCAGGACGGCGACGTCATCGTCGTCAAGGAGGCGTTCTTCTGAAGCCCCAGAGCCTTCCCCGGGAGCTGCTCGAGCCACCCCACGAGCTGCTCGATCCCGAGCCGGAATTCCACCTCGCCGACTGGGTGAAGGTCTTCACCGCGCGCTGGCGGCTGATCGCGCTCACCACGCTGCTGGCGATCGCCGGCGGCGTGCTCGCCTACCTCGTGACCCCGAAGGAGTACCGGGCGACGACCACGATCCTCATCGAACGGCGGCTCTCGATCCCGGTGCAGTCGGCGGTCGAGGCGGCGTGGGAGAACTACTACTCGATGGAGTTCTACCCCACGCAGTACCGCCTCCTGCAGAGCCGGGGGCTCGCCGAACGGACCGTGCAGAACCTGCGGCTCGACCAGGACCCGGCCTTCAACCCGGCGCGGGCGTCGCTCGCCGGGAGCGACGAGGGCGGCTCGGCGGCGGCCGACCAGAGCGCGCTCGCCCGGCTGGCCGGGCGGCTGCTCGGCGGCCTCGAGGTCAAGCCGGTCGGCCAGACGCAGATGGTGGACATCTCGTACCGCTCGACCGACCCCGCCCTCGCCGCCCGGATCGCCAACGGCGTCGCCGAGACCTACATCGACTGGGGGATCGAGAGCCGCTCGAACCTCGCCGGCAAGACCTCGGTCTTCCTCGGCTCCCAGATCGAGACGCTCAAGCAGGAGATCCAGGACAAGGAGAACCAGGCGCTCGCCTACAGCAAGCGCGCCGACATCGTCACCCTCGACACCGGCGGCAACGTCGTCCTCTCCCGCCTCCAGGCGCTCAACGCCGACTACACCCGCGCCGTCTCCGAGCGGATCGGCAAGGGCGCGGCGCTCAAGGAGCTCGAGGTCGCCACCCCGCAGATCGCCGCCGAGATCCTCCCCGACCCGGTCGTCGCCCAGCTCCGCGGCGAGGTCGTCGAGATGGAGCGCGAGTACGCGAGCCGGCTCGCCACCTTCAAGCCCGAGTGGCCGGCGATGGTCGAGCTCAAGGGGCGGATCGACCAGGCGCGCGGCAACCTGATTCCGGCGGCGCGCGAGGCGCTCGCCAAGGCGCGCGAGGCGGCCCGGGCGGAGTATCAGGGGGCGCAGCGGCGCGAGGCGGCACTCGCCGCCGAGATCAACTCGCTGAAGGTCGAGAACCGCGAGGTCAACTCCGCCTCGATCGAGTACAACAACCTCCGCCTCGAGATCGACACCCGCCGGCAGCTGCTCGACGAGATGCTCCGCAAGCAGTCGGAGACCGACGTCTCCTCGCGTCTGCAGGCGACCCGGGAGTCGAACGTCCGGATCGTCGACCGCGCGCTCGTCCCCGGCGGGCCGTTCCGTCCCTCGCTGCGGCGCAACGTCACCTTCGCGGGCGGCGCCGGGCTCGTCTTCGGCTTCGGCCTCGTGCTCCTGCTCCACTACATGGATCGCACGCTCAAGAGCAGCGAGGAGGTCGAGCGTCTCTTCGGCGTCCCGGTGCTGGCGGTGATCCCCGACGTCGGCGCGGGCGGCAATGGGTACGGCCTGCGCGGCCGGTACGGCTACGGCTACGGGTACGGGTACGGATACGGCGAGAAACCGGCGAAGGCGCGCGCCCGGAAGCCGGGCAAGGGCGGCGGCAACGGCGAGCCGACGCAGATCGAGCTGCTCCCGCACCTGCGGCCGCGGATGCTGGTGGCCGAGGCGTACCGGGCGCTGCGCACCGCGCTGCTGCTCTCCACGGCCTCCGAGCTGAAGGTGATCGTGATCACCTCCTCGATCCCGGGCGAGGGGAAGACCTCCACCGCGAGCAACCTCGCGATCGTGCTCGCCCAGCTCGGCAAGAACGTCCTCCTGATCGACGGCGACCTGCGCAAGTCGCGCCTCCATGAGCTGTTCGGGATGTCGAACCGCGCCGGCCTCGTCAGCTACCTCACCGGCCAGGTTCCGCCGGAGCAGATCGTGCTGCGCACCGACATCCCCAACCTCTACGCCATCCCCGCGGGCCCCTCGCCGCCGAACCCTTCCGAGCTCCTCTCCTCGGAGCGGATGCGCGACCTCGTGCGGCAACTGCGCCTTCGCTTCGACTACGTGGTCATCGACTCCGCGCCGACGCTCGCGGTGACCGACGCCACGATCCTCGGTTCGATCGCCGACGGCGTCGTCCTCACCGCCTGCGCTGGCCGCGTCCAGCGGCAGGAGGCGAAGGCGTGCCGCGATCGCCTGCAGGTGGCCGAGGTGAAGGTGCTCGGCGCGGTATTCAACCGGTTCCGCGTCGGCGGCGGCCCCTACCGGAAGGGGTACGCCGCCTATCAGACCTACGCCGGTTACGGCGAGGAGCGGAGCGGCGGCGAGGTCGCGGCGCGGTGATCGACCTCCACGGCCACTACCTGCCCGGACTCGACGACGGCCCCGCCGACCTCGCCACCGCGGTCGCGATGTGCCGCCTCGCGGCGGCCGGCGGCTGCGACACCGTGGTCGTCACCCCGCACCTGCGGCGCGACGAGTGGCCGGAGGTCACCCCCGGACGGATCCGGGAGGCGACCGCGGCGCTCCAGGCGGCGGTCGGCCCGTCACCGCGGCTGCTGCCGGGCGCCGAGATCCGCGTCGACTCCGACCTCCTCGCCGACCTCGCCGCGCCCGGGCGGGTGCTCCCGCTCGGCGACTCGCCGGCGCTCCTCCTCGAGCTCGACCCGTGGGGCCTCGGCCCCGACCCGGTCGCGCTCGTCCACGAGCTCCGCCACGCCGGCTGGATTCCGGTCATCGCGCACCCCGAGCACATCCCCTTCCTCGCCGGCGATCCCGAGCTCGTCGCGCACCTCGTGGCGGCCGGGGCCCGGCTCCAGATCACGGCGGCCTCGCTCCTCGGCGAGGCGGGCCGGGGGGCGCGGGAGCACGCCCGCGCGCTCGTGGACGAAGGGCTCGCCGCGCTCGTCGCGAGCGACGCCCACGGGGTCGACTGGCGTCCGCCGGGGCTTGCGCGCGCCCGCGCCGAAGTGGCCCGCCAGTGGGGTGAGGCCCGGGCGACGGAGCTCTTCGAGACGGCACCGGCGGCGCTCTTCGCCGGCGCCCCGCAGGCGCGCGGCGCCGGAGAGACGGCATGAGACGAACGATCCTCCCGCTCCTTTCCCTGCTCTTCGCCGCGACCATCGCGCCGCTGGCGGCCGCCGCTCCGCCCGACCCCTTCTATCTCGACCTGCTGCGGGAAGGGGAGCGGGCGTTCGCGCGCGGCGACGTCCGCGGCGCCGCCCGCGACCTGCGCCTCGCCTGCTTCGGCCTCCTCGACGAGCCGCGACTGCTCGCCGGCTGCCTCGGACAGCTCCTGCTCGCCCAGCACGCGGCGGGCAGCGGCGACGAGGCCGCCGCCACCGCCACCCGCCTCGTCGAGGTGGAGGAGCGCTTCCAGGGATTCAGCCGCGCGGAGCTGCCGGCGGCGACCCGCACGGCGGTCGAAGAGCGCCTCGCCGCGCTCCTGCCGGCCGAGACGCTCACGCGGGCGCCGGCGTTCGCCGCTCTGCTCGCCCAGCGGCGGGCGGCGCGGCTCGCCACCCTGCCCGAACGGGAGCGGGCGCGCGAGCTCGAACGGCTCGCCACCGCCGAGCCCGGCGAACCTCGCTGGCGGCTCGACCTCGCCCTGATCGCCCTCGACCGCGGTCGCGCCGCCGAGGCGCTCACCCGGCTCGAAGGGCTGCCGACAGAGGGGCGCGCCGCCTGCCTGCGCGGCGAGGCCCTGGCCGCCCTCGGCCGCTGCCCGGAGGCCAATCCCGCCCTTGCCGCCTGCGCGGAGCGGGTGAGCGCGCTCCGTTTCGTCCGGCCGCGGCTCGCCTGTCTCGTCGCCACCGGCGAGCTCGAGGCGGCCGCCGCCCACCTCCAGAGCCTGCCGGCGGCGGTGCGCGACGACGCGAGCCTCCGCCGGCTGCGCCGCGATCTCGAGCGCGCCCAGCGCGAATCCCGGGCCGTGCCGCCCACGCCGGTGCCCCCGGTGCCGGCCGAACGGGCAACCCCCCCGGTCGCGTCGGAGACCCAGCCGGCACCCGCCGGACAGCCCGTCGTCGAGCCGCCATCACCGGTGTCGCTACCCGACGCCACGCCGCCGACCGGCGGGGTGACCGCCGCGGAGCGCGCCCGCCTCGATGCCCTGACGAAACAGCTCGCCGGCGCCCGCCGGGCGGGTGAGCTCGACGCGGCGTTCGCCGAGGCGAGCGCCCTCGCCGACCGCCGGCCCGGCCTCGCCGAGGCGCAGCGCGTCGCCGGGGAGATCGCCTACCGGATGTCGCGCTGGCGCGAGGCGGCCACCTACCTCGGCCGCGCCGGGCTCGACCCGGCGGTGCGGCCGGAGCTCTCCTTCTACCTCGCCGTCGCCCGCTTCGAGAGCGGTGATCTCGAGGGCGCGAAGCGGGCGCTCGCCGGCGCGCTGCCGCGTCTCGCGCCGAGCCCGTTCGTCGATTCGTACCGGCGCCGGATCCTCGCTCCCGAGGCCGGGGATTGACCCTCCCGGCGACGCACAGTAGAGTGACAGAGTCTCATTCTGGAAATCGAGTTACCGGAATCGGCCGGAGGGACCCCAAGAGATGAAAGTCAAGACCATCGCCGTCGCTGGCATTCTGATCGCCGTGGCTGCCGCCGCATTCGCCCAGGAGACGCAGGTCCGGGTGGAGCCGATCGCCTGTCTGCCGCTCGAGGGGAACGCGCCGGTCCACGTGACGCTCGAGCCCGACGCCGCCGGCGCCGAGGTGCGGGTCTTCTTCCGGCGCCTGAGCCACGAGGTGGAGGACTTCTACTACGTCGTCGCCCGCCCCTCGGGCGCCGGCGGCTACTGGGCCGTCCTCCCCGATCCGGAAGATCGCCGCCTCGTGAAGAAGGAGCTGCGCGGCGAGAGCGAGTACGCCTGGGCGAAGTGGTGGCGCGCCAAGGAGACGCTCGACAACCGCGACCCGAACCCCGACCTCGACAGCAAGGTCGTCCGCGAGCGGGCGAGCCTCGGCAAGCTCGAGAAGCGCACCTGGATGAACGCCAAGGACGATCCGGCGTTCCAGCGGTGGCTCGAGCAGCTCCAGAACGAGCCCGCCGAGATCTGGGTCGGCGCCTACGACCCGCACGGCCGGCAGCTCGGCCGCAGCGAGCTCTACATCGTCGAGGTGAAGAAGGAGAAGGAGTGCCCGGTCACCCTCACCCCGCAGCAGGACGGCTACGCGAGCAACCTCACGGTGGGCGAGACGCGGGAGTGGCAGGCGGGCGAGCAGCCGTTCCACTGGGAGTGCGACGGCCTCGTGACCCGGATCGACCCGGCCGGCATCCTGCGCGCCGACGAGGCCTGCCGCGCCTGTGTGGTGGCCTGGTGGCGCAAGCCCGGGGTGATCATCCCGGCCGCCATCCTCACGACGGTGGGGGTCATCGAGGTCCTCGACGACGACGAGCCGAAGGAGACCTCGCCGTCGCGTCCACGGTGACGCCACGGCTGACGACGCTCCGCGATCGCAGCCGTCTCGTCTTTCGCGCCGGGGTTCGCGGCAACGCGCCCCGGCGCTGTCGTGTCACGGGACCGGCGCCGCGACCCCGGCCCGGTCAGGAGGAGCGCCAGCGGCTCACGAGCGCCCGCACCGTCCGGCCGGCGAGATCGAGAGGCCGCCAGAGCCTGAGCAGCAGCAGATGTCCACGCCCCTTCGGCTCCCCGTAGATCGCCGCGAGCTCGGCCGCGCTCGGGCAGAGCGCCCGCCGCAGCCAGGCGAGGCGCCGCCGCCACGGCGGCAGATCGCTCGGCTTGCCCCGCCAGAAGGTGAGCTTGAGCCCCTCGCGGTAGCGCGCGTCGAACGCGCCGGCGAGCAGGTGGTCGAGCAGCCGCCGGGCGTCGCCCGCGGCCGGGATCTCCCCGCGCCCGAGCGCCGCCGCCAGCTCCTCGGCCGCCGCCACCTCGCGCGGCGAGAGGTCGATCGGCAGCGGCTCGCCCGGTGCCCCCAGCGCGAGCAGGTCGCCGAAGAGGCGCAGCCCCGGGTAGGCCGCCGGCGCGAGCCCGTGCTGCGCGAGCGCGTGGACGAGCAGGTGCGCCCGCAGCGCCCGCGCCGCCGGCACCAGCCCCGGCGCGAGCGGCTCGCGCGACTCCTCGAGCAGGCCGGCCGCCTCGAGATCGGCGAGCGTCGCCGAGCGGCCCGCCGCGAGCCGCACCCCCGGCAGCCGGGTGTGGATCTCGACGGCCGGGCCGGCGGGGGCGAAGAGCGGCGCGAGGTGGTGCGCCGAGGCCACCCCGGAGCCCTCGCGGAACCCCGCGGCCCGGAGCGCCGCCGCGAGCGGCGCGGCCGCCGCCGGCTCAACGAGCAGGTCGAGATCTCCCACCCTCCGGCTCCCGAGCACCGGCAGCCCGAGCGCCGCGAGCCCCGCGAACTTCAGCCACGCCACCCGGATCCCGGCGCCCGCCGCCACCGCGGCCACCTCGCCGGCGGCCGCGAGCACCTGCAGCCCCGCCGCCGCCGCCTGCGCGCGCGCCGCGCGCAGCCGCACCGCGCCCGCCTCGCCGCACTCCGCCGCGAGCCGCTCCTGCGGCACCCGCGCCCCGATCCGCGCCGCGAGATCGAGCTGCCGGGCCCGCTCCACGGCCATCTCCGGATCCCCGGCCGCCACCTCCACCTCCACCGGCCCGAACGCCCGGCGGAGCGCCCAGCCGAGCTCCGGCGAGAGCTCGACCGCCGGCGGCGCGAAACGGAACGGCGCGGCGCGCATGGGGGGAGGATATGCCGGAGGGCGGCATGAGCGGAGGGATCGTCCAGGTCGCCATCGGCCTCGGTGACGTGGGTGGCACGGCCCACCTCGGCCGCCTCGTCGCGCGCACGCTTGCCGCCTACGCCGCAGAGAAGGCCCTGCCGTTCGAGGTGCTCGACCTCGGACGGGCCGACCCCCGCCTCGCCGGCATCGCCCGCACCGGCTTCCACGGTGATCGCCTCGCCCTCGCCCGCGCGGTCGCCGCGCGCCAGCTCGCCCGCCGCCGCCCGCGCCTCCTCTTCTTCGACCACCTCGGTCCGAGCCGGATCCAGACGCTCCTGCCCAGCCTCTTTCGCGCTCCCTACGTCGTATTCATTCACGGCATTGAGGTGTGGAAGCCGCTCGACTCCCAGCGACGCCGGGCGCTCGCCGGTGCCGTCCGGGTTCTGACCAACTCCGAGACCACGGCGCGACAGGCGGCGCCCTACCTGCCGGAAAGGGTGAAACCTCTTCCCGTTCACCTTGCGCTCGAACCGGCCGCGGACGCTGGCGAGGCCGACTCGGCTCTCCTCGCGCACGCCGGTGCCGGTTTCGTCCTGACCGTCGGCCGCCTCGGCAGCGACCGCAAGGGGTACGACGAGCTGCTCGCCGCGCTGCCCGCGCTCCGAGCGCTCGCCCCGGACGCGCGTCTCGTCGTCGCCGGCGGCGGCAGCGACCAGCCGCGCCTCGCCGCGCTCGCGCGCGATCTCGGGGTCGCCGGCGCCGTCCTCTTCACCGGCCAGCTCTCGGCTGCGACCCTCGCCGCTCTCTACGAGCGCGCCGCCGTCTTCACGCTGCCAAGCCGTGTCGAGGGTTTTGGTCTCGTCTTCGTCGAGGCGATGCGCGCCGGCAAGCCGTGCGTGGCGCTCGCCGGCACCGCCCCCGCGGAGATCGTCGTGGACGGCGAGACCGGCCTCCACGCTGCTGACGCCGAGCCCGCGACCCTCGCGAGTGCGCTCGCTTGGCTCCTCGCGAATCCCGACGAGGCGGCTCGCCTCGGCGAGGCCGGCCGCGCGCGCTACCTCGCCGAGTTCACCGCCGAGGCTTTCGCCGCCCGCCTCTGGCCGCACCTCGACGCGCTCCTCGCCTGACCATGTGCGGCATCCACGGCCTCCTCCGTCTCGCTCCCGACGCGCCGCCCCTCGACGGGGAGGAGCTGCGCCGCACCCGGGCGGCGATGGCCGCGCGCGGACCGGACGGAGAGGGGGAGTGGCGCTCGCCCGGCGGCGAGGTGGCCCTCGGCCACCGGCGCCTGGCGGTCCTCGACCTCTCGCCCGCCGGCGCGCAGCCGATGACCACGCCCTGCGGTCGCTACACCCTCGTTTACAACGGGGAGATCTACAACTTCCGCGAGCTGCGTCAGGAGCTCGCGGGCGCCGGCGTCGACTTCCGCAGCGCAAGCGACGCGGAGGTTCTTCTGCATCTCGTCGCCCGCGAAGGCCTCGCCGGGATCGGCCGGCTGCGCGGCATGTACGCCTTCGCCCTCTGGGACGACGCAGAAAAGAGCCTGCTCCTCGCGCGGGATCCGTTCGGCATCAAGCCGCTCTACTACGCCTCGCAACCCGGCACGCTGCGCTTCGCCTCGCAGGTGAAGGCGCTCGCTGCCGGGGGTGCCGTCGCCGATGAACCCGACACCACGGCGCTCGCCGCCTTCCTGCTCTGGGGGAGCGTCCCCGAACCGTGGACGATCCTCGCCGGGGTGCGCGCCGTGCCGGCCGGCTGCGTCGTGCGCGTCAGGGACGGCCGGGTGGGAGCGCCCGAGCGGTACCCCGTGACGGTTCCCGCCATGCACCCGGAGCCGGCCGCGGCACTCGCCGAGAGCGTCTCAGCCCACCTCGTCGCCGACGTCCCCGTCGCGCTCTTCCTCTCCTCCGGGATCGACTCCGGCCTCGTGGCCGCTCTCGCCTGCCGGGCGCTGCCCGCGCCGCCGGTCGCCTTCACCGTCACCTTCGAGGGGTGGGAGGGGCAGGCACGCGACGAGGCGCCGCTGGCGCGCACGGTAGCGCGCGGTCTCGGTCTCCGCCACGTCGAGCGCCGCCTCGGCCGGGAGGAGGTGGCCGCACACTGGGAGGCGGCGCTCGCGGCGATGGATCAGCCCTCGATCGACGGTTTCAACACCTTCCTCGTCGCGCGCCTCGCCTCTGAGGAGGGGATCAAGGTCGCCCTCTCCGGCCTCGGCGGCGACGAGCTCCTGGGCAGCTACCCATCGTTTGCCGACGTCCCGCGCTGGGCGCGCCGCGCGGCGCGACTCGCCCGCCTCCCGGGCCTCGCCACGGCCTGGCCGGCGCTCGCGAAGCGCCTCCGCCCCGGGCAGCCGAAGCTCGCCGGCCTCCTCGCCCACGGCACCACCGTTCCGGGCGCCTACTTCCTCCGCCGCGGCCTCTTCCTCCCGGCAGAGCTCCCCGCGCTCCTCGGCGCCGCGGCCGCCCGGGACGCGCTCGAGGAGATCGAACCCGTGGCGTTCGCCGCCGCCCGCCTCGCCGCGCCGCGCCCGGACGGCGGCCGCGCGGCGGACGACTGGACGGCGGTGCAGGCGCTCGAGACCTCGCTCTACCTGCGCCACCAGCTCCTGCGCGACTCGGACTGGGCGGCGATGGCAAGCTCGGTCGAGCTGCGGGTGCCGTTCGTGGACGTGCCGCTCTGGCAGGCCCTCGCGGCCCACGGCTTCGAGCCGGCGCGCCGCCAGGGCAAGGCCGCCTTCGCCCGCGCCGCCGCGCCAGAGCTGCCGGCGGCGCTCTTCACCCGCCCGAAGACGGGCTTCCAGGTGCCGAACCCGCTCCTCGCCGCGCCGCGCTCGGCCGGCGCCTCCTCACGCCACCTCGCCCGCGAGGTCCTCCGCGCCTGGAACGTGGAGCTACCACGGTGGGAAGTGGCGTGAGCGCCCCTCGCGTCTCCGTGCTCGTTCCGTGCTGGAACGACGGCCGTTTCCTCGACGAAGCCCTCCGCTCCGTGGCGGCGCAGTCGTTCGGGGACTTCGAGGCGATCGTCGCCGACGACGGCAGCACCGACGACACCCCCGCGATCGCCGCCGCCTGGGCCGCCCGCGACCCCCGCTTCCGCCTCGCCCGCAGCGAGACGAACCTCGGCATGGGGGAGAACTGGAACCGGGCCCTCGGCGAGGCGCGGGGCGAGCTCGTCGCCAAGCTCGACGGCGACGACGTCTGGGAGCCGGAGTTCATCTCGTCGTTGCTGGACGAGTTCGAGCGAGAAGCCGATCTCCTCGTGGCTTTCGGGAGAGCGATCGAGTGCGATGAGGCATTACGTCCTTGCGGACCGTGGTATGGCGAGCGAGCCTTCACCGACGCGGGTCTCGATCCCGCCGAGCGCCTCGTCCTCGGGGGCGAGGAGTGGTACCGGATGAGCTTCGACGATGCGCAGCTCTGGCACTCCGGTGCCTTCCTCCTGCCACGCAGGGAATTTCTGGCTCTCGGCGGCTGGAATCCGGTGTGGAGTTGTGCAGCCGATACCGACCTCATACTTCGACTGTTGGAGCTGGCACGTCCCGTCTGCAACTCGGGCCGACCCGGCGTGCGCTACCGTCGCCACGACCGCTCGGTCAGCCGGGGAGCCGAAAGAGAGGGCTGGAAGTCGCTGGAGTGGAGCCTCGTGGCGCTCTCGTCACTGGCACGCAGACGGACGCTCGCGTTGCGGAACCGGCGTCTGCGCTGGAACTGGTGGCGTCTCGATGCGATCGGGAGGGGCTGGCTTCGTGCTCCCGAAAGGTGGGACCAGGTGCCGGCGAGAGTACGAGAGAAACTCGAACCAGAGCTTCGCCGCACGGCACCCGCACCGTGGTTCGTCCGGATCGAGAACGAGCTCCGCACCTGGGCGTGGCGGGTGCGCGAAAACACGAAGAAGCCCTCGCGGAGCGGCAAGGCACGATGAGCGGTTCGGAGCAGCCAGAGATCTCCGTGGTGATGGGCGTGCGCGATGGCGAGCGCGAGGTCGGGGCGACGCTCGCGAGCCTCTTCGCGCAGCGGGAGGTCGCGCTCGAGGTCGTGGTGGTGGACGACGGCTCGCGCGACGGCACGCCCGAGCTGCTCGCCCGCACGGCCGCCGCCGAGCCGCGCCTCCGCGTCCTCCGGCAGGAGCCCAGCGGCCTCACCGCCGCCCTCGCGCACGGCTGCGCCGCGGCTCGCGCGCCGCTCGTCGCCCGCCACGACTGCGGCGACCTCTCCCACCCCGACCGCCTCGCACGGCAGAAGGCGGCGCTCGACGCCCATCCCGGCGTCGTTTTCGTCTCCTGCTGGACGCTCTGCACCGGGCCGGCGGGCGAGCCGCTCTACCGGGTGACCGGCCGGGCGGAGCCGGATCGCCCGCTCCCGTTCCCGCTCCCGCTGCCGGGCGCCCCGCAGATCGGCCCGGCGAGCCACGGCTCGGTGCTCTTCCGGCGCGCGAGCTACGAGGCGGCGGGCGGCTACCGCCGGGAGTTCGCGCTCGGGCAGGACTGGGACCTCTGGTACCGCCTCGCGGAGACCGGGCAGTTCCTCATGGTGGGCGCCCCGCTCTACCTCCGCCAGCTCCTGCCCGAGTCGCTCACCTTCGCCGCCCACGATCTCCAGGTCCGTTTCGGGCGTCTCGCCCGGGAAGCGGCACGGAGCCGCTCGGCGGGGGAGAGCGACGCGGTGGCGGTGCAGGCCGCCGCCGCGCTCTCCGCCCGCTTCGCGCGCGAGCGCGCCGCCCGGCGCCGCCGCGCGCCCGCCCTCGGCTGCTACCATCTCGGAGCCGTGCTGCGCGACCGGGGCGACGCGCGGGCGCGCGGCTACCTGCGCGCCGCGGCGCGCGCGCGGCCGTTCGACCCCCGGGCCTGGGTGCGCTGGGCGCAGGCCGTGCTGGTGCCGCGGCCGGCGCGCGAACCGGAGGGATTCTCCTCGCGCGAAGCCAGCGAGCTGCTCGCTCTGCTCGCGCGGGCGGGGGAGCGAGGATGAACGGGGAGATGCCGGCGCGGCCCGCGCGCGAAGAGCCATCGCTCTCGGTGGTGATCCCGACCTACGGACGCGAGGAGGTGCTGCTCGCCACCCTCGACCGGGTCGAGGCGCTCGCCCCGGCTCCCGGCGAGATCGTCGTCGTCGATCAGACCGAGCGGCACGAAGCGGCGGTGGAGCGGGAGCTCGCCGCCCGCGACGCGGCGGCCCGCATCCGCTGGCTGCGCCGGCCGCGCCCCTCGATCACCGGGGCGATGAACGCCGGCCTGCTGGCCGCCCGCGGGGAGTACGTGCTCTACCTCGACGACGACGTCGTCCCGAAGGCGGATCTCGTGGCCGCGCATCTCGCCGCGCACCACGCGAACCACCTCGACGCCCGGGTCGAGATCGTCGCCGGCCAGGTCTTCCAGCCCGGGGAGGCACCGGAGCCGCTCGTGGGCCGGGAGTTCCGTTTCCGCTCCTCCGTCGCGCAGGAGGTCGTCGAGTTGATGGGCGGAAACTTCTCCGTGCGGCGGGCGGCGGCGCTCGCCGCCGGCGGCTTCGACGAGCGGTTCGTGGCGGTCGCCTACCGGTACGAGCGGGAGTTCTGCGACCGGATCCGCCGGCGCGGCGGCCGGATCTGGTTCGAGCCCGCGGCCTCGATCCACCACCTGCAGGCGGCGCGCGGCGGAACGCGGGCGTGGGGCTCGCACCTGCGCTCTCTCCACCCGGGGCATGCGGTCGGCGAGTACTACTACCACCTGCGCCGGTGGCGTCACGCCGCGAGCTGGCGAGGAATCCTCCGGAGGTTCGGGATGTCGGTGAAGACCCGGCACCACCTCCGGCGTCCCTGGTGGATCCCGGTGACGTTTTTCGCCGAGGGCCTCGGCTTCCTCTGGGCCCTCTCCCTGGCGCTGCGCGGCCCGCGCCTCCTGCCATCCCCGGTGGAGGGCCAGCGGTGATCGCGGCCCTCCTCCTGGCCGGCGTGGCCGTGGGCGCGATCTGCCTCCTGCGCTGGCGTCTCGGCCTCCTCCTCACCCTCGCCGTCGGCTTCCTCCAGGACCCCGTGCGCAAGCTCCTGCCGGGCAAGCCGGTCGCGATGGTCGTGGCGGTCGCGGCCTTCTTCGCCATCTGCGTCCTCGGCATCATCCTGGAGGGGCAGCGGCTGCCGTTCCGCCGGCTGGCGCGCTGGTACCCGGGGCTCGCCGCCCCGGCCATGCTGCTGCTCGTGATCGTCGTCCTCCAGACGGTCCACACGCTCCTCGCCACCGCGAACCTGGTGCTCGCCGGCATCGGCCTCCTCGCCTACCTGAGCCCGCCGATCGCCCTCCTCGCGGGGGAGAAGTATGCGCTCCGCTTCCCGGATATCCGCCGGTGGGTGCTCGTCTATCTCGCCGGCGCGCTCGTCGTCGCGGTGACGGTCGCCGCGGAGTATGCGGGGGTGGAGTCGCCGCTCTTCACCCCGATCTGGGGTGGCCTCGTGCACGGCGCCGGAGGGTCGGTCCGGATGTTCAACGGGGTCATGCGCACCCCCGAGATCGCCGCCTGGCACCTCGCCGCGGGGGCCTGCCTGCTCGCGACCTGGACGGTGGCGGCGCGCACGCGGCGCGTCCGCTGGCTCGGGGGGGTCGGGACCGCCTTCCTCGTCGCCGTGATCTTCCTGACCGGCCGCCGGAAGATGCTCGGTGAGCTCGCCCTCTTCACCCTGCTCTTCACCCTGCTCGTCGTCCAGGATCGCCGGGGGAGCTCCCGGATCCTCCAGCTCGGGGGCGCGGCGCTCCTCGCCGCCGTCCTCGGCGGGCAGCTCTTCCAGTCCGGGGAGCACGCGCCGGTCGGCGGCTACGTCGAACGGGGCCTCTCGGTGGTCACCGATTCGGTGGAGCGGCTCAACACGATGACGATCGGGATGTTCCGGTGGATCGTGCTCCGCAACGGCTTTTTCGGCACGGGCGCCGGCACCGGCGCGCAGGGGGCGCAACATTTCGGCGGCGGCGCGCAGCTCGTCGGCGGCGCCGCCGAGGGCGGGGTCGGCAAGGTGCTCGCCGAGCTCGGCGTGCCGGGCCTCCTCGTGCTCCTCTGGCTCTTCGTCGTCGGCGGGCGAACCCTCCTCCGGGTGGCCCGGTTCGCGCGCCGGGCGCCGTCCCACGAGGCGCTCCGGATCTACGGCCTCGTCGCCTTCCTGCCGGCCAACGCCGCCGTCTTCCTCACCGCCCACCAGGTCTTCGGCGATCCGTTCGTCCTGATCGTGCTCGGGCTCGTCACGGGCTCGGTGCTCGCCTACCCGCGGATCTGGCAGCAGCGGCAGGCGTACCTCGAGAGGGCACGGCGCCGGGCCGCCGCCACCGCGGCCGAGGCGGCATGAAGCTCGCCGTCGTCACCACCCACCCGATCCAGTACCAGGTCCCCTGGTTCCGGGCCCTGGCCGCCCGCTCCGGGCTCGACCTCACGGTCGGCTTCGGCTGCCTTCCGGGGCCCGAAGAGCAGGGGATCGGCTTCGGCGTGCCGTTCGCGTGGGACGTGCCGCTGCTCGACGGCTACCGGTGGGAGGAGCTGCGCCGGTGGGGCCGGCCGCGGTTCGGTTCGTTCGGCGCGATCCGCCTGCGGGGTGTGGCCGCCTGGCTGCGCCGGCAGGCACCCGACGCCCTCCTCGTGACCGGCTGGAGCTCCCTCTCTCTCGTGCAGGCGGCCCTCGCGGCGCGGCGATCCGGGATCCCCGTGATCGCGCGGGGAGACTCCCAGGCGGGCGAGCGGCCGCTCCGCCGCCGGCTCCTCCTGCGCCTTCTCCTGCGCCTCTACAGCGCGTTCCTGGTGGTGGGGGCTTCCAACCGCCGCTTCTACGAGCAGCTCGGGGTACCCGCCGCCCGTCTCTTCCCCTGCCCGCATTTCGTGGACAACGACCGGTTCGCGGCGGCCGCCGCGGAGCTCGGCCCACGGCGGGCGGAGCTCCGGGCCTGGTGGGGGCTCGCCGAGGGCCGGACGGTCTTCCTTTTCGCCGGCAAGCTCGAACCGAAGAAGCGGCCGCTCGATCTGGTGCAGGCCGCGGCGCGCGCCCGCGCCGAGGGTGGGGACTGCCAGCTCCTCTTCGCCGGCGACGGCGAGCTGCGGGCCGAGCTTGAGGCGGCCACGGCGGCGCACGCCGTCCCGGCTACCTTCGCCGGGTTTCTCAACCAGTCGCGGATCGCCGAGGCGTACGCCGCCGCCGACTGTCTCGTCCTGCCCTCCGACCGGGGGGAGACGTGGGGACTCGTCGTCAACGAAGCGATGGTCTGCGGGCTGCCGGCGGTGACGAGTGATCAGGTGGGCTGCGCGCCGGATCTGATCCGGGCAGGGGAGACCGGCTGGTCGTATCCGTGCGGCGACGTGGCGGCGCTCGCCTCGCTCCTCCGCCGCGTCGCGGGCGACCCCGGCCGGAGCCGGACGATGGGCGCGGCGGCGCGCGAGCTGGTGCGGACCCGCTACGGGGTCGCTGACGCCGTCGAGGGGACCCTCGCCGCGCTGCGGTTCGTGACGGGAAGGGCATGAGGATCCTCCACGTCGTCCCCTCCTATCTCCCGGCCTGGCGGTACGGGGGGCCGATCCGTTCGGTCCACGGGCTCGCGGCGGCGCAGGCGGCGCTCGGCCACCAGGTCGAGGTCTTCACCACCGACGCCGACGGCGCCAAGCGGCTCGCCGTGCCCACGGATCGGCCGGTGGATCGCGACGGGGTCGCGGTGCACTACTTCCGGGGGGCCTTCCCCCGCCGCCTCTTCCGGAGCCCCGGGCTCGCGCGGGCGTGCCGGGAACGGCTCCGGGAGCTCGACGTCGCCCATCTCCACTCGGTCTTCCTTCTGCCCACGCGCGTCGCGGCAGGCGCCGCCTGCCGCGCCGGGGTGCCGTACCTCGTGGCGCCGCGCGGGATGCTCGTCCCGGAGCTGATCCGCGGCCGCGGCCGCTGGCGGAAGCGGCTCTGGCTCCACCTCTTCGACCGGCGGACGCTCTCCCGGGCCGCGGCGATCCACGTGACCTCCCGGAGCGAAGGTGCGGATGCGGCCCGGGTCGTCCTCTCGCTGCCGCCGCGGGTGGTGCTCCCGAACGGGATCGCGGCGGCGGAGCTCACGCGCCCCACGCCCGCGCGGCCGCCCTGCCTCGCGCCGCTCGGCGAGGCGCCGTACGCCCTCTTCCTCGGCCGCCTGAGCTGGAAGAAGGGGCTCGACCGGCTGGTCGCGGCGATCCCGCTCGCGCCGCCAGAGCTGCACTGGGTAGTCGCCGGCAACGACGACGAGGGGCTCATCTCCCGGCTGGAGGCGCAGGCGTGGGGCCTGGGGGTCGCCGCCCGGCTCCATTTCACGGGCGAGGTCCACGGCGAGGAGAAGGCGGCGCTCCTCGGGAACGCGCTCGCCCTCGTGCTCCCTTCCCGGTCGGAGAACTTCGGCATCGTGGTGCTCGAGTCGCTCGCCGCCGGCCGGCCGGTGGTCGTCACCCCCGGCGTGGGGCTCGCCCCCGAGGTCCGGGAGGGGTGCGGGCTCGTGGTCGAGCCCGAGCCGGCGGCGCTCGCCGCGGCGGTCGCGCGCCTCCACGCCGAGCCGGCTGCGGCGACCTGGATGGGTACGACCGGGCGCGCCCTCGTCGCCGAGCGGTTCACCTGGGAGGCGATCGCCCGCCAGTCGCTCGCGATCTACGAGGAGATCCTCGCCAGGGCGCCCGGGAGGGAGCGCGAATGAAGCCGAACGAGGTCGTCCCCCTCCTCCTCACTTTCAACGAGGCGCCGAACCTCCCGCGCACCCTGGGCGCGCTCGGCTGGGCCGGGCGGATCGTGGTCGTGGACAGCGGCTCGACCGACGGCACCCGCGAGATCCTCGCCGCCGATCCGCGGGTGGAGGTGCTCGAGCGCCGGTTCGACAACCACGCCGCGCAGTGGCGGTTCGGGTTCGAGCAGCTGCGCGGAACGCCGTGGGTGCTCGCGCTCGATGCGGATTTCGTCGTCCCCGGCGGCTTCACCGCGGAGCTCGAGGCGCTGGGTGACGCGGCGGACTACGACGGTTTCGAGGCGGCATTCACCTACGTCTCCCTGGGCCAGCCACTCCGCGGCTCGATCCTGCCGCCACGGCTCGTCCTGGTTCGACCGCAGCTCGTGACGGTGGAGCAGGACGGCCATGCCCATCGCCCCCGGGTTCCAGGCAAGGTCGGCCGCCTCCGGGAGCGTTTCCACCACGACGACCGCAAACCGCTCTCGGTCTGGCTCGCGGCACAGGAACGATACGCCCGGCTCGAAGCCGGCAAGCTGCTCGCCGCCCGCCCCGCCGAGCTGCCACTCACCGCCCGGCTGCGCCGTCGCGGCTGGATCACCCCCTGGCTCGTGCCGCTCTATGTCCTCTTCGCTCGCGGCGGTATCCTCGACGGCCGTGCCGGCTGGTACTACGCGCTGCAGCGAGGGCTTGCCGAGGCGTTGATCGCGCTCCGGCTGCTCGAAGCGCGCGCGGGCCACAGCGCCCGGAAAGAAACGAGGAATCCATGAAGCTGATCGGCCTTTCCGCCTTCCACCCCGACGCCGCGGCTGCGGCGGTGGCGGATGGCCGGTTCGTGGCCGGGGTGGAGGAGGAGCGGTTCCGGCGGGTGAAGCACTGGGCGGGCTTCCCGGAGCGCGCGGTGCGGTGGTGCTGCGAGGAGCTCGGCGGCGAAGCGCGGGCGATCGGGGGCTTCGCCGTCGCCCGCCAGCCGCGTGCGTACCTGGCGCGGAAGGCGTGGCTGGCGTTGACTCACCCGCGGAGCCTGCCGCGGGCCGCCGGCCGGGCGCGGAACCTCGGGCAGGTGGCCGGGGTGGGGGAGCAGGTCGCCCGCGCGCTCGGCCTGCCCGCGGCGCCGCGGGTCTTCGCCGTCGAGCACCACCTCGCGCACCTCGCCTCGGCGTTCTACTGCTCGC
>JAAYLR010000177.1 GCA_012521815.1 Acidobacteriota bacterium
ACCTGCCGGAACATGCCGGAAGCCTACCGCGGAACGGCGGCCTCTGGCGCCGGCGCTCCGGCGCCGGCCGACCCGGGAACGGTCGGGAGGTCTACGAGCGAACGAGCGCCTCGACGGCGGCGTAGACCGTCTCCCGGTTCGGTTTGGAGAAGTAGTCGCCGTCGGAGCCGAATGCGGGGCGGTGCGCCGCGCCGGTGAGGGTGCGGGGCGGGGCGTCGAGCCACCAGAACGCCCCCTGCTCCTCGAGCACCTGCCGCATCATGTACGCGGTAGCGCCGCCGGGGACGTCCTCGTCGAGGAAGAGGACGCGATGCGTCTTCTGCAGCGAGTGGCCGATCACCCCTTCGCGGTCGAACGGCAGGAGCGTCTGCACGTCGATCACCTCGGCGTCGATGCCCGCCTCGGCGAGGAGCTCGGCGGCCTCGAGCGCGATCCGGCAGCAGGCGCCGTAGGTGACGACGGTGGCGTCCCGGCCGCTCCGCAGCACCTCGGGCACGCCGAGCGGCAGGCGGATCTCGCCGATGTTGACCGGCAGCCGCTCCTTGAGGCGGTAGCCGTTGAGCACCTCGACGACGATGCCGGGGTCGTCGCCGGCGAGCAGGGTGTTGTAGAAGGCGGCGGCGCGGGTCATGTCGCGGGGCACGCAGACCCAGATCCCCCGCACCAGGCCGAGGATCCCGGCCAGCGGCGAGCCGGAGTGCCAGATCCCCTCCAGGCGATGGCCGCGGGTGCGGACGATCACCGGGGCCTGCTGCCCGCCGGCGGTGCGGTAGCGCAGCGTGGCGAGATCGTCGGCGAGGATCTGGAGGGCGTAGAGCAGGTAGTCGAGGTACTGGATCTCGGCGAGCGGCCGCAGGCCGCGCAGCGCGAGACCGATCGCCTGCCCGACGATCGTCGCCTCGCGGATGCCGGTGTCGGTCACCCGGCAGAGACCGTACTTCTCCTGCAGCCCCATGAACCCCTGGTTGACGTCGCCAAGCGCCCCGACGTCCTCCCCGAAGGCGAGGAACTCGGGCACCCGGGCCATCGCCGCATCGAAGCAGGCGTTGAGCACCTCGTAGCCGTTGACCGTCTCGGGCGGCGAGGCGTAGACGGGCGCCACGGCGCTCACCGCGAGCGGCGAGCGCGACGAGGTGGAATGGAGGTGGGTGGAGTAGAGCGCCCGTCCGGCCGCGGCCTGTTCGTCGTACCAGGCCGCGAGCGCGTCGCGGGCCGGCACGCTCTCGCCGCGGGTGGCGACCAGCAGCTCGGCGGCCGTGGCGAGCAGCTGGCGCCGCTGCACCGGGTCGTGCCGTTCGACGACATCCACCGCGGCGCTGATTCTCTCGCGGGCGGGCGAGGTCGCAGCCAGACCTCGGGCCAGGGCGGCGAAGCGGCGCCGCTCCTCGCGCAGCGGCTCCTGGAACGCCTCCCAGGCGCGGCGCTGCGCGGCGCGTGCCGCTTCCTTCGCCTCCTCTTCGAGGCGGCGCAGCTCCTCGTCCCCGGCGAGCTCCTGCGCGAGGAGCCAGGCGCGCATCTGCACGAGGCAGTCGTACTCCTTCTCCCAGGCGAGGCGCTCCTTCGACTTGTACCGTTCGTGGGAGCCGGAGGTCGAGTGCCCCTGCGGCTGCGTCAGCTCGGGAACGTGGACGATCGCCGGGACGTGCTCCCGCCGCACCCCGTCGGCGGCCTGCAGATAGGTCTCGCAGAGGGCCGGGTAGTCCCAGCCGCGTGCCCGGTAGAGATCGATCCCGTTTGTTCCCCCCTTGTCGCGCTGGAAGCCGGCGAGCACCTCGGTGAGGCTGCCCTTGGCGAGCTGGTACTCGATCGGCACCGAGATGCCGTAGCCGTTGTCCCAGATCGAGAGCAGCACCGGCGCCTGCACCACGGCGGCCGCGTTGATCGCCTCCCAGAAGAGGCCTTCGGCGCACGAGGCGTCGCCGATCGTGCCGAAGGCGATCTCGTCGCCCCCCCGCGAGAGGTGCGTGAGGTGGCCGAGGTCGGGCCGGCAACGGAAGATGCGCGAGGCGTAGCCGAGGCCGACCAGGCGCGGCATCTGCGCGGCGGTGGGGGAGATGTCGGAGGAGGAGTTCGGCAGGCCGGTGAGGTCGAGCCACTCGCCGCCCGCGTCGAGGAGGCGGGTGGCGAAATGGGCGTTCATCTGCCGCCCGGCCGAGCAGGGCTCGCGCTCCGGATCCGGGTCGGCGTAGAGTTGGGCGAAGTACTGTTCGAGGGTGAGGGCCCCGACCGCGAGCATGAAGGTCTGGTCGCGGTAGTAGCCCGAACGCCAGTCGCCGGGGCGGAAGGCCCGGGCCATCGCGAGCTGCGCGACCTCCTTGCCGTCGCCGAAGATCCCGAACTTCGCCTTGCCGGTGAGCACCTCGCGGCGGCCGAGGTAGCTCGCCTGCCGCGACAGGTGCCCGAGCCGGTAGTCGTTGAGGATCGACTCGCGCGAAAACTGGGAGCGGCGAATGCCGCCGGTGGGTTCGGACATGGCGGGGCCTCCGGTGGCGGGCACGAGGAGCCCGACAGGCGATTCTCTGCCGGGGGGCGGCCGCAGGCAAGCCGCGATCCCGGCGACTCGTCGCGGCGCTACCCAAATGGACGGTGGGGGAGCACCCGGGCGGGAGTAGCATTCCGGAGAGGATCGGGGCGGCCTTCCCGTCCGGAAAGGCGGAAAGCGTGCAGATCGGCATCCCGAAGGAGCTGCGAGCCCGCGAGCGCCGGGTAGCGCTCGCTCCGGGCGGCGTGCGGGCGCTCGTGCAGCAGGGGCACCAGGTCTGGGTCGAGGCCGGCGCCGGTGCGGGGGCCGGATTCGCCGACGCCGATTACGAGTCGGCGGGCGCGACGATCGTCTTCGGGCGGCTGGAGGCGATCCTCCGCAGCGAGATCCTCGCCTGCGTGCACGCCCCCGAGCCGGCGGAGTACGAGCTGCTCCTGCCCGGGCAGACGGTGATCGCCTTCTGGGCGCTGCCGACCGTCCGGCCGGACGAGATCGCGATCCTCCAGGAACGCGGCATCACCGCGATCGGCCTCGAGGTGATCGAGGAGGCGGACGGCAGCGCGCCGGTGCTCACCGCGATGTCGGAGATCGCCGGCGGTCTCGCGGCGATCATCGGCGCGAGCCTGCTGCTCAACGAGTTCGGCGGCAAGGGGATCCTGATCGGCGGCACCACCGGGGTGCCGCAGGCGCAGCTCGTGATCCTCGGCGCCGGGGTACTCGGCCGCGCCGCGGCGCGGGTGGCGCTCGGGCTCGGCGCCCAGGTCACGATGCTCGACACCTCGATCCCCCGGCTGCGGGCGGTGGTCAACGAGCTCGGCCGCCCGGTGACCACGATGCTCTCGACGCTGCCGAATCTGGAGAAGGCGCTCGGCTTCGCCGACCTCGTGCTCGGCGCCGTCGCCGTCCACGGGCAGCGGGCGCCGCTGCTCGTGACGCGTGAGATGCTCGCCGGCATGAAGCCGCGGACGGTCGTGATGGACCTGTCGATCGACATGGGCGGCTGCTTCGAGACCTCGCGCCCGACGGCCTTCCCGGAAGCCACCTACGTGGTCGACGAGATCACCCACTTCTGCGTGCCGAACCTCCCCTCGGTCGCGGCCCGCTCGGCGACGGTCGCGCTGACCAACGCCCAGCTGCCGTTCCTCGAACGGATCGCGGGCGACGGCCTCGATCCGGCGCTCGCCGCGCTGCCGCAGCTGCGGCGGGGCCTCTATCTCCTGCGTGGACGTTGCGCGCGCGCGTCGCTCGCGCAGACCCACGATCTCGACTGCGAACCGCCGGTGGAGGAGGCCGGGTGAAGCACCGGAACCGGCGACGCGAAGGTGCCCCGCACGCGCGCGGGCCGGCCTTCGCGATGCGCTCGGAGCCGGATGCGGTCGAGAGACGTTTCGTGCTGTCCGGGCAACGCGGTATCCTCCCGGGCGGCGACTCCCTGCGCGGACGTGCTGCGCAGCCGAGCTCCATCATCCACCCCGATTCCCGGGACGGATTCCGGGTCGCGGCCCGGCGGAGGAACCCGTAGTGACCAACTTCGTCCCCACCCCCTGGATCGATCGTTTCGCAGCTCGTACCGAAAGGATGACCAGCTCCGCCATCCGGGAGCTGCTCAAGCTCACCGCGGACCCCGAGGTGATCTCGTTCGCCGGCGGCCTGCCGGCCCCGGACGTCTTCCCGCTCGAGCAGATCGATGCCGCCTGCCGCAAGGTGATCGCCGAGCAGGGGAAGGCGGCGCTGCAGTACAGCACCACCGAAGGGTACCTGCCGCTGCGCGAGCTCCTCTGCCGCCACATGGAGCGCTACGGGATCAAGGTCACCCCGGCCAACGTGCTCGTCACCGGCGGCTCGCAGCAGGCGCTCGACCTGATCGGCAAGCTGATGATCAACCCCGGCGACCGAGTGCTCACCGAGGCTCCGACCTACCTCGGGGCGCTCCAGGCCTGGAGCGGCTACGAGACCCGCTACCTGACCGTCCCGCTCGACGACGACGGGCTGCGGACCGACGAGCTCGAAGCACAGCTCCGCTCGGGGCCGAAGTACCTCTACATCCTCCCGAACTTCCACAACCCCGGCGGCACCACGATGACGGTCGAGCGCCGGCACCGGCTGGTCGAGCTCGCGAGTCACTACGGCACGCCGATCCTCGAGGACGACCCGTACGGCCAGCTCCGTTTCGAGGGCAATCACCTGCCGACGCTGGTGGAGATCGACGCGCAGTATCACGGCGCGACGACCTCCGAACACCCGTTCCGGGGCGGGGTGATGTACCTCGGCACGCTGTCGAAGACGCTCGCCCCCGGCCTGCGGATCGGCTGGGTGGTGGCGCCCGAGGCGGTGATCCAGAAGCTGGTGCAGATCAAGCAGGGAGCCGACCTCCACACCGCCACCTTCACCCAGATGGTGGCGTACGAAGCGGCCACTGGCGGCTTCCTCGACCGGCACGTGAAGCGGATCCGCGAGGTCTACGGCGAGCGGCGCAACGTGATGCTCGCGGCGCTCGAGAAGCACCTGCCGCCGGGCTGCCACTGGACCCGCCCGCAGGGCGGTCTCTTCCTCTGGGTGACGCTGCCCGAGGGGGCCAACACCGACAAGCTCATCCGCGACGCGCTCGAGCAGAAGGTAGCGTTCGTGCCGGGCTCGAGCTTCTACCCGCTCGGCGGCGGCCAGCGTTCGATGCGCCTGAACTTCTCCTACTGCAACCCGGAGAAGATCGAAGAGGGCGTGCGGCGTCTCGGCAATGTCGTCGCGCGGCACCTCGCCCCGAAGGCGGTCGCCGTCCCGTAGACGGTCGCCGATATCACGAACCGTTCCCGAGGGCGGCCGGACGGCCGCCCTCGGCGTCTCTGTGCCCGGCATGACCCTGACCCTGGGGGTGCAAGACCTCTCGAGAGCAGGCCATCGTGATCGCAGCGAACCGCTGCCACCGGCTCGACCATGGCGGGAAACGCTGTGAAATCTTTCGCTTGACAACACCCGGCTGGCAGACGAGGCTCTTGGCCAGGTTCAGACCGCAAGAGAGCGAACTCTTCTCGACGCCGAGCGAAAGCTCATCAAAGCCTGAGGAGGAGCCCATGATCCGTGACGAGTATCGTTCAGCCCCCCCCCCACCCCCCCCCCCCCCCCCCCCCCCCCCCCCCCC
>JAAYLR010000178.1 GCA_012521815.1 Acidobacteriota bacterium
CCGCCGCTGCCCTGAAACCTCCCGGCAGCCGGTAACCGGCGACTCGAAACCTCCCGGGCCTCCGCGCGCTCCCGTGCGGAGGCCCGCACCGTCTCTGGAGCCGGGTTTCAGCTGGCGCCGGGCTCTCCGGCGACCTCGCGCCGGACCGAGAGGATCGCCCCGCCGAAGCCGGCGAGCGCGCCGATTGCCACCAGGACGAGCTGTTGCGGCCAGCCGAGGAAGCGACTGAGGAGGAGCTCCGCGGCGAGCGACGGCCCCAGGTTCGCGAGGAGCACGAGACGGATGAGCGCCAGGGCCGCGAGGGCGCCCACCGCGCCGACGAAGCCCTGCAGGAGACCCTGGACGTAGAAGGGTCCGCGCACGAAGAACTCCGTCGCCCCCACCAGCCGCTGCACGGCGATCTCGTCGCGATAGAGCAGGAGGATGAGCCGCACGACGCTCGCGATCGTGAAGATCGCGGCGCCGAGGAGCAGGCCGGAGAGCGCGAGGCCGGTGGCCCGGACGAGCGCGAGGAGCCGTCCGGCCTGGGCGAGCCAGTCGAGGTCGTCGTCGACCATCAGCACCGCGGGGTGGGTGCGCAGCTCGGTCACCCAGGCCGCGAAACGCTCGCTGCCGCGCTCTCCCGGAGGGATCTGCAGCTCCCAGGAAGGAGGCAGGGGATCTCCCTCCAGGCCGCTGAACAGGCCGGCGAGGCTCGGGAAGCTCTGGTGGAACCGGGCGACCGCCTCGGCGGCCGACACCTCCAGCAGGGCGGATCCCCGGCTGCCGGTCGCCACGAGGACCGCGAGCGACTGCAGCTCGGCGGCGCCGGCATCGGAGCGCAGGTAGAGGGTGAGGCGCGCCTGCTCCTGCCACTCCCCGACGGCGTGGGCGAGGTTCGAGGTCACCAGCTGGACGGTACCGCCGAGAAAGAGGCTGACCCCGATCGTGACGACCGCCAGCAGGCTCACCTTCCAGCTCCGCGCGAGCCCCACCGCCGCCTCGCGGAAGAAGTAGGCGAGAGCCTGGAAGAGGGTCATTCCGGCTCCTCCGTCACGGCGGCGAGCAGGTCGCCGGGCGGCAGCCGTTCGTCGCTGGCCAGCCGCCCGCGGTCGAGCGTGAGCACCCGCTGGCCGATCCGGCGGATCAGCTCGCGGTCGTGCGTCGCCATCACCACCGTGGTGCCGCGGCGCTGGCAGTCGAGCAGCAGCAGGGCGATCTGCTGCGCGAGGTCGCCGTCGAGGTTCCCGGTGGGCTCGTCGGCGAGGAGCAGCTCGGGGTCGTTGATGAGCGCCCGGGCGATGGCGACGCGCTGCTGCTCGCCGCCGGAGAGCTGCGAGGGGAAGGCCTGGAGGCGATGGGCGAGCCCGACTCGCCGCAGCGCTTCGATCGCGAGCCGCCGCTGCCGGGTGGTGTCGTAGCCGAGGATCCGGGGCAGGTAGGCGATGTTCTCGAAGACCGTCTTGCGCTCGATCAGGCGGAAGCTCTGGAAGACGACGCCGATGTTGCGGCGCAGGTAGGGAACCTTGCGGGCGGGCAGGGCGGAGACGTTGCGCCCCGCCACGAGCACCTGGCCGGAGGTCGGGAGCTCCTCCCGGTAGAGGAGGCGGAGCAGGGTGGTCTTGCCGGCTCCGCTCGCGCCGGTGAGGATCACGAACTGCCCGCGCGGGATCTCGAAGGTGACTTCGTCGAGCGCGGTCTGGCCGCCGGGGTAGCTCTTCGAGACGGAATGGAGGCGGATCATCGCGGGGTGAGGGGTGCCGGCAGCGCGGTGGCGGCAGTCTAACCCAGCCACGCTCGCCGCCCCGGCTAGAATGCGGCGGCCATGGCCCGTCCGGCCCTTCCCCCGGTTCGTGATCTCGATCCGGCCGGCCTGCGCGTTCTCGCTCCCGAGCGGTGGTGCGATCGCGCGGCGGGCGTGCGCGTCTGCTTCTCCGGCGCGGAGGGGAGCGGGGAGCTGCCGGCCACGATCGAGGCGGTCGAGCCCGCCGGCACCGGGGTGTCCTGGCTGCGGCAGGTGCATGGCCGGACGGTCGTCGCGATCCAGACGGAGCGGGGAGAGTGCGGCGAAGGGGATGCCCTGGTCAGCTCGGCCCAGGACCTCGCCCTCGCGGTGGTGACGGCCGACTGCGTTCCGGTGCTGATCGGGGGCGACGGCTGGATCGCGGCGGTCCACGCCGGGTGGCGCGGTGTCGTGGCCGGCGTCGTGGCGGCGGCGCTCGCCCGGTTGCCGGGGTCGCCCGCCGCCCGCACGGCGTGGATCGGCCCGGCGATCGGGCCCTGCTGCTACGAGGTGGGCGAGGAGGTCGCCGCGGCCCTGGCCGTGGCGACGTCGGCGGCCGTGATCCGGCGAGTTGCGGGAGCGGTCCGGCCCCATGCCGACCTCGGGCGCGCCGTGGCCCACCAGCTCGCCGCCGGCGGCGTGGGCGAGATCCGCCGCCTCGGCCTCTGCACCCGATGCGGCGGCGCCGGCCTCCACAGCTACCGGCGCGACGGCCGGCGCGCGGGGCGCAACGTCTCCTGGATCGTGCGCGACTGAGCGCGCGGGTCCTCAGAAGCTCAGCTGGCTGCGGCGGAAGCCGCGGGCGGCGCGGCCGAAGGCGCGCAGCTGACCGCAGGCGGCGTTCACGTCGTCGCCCCGGCGTTTCCGGATGGTCGCGGTCAGGCCGTGCCGCTCGAGCCGGGAGCGGAAGGCGGCGACCCGCTCCGGCGCCGGCGGCTGCCACTCGGCGGGCAGGACCGGATCGGGGTTGAACGGGATCAGGTTCACCTTGGCGCGCAGGCCGCCGAGCAGGGCCGCGAGCGCGCTCGCATCCCCGTCGGCATCGTTGAAGCCGGCGATCAGCAGATACTCGAAGGTGTGCCGGCGCCGGGGCTCCAGGGGAAAGCGCCGCAGGGCGGCGAGCAGCTCGGCGAGCGGATAGGTGCGATTGACCGGCATCAGCTCGGAGCGCCGCCGGTCGTCCGGGGCGTGGAGCGAGACCGCGAGGTGCGGCCGCTCGGGCCAGCGCGCCAGCTCGTCGAGCCCCGGCACCAGCCCGGCGGTGGAGAGGGTTATCCGGCGCGGGGAGATCGTGGGGGCCATCACCGCGAGCGCGCTGCGAACGGCGTCGAGGTTGAGGAGCGGCTCGCCCATCCCCATGAAGACGAGGTTCAGCCGCCCTTCGATCGCCGCGAGCGTCCGGATTGCCCAGACCTGTCCCACGATCTCGGCCGGCGTCAGGTTCCGCCCCGCCCCCCAGTAGCCGGTCACGCAGAAACGGCAGGCGAGCGCGCAGCCGGCCTGGCTCGAGATGCAGAGCGTGCGCCGGTGGCGGTCGGGGATATCGACCGCTTCGATCGTGGCCCCGTCTTCGAGCCGGAAGAGGTATTTCGTGGTCCCATCCCGGGAAGCGTGGCGATCGGCGACGGCCGGCAGGGTGATCCGGAAGCGCTCGGCGAGCGCCGCGCGCAACGGCCGGGAGAGCTCGGTCATCGCCGCGAAGTCGAGGACGAGCCGGAGATGGATCGCGTCCCAGAGCTGGCGGGCCCGGTAGGTCGGCTCGCCGAGCGGTGCGAGCGCCGCCGCCATCTCCTCGCGGGTCAGCCCGAGGAGGTTCGGGCGCGGATCGGGGCTCGCCACCGCCGGCGCGGCGAGCCGCGGTTCCGGAGTGGGGACGGAGGCGGGTCGCAAGGTGGCGGGATTATGCGGTCGCGCTTTCCGGGGTGTCAAACCGTGCGTGCTAGCCTTGCGCGGCCGTGAGCATCCCATGACGACCCG
>JAAYLR010000179.1 GCA_012521815.1 Acidobacteriota bacterium
CACCCACGTCACCCGCTTCACGCCGAAGGGCACCTTCCAGGCCGAGACGTGGCAGGGGGTCCGCCTCGGCGAGGCGTGGGCCGGCATCGAGGTCGAGCTCGCCGCCCGCGGCCGCAACTTCGAGAAGCTCTTCCACGTCGCCCCCGGCGCCGACCCGGAGGCGATCCGGGTCGGCCTCCGCGGGGCCGAGGGAGTGCACGTCGCCGCCGACGGCCGGCTGATCGTCGGCACCGGCAACGGGGAGATCGCCTACACCGCGCCGCTCGCCTGGCAGGAGATCGGCGGCGAGCGCCAGCCGGTCGCGGTGCGCTATGCGCTGCTCGCGCCGGAAACCGGCGCCTCCGAGGCTGCCTATGGCTTCGCTCTCGGCGCGTACGACCGCGATTACCCGCTCACGATCGACCCGCTGATCCGGAGCACCTATCTGGGCGGAAGCGGCTATGACTACGTCAACACCCTGGCTCTGGCCGCCAACGGTGACGTGCTGGTGGGAGGCCGGGCCCAATCCATCGATCTGCCCGGCACCGCGGGCGGTGCGCAGCCGACCCACCGCGGCTCCTACGACGGCTTCATCGTCCGCCTGTCGGGCGACCTGACCACTCTCCGGCAGAGCACCTACCTGGGAGGAAGCGGCTGGGACGAGATCCACGGCCTCGCTCCGGCCGCCAACGGCGACGTGCTGATCGGAGGCAAGACCAAGTCCAATGACCTGCCCGGCACCGTGGGCGGTGCCCAGCCGGTCCATGGCGGCGTGGCCTGGGGCGGCTTCGTCGCCCGCCTGTCGGGGGATCTGACCGCTCTCCGGCAGAGCACCTACCTGGGAGGAAGTGACGACGATCGGATCCGCACCCTGGCTCTGGCCGCCAACGGCGACGTGCTGGTAGGGGGCGATGCCAGATCCACCGACCTGCCCGGCACGGCGGGCGGTGCGCAGCCGGCCCATGGCGGCGGCTATGACTCCGGCTTCGTCGCTCGCCTGTCGGGGGACCTGACCGTTCTCCGGCAGAGCACCTACCTGGGAGGAGGCGGAGAAGGCGACGATGACAACATCTACACCGTGGCCGTGGCCGCCAACGGCGACGTGCTGGTGGGGGGCTTCACCAACTCCGCCAACCTGCCCGGCACCGCGGGCGGCGCCCAGCCGGCTCATAGCGGCGGTTCTTACGACGGCTTCGTCACCCGCCTGACGGGGGATCTGACCGTTCTCCAGCAGAGCACCTATCTGGGCGGTAGCGGCGATGACTACGCCTACGCCCTGGCTCTGGCTGCCAACGGCGACGTGCTGGTGGGGGGCGAGACCTACTCCTCCGATCTGCCCGGCGCCACGGGCGGTGCCCAGCCGGCCATCGGCGGTGGTTCCGACGGCTTCGTCGCCCGCCTGTCGGGCGATCTGACCGTTCTCCAGCAGAGCACCTACCTGGGAGGAAGCAACGAGGATTCGATCCGCGCCCTGTCCCTGGCCGCCAATGGCGACGTGCTGGCAGGGGGGACTACCGGCTCCAGCGACCTGCCCGGCACCGCGGGCGGCGCCCAGCCGAGCAAGGGCGGCGGCGACTCCGACGGCTTCGTCGCCCGCCTGGCGGGCGATCTGAATGCTCTCCAGCAGAGCACCTACCTGGGAGGAAGCGGCGAGGATGACGTCATCGCCCTGGCGCTGGCCGCCAACGGCGACGTGCTGGCGGGGGGGACTGCCGCCTCCACCGACCTGCCCGGCGCCGCGGGCGGTGCCCAGCCGAACAATGGCGGTTACAACGACGGCTTCGTCGCCCGCCTGTCGGGCGACCTGCGGGCCGAGCCTCCGGTGACGCCCTCCGAGCCGTGCGTGCCGTCGGCCACGAAGCTCTGCCTCAACGGCGGCCGCTTCCACGTCACCGTCCGCTGGCGCGACTACGCCGGCACGCGGGGCGACGGGCAGGCGGTCACCGAGACCGACGACGCCGGCCTCTTCTGGTTCTTCGACGCCGCCAACCTCGAGATGCTCGTCAAGGTCCTCGACGGCTGTGGGATCAACGGCCACTACTGGGTCTTCGCCGCCGCAGCCACCGACGTCGAGTACGAGCTGACCGTCCGCGACGCGGTGACCGGCCAGAGCCGCACCTGGCACAGCCCGCTCGGCGTCGCCTCGCCCGCGATCACCGACACCGGCGCGCTCGCGGTCTGTCCGTAGGGGGATTGGTCCGAGAGCAGGGAACTGGAAGAAGGCTCGAACCAGGGCTCACCGGACTCCCTCGCGACGGCTCCCGTCGGCGGGCGCTTTCCCGCGTGGCGACGGAGCCGGTCACCCGGCCCGCGCCCGCTGCCTGGCCATCCGCTGGGCGTGGGCGCAGAATAGACGGCGAGGATCGCGATGGACGTGCCTCTGGTTCGGGACCGGCATGTGGTGCCGACGCGCTTCTGGCACCGGCTCGAGGATGGGCGGGTGCAGTGCGACCTCTGCCCGCGCTTCTGCCGGCTGCGCGAGGGGCAGCGGGGGCTCTGCTTCGTGCGCGGGGCGCTCGGG
>JAAYLR010000180.1 GCA_012521815.1 Acidobacteriota bacterium
CGGGTCGGCCTGCCCGCCACCCGGCGCTGCGGCGCGCTCTCCTCCGGGATGCGCCAGCGCCTCCGCTGGGCGTTCGCCCTCCTCCACCGGCCGCGGCTCCTCCTCCTCGACGAGCCGCTCGAGCATTTCGACGCCGGCGGCGTCGAGCTCGCCCGGGACCTTCTGGGCGAGCACCTCGCCGGCGGCGGGCTCGCCGTCGTCGCCAACCCCTCCCGTCTGGAGCTGCCGCATGTCGCGGACCGCCTCGAGCTGGCTCTCTGAGGCTGCCGCCGTCTTCGCCAAGGAGTGGCGGTGCGAGCTGCGCACCCGCTACGCCCTCAACACGGTGCTCCTCTTCGCCTTCACCACGCTGGTGATGGTGAGTGTCGCGCTCGGCCCGATGGGCGTCGACTCCGTGGCGCGCGCCACCGTGCTCCCGATGCTCCTCTGGCTGATCCTCCTCTTCGCCGCCGCCGCCGGGCTGCCGCGCGTCTTCGGCCACGAGGAGGAGAAGCACACCGCCACCGCGCTCCGCCTCGCCGCCACCCCCTCGGCCCTCTTCTGCGGCAAGCTGGCGTTCTCGCTCACCCTCTTCGCCGCGATCGAGGCGCTCACCGCGCCGCTCTTCCTCGCGATGATGCAGCTGCCGGTCGCCGCCCCCGGACATTTCCTGGCGGCGCTCGTCCTCGGCGGCTGGGGCCTGGCGGCGGCGAGCACGCTGGTGGCCGCCATCGTCGGCCAGGCGCGGGGCCAGTCGACGCTCTTCGCCGTCCTCTCCTTCCCCGTGCTCCTGCCCCTCCTGCTGCTCGCCATCGAGGCGACCCGGGCCGCCGTGGGCGGGGGTGGCGGGGCCGATTCGCTCTCCCGGCTCGTTCTGTATGATGCCGCGATGACCGTGGTCAGCCTGATGCTCTTCCCGGCGATCTGGAACCCATGAGGAAGATCGCTCCCTGGCTGCTCTGGATCTGGATCATCGGGGTGATCTGGGCGGCCTTCTTCTACGCCCCGCTGGCCGAGGGGTTCGTCGGCCAGTCGTCGCGGATCCTCTTCTTCCACGTCCCGATGGCGTGGGTCTCGTTCGTCGCCTTCCTCGCCGCCGGCGCCTGGTCGATCCGCTTCCTCGCCGGCGGCCGCCGCGTCGCGCACGACCATGCCGCGAGCGCGGCGGTCGAGCTCGGGCTCCTCTTCTGCGTCCTCGCGACGGTGACCGGCGCCCTCTGGGCGCGGGTCATGTGGGGCGCGTTCTGGAACTGGGATCCGCGGCAGACCTCGATCGTGCTGGCGATGATCTTCTACGCCGCCTACCTCGCGCTGCGCTCCGCCGTCGAGGAGCCCGAGACGCGCCGCCGGCTGGCGGCGGCGTACGCGGTCCTCGGCCTCGTGGTGGCGCCGTTCCTCTTCTTCGTGCTTCCGCGCCTGACCTTCTCGCTCCATCCCGACACCGTGGTCAACCTCCGCGGCCGGATCGAGATGGAGAGCCGCATGCGGCAGGTGCTCGCCGCGAGCTCGCTCGCTTTCACCGTGCTCTTCTTCTGGATCCACCGGATCCAGGTGCGCCTCAAGGCCCGCGCCGAGCGGGCTCCTCTCGGGAGGACCAGACCATGAACGACGGCTCCGACTGGGCCCTCGTGGCAGTCAATATGATCATCTGGAGCGGGCTCTTCCTCTACCTGCTCCGGTTGCAGCGGCAGCTCGACCGCACGGAGCGGGACTCGTGAACCGGCGGCGCGTCGCCTACCTCGCCGGCGCCGGCCTGCTGCTCGCCTTCGCCGCCTTCTCGCTCACCTCGTTCCGCAGCGCGCTGACGCCGTACGTCTCCTACGCCGAGGCCCGCGAGCAGAGCCGCACGGTGCAGGTGGCCGGCGGGCTCGCGAAGGCGAGCTCCCGCTACGACGAAGCGACCTCGTCGCTCCTCTTCACGCTCGTCGACCCGGGCACCCAGCAGACGCTGCGGGTCCGCTACCACGGGGTCAAGCCCGCCAACTTCGAGGACGCGATCAGCATCGTCGCCATCGGCAGCTACGACCGGGCGGCCGACGAGTTCGCGGCCGGCAAGCTCCTCGTCAAGTGCCCGAGCAAGTACCAGGGCGCCGAAGTGAAGACCTACAGCTGAGCCGCCGATGAGCTACCTCTCGACGCTCTACCTTCCCGGAGCGGTGGCGCTCTGGTGCGCTCTCGCCTTCGCCGTGACCGCGATCTGGGGCTACGCCCGCGCCCTCGGCGGCGACCCCGCGGCGCTCCGCTTCGGCCGCAACGCCTACCGCTTCTTCGCGCTCGCGATCGCGCTGGTCACGGCGATCCTCTTCCTCTGCCTCTATCTGCGCGACTACCGGATCGAGTACGTCTACCAGTACTCGGGCAACGACCTCTCGACCTTCTTCCAGCTCGCCGCCTTCTGGGCGGGACAGAAGGGCAGCTTCCTCATCTGGCTCTTCTTCGGCGCGATGCTCGGGCTGCCGCTGGTGCGCGCCGCCGGCCGTGACGAGGCGCCGGTGATGACCGTCTTCCTCTTCACGCAGCTCGGGCTGCTGCTGATCCTGGTGCGGGAGAACCCGTTCATCATGCTCCCGCAGACGCCGCTCGACGGCGCGGGCATGAACCCGCTCCTCCAGGACTACTGGATGACGATCCACCCGCCGGTGATGTTCATCGGCTACGCCGCGACGGCGATCCCGTTCGCCTTCGCGATGGCGGCGCTCTGGCGGCGCGACTACGGCAACTGGGCGGCGCGCGCCTTCCCCTGGGCGCTCTTCGCCTTCCTCGTGCTTGGAGCCGCGATCCTCCTCGGCGGCTACTGGGCGTACAAGACCCTCGGCTGGGGCGGCTACTGGGGCTGGGATCCGGTGGAGAACGCCTCGCTGATCCCCTGGCTGCTCACCACCGTGCTGATCCACGGCCTCTATCTGGAGCGGGCCAGGGGCCGGTTCCGGCGGGCCACCGTGGTGCTCTCGTCGCTCGCCTACCTCTCCGTCCTCTACGGCACCTTCCTCACCCGCTCCGGCGTGCTCGCCGACTTCTCCGTCCACAGCTTCGTGGACCTCGGGATCTCGGGCTGGCTGATCGCCCTGATGCTCTTCTTCCTCGGCGGCTCGGCCTGGCTCGTCGCGACCCGGATCCGGGAGATCCCCTCGGCGCCGAGCGAGGACCCGCTCCTCTCCCGCGGCACCTTCGTGGTCCTCGGCACGATCACCCTGCTCGCCTCGGCGCTGGTGGTCACCCTCGGCACCTCGGCGCCGATCCTCACCCGGTTCCTGGAGAACCCCGGACAGGTGGGGCCCGCCTTCTACAACCGGGTCAACCTGCCGCTCGCGCTGCTGACCGCCTTCCTGGTCGCGCTCGTGCCGTTCCTCACCTGGCGCGGCGCCGCGAGCTGGGGTGAGCTGCTCGGCAAGGCGCGCTGGGGGCTCGTCGCCGCCGCCGCGGTCGCCGTGCTCGCCGCCATCCTCGGCGTCCACGATCCGTTCCATCTGCTCCTCGTCCTCTTCGCCAGCGCGGCGGTGGCCACGAACCTCACCGCGGTGATCGGTCTCGCCCGCCGCGGCGGCCTGAAGAGCGCCGGCGGCTACCTCGCCCACGTCGGCGTCGGGGTGATCCTGCTCGGCTTCCTCGCCTCCTCGGCGTACGACGAGAGCGTCAAGGTGACGCTCGAGCGCGGCCGGCCGACGGCGGTGGGCGACCTGACGCTCACCTTCCAGCGATTCGTGCCGCGCACGGCGACTCAGAAAGAGCGGATGGAGGTCGAGGTGGTGCGCCCCGGCGGCTCCCGCTACCTCGCCTACCCGAGCCTCTTCGTCAACGACCGCTCCCGGCAGCTGATGGCCCATCCGGACATCCGCAGCTTCGCGTTCCACGACCTCTACCTCTCGCCGCTCGAGTACGACCCCGGCGAGCGCGGCGGCCGCCTCCTCCTTGCGAAGGACCAGAGCGCCACCCGCGGCGGGATCGAGGTGCGCTTCCTCGGCTTCGATCTCGAAGCGGGCGGGCACGGGACGACGCCGGCCGCGAGCGGCCCGATGAGCGTGGGCGCGGTGCTGGAGATCACCCGTGACGGCCGGAGCGAACGGCTGACCCCGATCTACCGCTTCTCGCCCGGCGGCGAGGTGGAGTTCCCGCCGGTGGCGATCCCGGGCGGCGGCCGGGTGGCGCTCGCGGGGATCGACGCGGAAAGCGGCGCCGTCGAGCTCCTCTTCGAAGGGCTGCCCGACCTGCCGGGCTCGCCCGCGAAGCTCGCCCTCGACGTCACCCGCAAACCGCTGATCCAGCTCGTCTGGGGAGGTCTCTACCTGATCTTCTTCGGCGGCGCGCTCGCGGCCTGGCAACGGTACCGGCAGGCGTTGCGGCACGACGCGACCGCCGCCGGCACTCGCTGAACGCCGGGGTGCGTGCTGAGCGGATCAGGCGCCGACGGCGAGGCGGTCGGCGAGGCTGGCCGGCAGACCCGCCCGGCGGATCCGCTCCTGCGCGCGTTCGACCGGATAGGGAATGCGGAACCAGCGCACGAGGCCGGCGTCCCCCTCGTAGATCATGTACGCCGCCAGCGGGTTGCGATCCCGTGGCTGCCCCACCGCGCCGGGGTTGAGCAGGTAGCGCCAGCCGGGCCGGAGCCGGATCACCCCCGAGGCGCCGGTGAGCAGCGCGACCTCGAGACCTTCGGGTCCGTGCGCGAGGATCGACGGCAGGTGGGTGTGTCCGAAGAAGACCACCTGCGGCCCGGTGAAGTAGGTGAAGATCTCGAGCGCGTCGAGCGACGAGAGGAGGTACTGGTCCTCGTCGAGCGGCGAGCCGTGGCAGATCGCCACCCGCTCGTCGATCCCGAGCGGCCCCTCCGGCAGCTCGCGGAGGAAGCGCCGGTTCGCCGCCGTCAGGCGGTTGGCGGTCCAGTGCGCGGCGGCCAGGGCGGCGGCGTTGAACGTCTCGCCGCTCTCCAGCCCCGCGACGACCTTGTCGTGGTTTCCGCGCACGATCCAGACCGGCCCGGAGAGCCGGCGGATCGCCTCGATCACCTGGTTGGGCGCCGCTCCGTAGCCGACGAGGTCGCCGAGCACGAGCGTCGCGTCGAACCGCTTCCGCCGCACCCGCCGCAGCACCGCGGCGAGGGCGTCCCAGTTCCCGTGCAGGTCGGAGAGGATCAGGTAACGCATGCCTGCCGGGCCGGCAGCCGGAGGAGGAGCCGGGCCACGATCTCCTCGGGGGTGGCGTCGGCGGTGATCTCGAGCCGGAGGTCGGCCCGGCGGTAGGCCGCCAGCCGCTCCCGGTAGAGGGCGAACGCCTCGGTCTCGGCGCGGAAGAGCGGCCGGTCGGGGCGGCTCACCCCGCCCAGCCGCGCCACGATCACCGGGAAGGGAACGTCGAGCCAGACGACGAAGGCGCCGCGGGCGGCCGCGTACGCCTGGTTCTCGGGGAAGGTCAGGGTGCCGCCGCCGGTGGCCACCACCACCTCCGGCAGCGCGAGTGCGGCCGCGAGCGCCTCCCGCTCGCGGCTCCGGAACCAGGCTTCGCCGTGCGTCGCGAAGATCTCGGCGACGGCGAGCCCCGCGGCGCGCTCGATCTCGCGGTCGAGATCCACGAACGGCAGCCCGAGCCGCCCGGCGAGGCGCTCCCCCACCGTCGTCTTGCCGGCACCCATGAAGCCGGTCAGCAGGATACGCATGCCGTACCCTTCCCGGGCGCCACCGGGCCGTTCAGAGGCTCTCTCCCTCGGGCGCGGCCCCCCGCTCCTGCGCCTCGCGTTCGAAGAACTGCTCGAGGTAGCGGGTCGAGAGGTCGCCGGCGATGAACACCGGGTCGCGCACGATCCGGCGGTGGAGGTCGGCCGAGGTCCGGACCCCTTCGACGACGAGGAAGTCGAGCGCCCGGGTCAGGCGGGCGATCGCCTCCGCCCGGTCCGAGCCGTGGCAGATCAGCTTCGCGACGAGGCTGTCGTAATGGGGCGGGATCACGTAATCCTGGTAGGCGTGGGTGTCCACCCGCACCCCGAGGCCGCCGGGCAGGTGGAGCGTGGTGAGCCGCCCCGGGCTCGGCGCGAAGGTCTCGGGATCCTCGGCGTTGATCCGGCACTCGATCGCATGGCCGCGCGCCTGCAGCCCGCTCGCCAGCGCGAGCCGCTCGCCCGCCGCCACCAGGATCTGCTGCTTGACCAGATCGGCGCCGATCACCATCTCGGTCACCGGGTGCTCGACCTGGATCCGGGTGTTCATCTCCATGAAGTAGAAGCCGCCGTCGGCGTCGAGCAGGAACTCGATGGTGCCGGCGTTCTCGTAGCCGACCTCCTCGCAGAGCCGCACCGCGGCCGCGCCCATCCGCTCCCGCAGCGCGGGGGTGAGCGCCGGGGAGGGGGACTCCTCGACCAGCTTCTGATGCCGGCGCTGGATCGAGCACTCCCGCTCGCCGAGGTGGATCGCGGCGCCATGCCGGTCGCCGAAGACCTGGATCTCGATGTGCCGCGGCGAGACGAGGTACTTCTCGAGATAGATCGCGCCGTCCCCGAACGCCTTGGTCGCCTCGTTGGCGGCGGTGGTCAGCTGGGTCTCGAGATCCCCCTCGTGGTGGACGATCCGCATCCCCCGGCCGCCGCCGCCCGCGGCCGCCTTCAGGATCACCGGGTAGCCGATCTCCGCCGCCAGCCGGCGGGCCGCGCCCAGGTCCGTGAGCGCTCCCTCGCTGCCCGGGAGCACCGGCACGCCGCACCGCTTGGCGGTCTCCCGGGCGGCGGCCTTGTCGCCCATCAGCCGGATCGTCTCCGGCCGCGGTCCGATCCAGCCGAGGTTGCACTCCCCGAGCACCTCGGCGAACTGCGCGTTCTCGGCGAGGAAGCCGTAGCCGGGGTGGATCGCGTCCGCGCCGGTGATCTCCGCCGCCGAGACCAGCGCCGAGATGTTGAGGTAGCTCTGCGCCGAGGGGGGTGGGCCGATGCAGACGTCCTCGTCGGCGTAGGTGACGTGGAGCGAGTCGCGGTCGGCGGTCGAGTAGACCGCCACGGTCGGAATCCCCAGCTCGCGGCAGGCGTGGATGATCCGCAGCGCGATCTCGCCGCGGTTGGCGATCAGGATCTTGCGGAACATCGTCCCGTTCAGGTGAGCCGCAGCCCGAAGAGCGGCTCGCCGAACTCGACCGGCTGGGCGTTGCGCGGATAGATCTCGACGATCTCGCCGTCGGCGTCGGCCTCGATCTCGTTCATCAGCTTCATCGCCTCGACGATGCAGAGCACCTGCCCCTTGCGCACCCGGTCGCCGACGCGGACGAACGGCTCGGCGTCGGGGCTCGGCGCCGCGTAGAAGGTGCCGACGATCGGCGAGGTCACCGGATGCAGGTCGGGCGCCGGCGCGCTCTCGGCGGTCACCGCGACGGCCTCCACCGCCGGCGGCGCGGAGAGCGCCACGGCGGAAGGCGCGCTCGTCGCCGCCGGCGCGCTCCGGCCGCCGATCCGCAGCCGGAAACCGGAGCGTTCGACCTGCAGCTCTTCGAGGCCGCGCGCGGCGACCAGCTCGATCAGCTCCTTGATCTGCTCGAAAGTCAACACGTCCCCCTCCTGCCCCGGAGCCGCGGGTTCGCTGGTCCGGCGAACGGCGCGCGGCCGGCGGTCCAGGGACCCCCCGGCCGGCGCCGGGTCACTCGAGATCGCCCTCGAAGAGCAGCCGCGCGCGTTTGAGCTCGAACCGCGCCCGCCCGTAGCTCCCCTCGGGATGCAACACGAGGAGCAGATAGTACTCGCTGGCGACGGCGCTGAGCAGCAGCGCGATCCGGTCGGTGGTGACCGTGAACTGCTCCACCGCGCCCACCGCGAGCTCCCGGCTCTGGTCGGAGATCAGGCGCACCTGGGCGAGCATCTCGGCGGCGAGGACCTCGAGGTCGAGCGCCGGGTCGGAGCTCACCGACTCGACCGGGATCCCGTCGCGGTCGACGAGCGAGAGCGCGATCGCGCCGTTGATACGCCCCTGGATGCTGCTGAGCCGCTCAAGAAACATGGCGCTGGGCCCCCTCCCGAATCCGCTGCAGGTAGCGCTGGAGAAGCAGGATCTTGCGCGCGGTCAGCCCCGCGGGCTGCGGGCCGGCGCCGAGCAGATCCGCGGCGTCGGGCGGCCGCGAGAGCAGCTCGCGGATCCGCGCGAGACCCGAGAGCGCTTCCGGATCGCCGGGCTGACGCGCGAGGATCGCCTCGTAGGCGGCCGTCGCCTCCCCGAGATGCCCCTGCTCGAGATAGAGCGCCGCCAGCGTCGGGGTGACCTCCAGCGCCGCCTCCGCGCCGCCGGCGGCCGCGGGCGATGCGATCTCCGCCGGCGGCACCGCCACCTCTTCGCTCTCCACCCAGGCGGACGGTACCGGTTCCGGCTCTGCCTGCGGTGGCGCGGCGACGGCCTCCTCGGGAGCGATCACGGCCGGCGGCTCGGCGCGCGGCAGCGCCCACCACGGCTGCGCGGACGGTTCCGGCGCGACGATCTCCTCGGGCTCGGCGGCGAAGGCCGCTTCGACCTCCGCATCCGTCACGGAGGCCGCTTCGAGTTCCGGCTCGACCTCCAGGGCGACCTCTGACTCCGGCTCAGGCGCGGCGACCGCCTCCGGCTCGGGCTCCGGCTCCAGCGCCGCGACCGGTTCCGGCGCCACCGCGGACACGGGTTCCGCGGCCTCGATCGCGAACGCCGTGTCCTCGAGGGTGGCGCCGCTCGCCGGCAGCTCGACCTCGGGCTCGACGCTGACAGGCGCCATCTCCGCCACCGGTGCCGCGACGATCGCCGCGACCTCCGGCGCCGCTCCGAACGGCTCCTCGACGGCCGGCGCGGGAACCACCACGGCGGGGCGCGAGGCCCGGAAGATCCCGGCCGCGGTGAGGCCGGCGAATCGCGCCCACTCCTGGCCCGTGCCGGGAGCGGCGAGCGTGGGGAACGGCGGGGGGAGCCGCGCCGGATCCACCCGCCGCCGCGCCGCGTCGGGC
>JAAYLR010000016.1 GCA_012521815.1 Acidobacteriota bacterium
CCTCGAGCTTCCGCACCAGGTAGAGCCGCTCGGCCTCGTCGCGGAACTCCCGGAGCGTGGGCAGCGAGAAGAGCGCCGGCCCGATCCCCGGCTGCGCCGCGCCGAGCGCCGCCACCACCGCCGCCCGGTCGATCACCGGCCCGGGGGCGAGGATCAGCAGCCGCTCGACCAGGTTCCGCAGCTCGCGCACGTTCCCCCGCCAGGGGAGCGCCTTCAGGAAGGCGAGGGCCTCGTCGTCGAGGCGGCGCGGCCGATAGCTCTGCAGCTCGGTGAAGCGGCGCACGAAATGGTCGACAAGCACCGGCAGGTCCTCGATGTGCTCGCGCAGCGCCGGGGTGCGCACCGGCACCACGTTGAGCCGGAAGTAGAGATCCTCCCGGAAGCGTCCGGCCTCGATGTCCGCCGGGAGATCGCGGTTCGTCGCCGCCACCACCCGGACGTCGACCCGCACCACCCGCGCCGCCCCCACCGGCTCCACCTCGCCGTTCTGGAGCACGCGCAGCACCTTCGCCTGGGTCCGCGGCGACATGTCGCCGATCTCGTCGAGGAAGATCGTCCCGCCGTCGGCGGCGACGAACTTCCCCACCTGCTTCCGGACCGCGCCGGTGAAGCTCCCCTTCTCGTGACCGAAGAGCTCCGACTCGATCAGCTCGTCGGGGATCGCGGCGCAGTTGACCTGGACGAAGGCCCGGTCGCGGCGCGGCGAGAGGCGGTGGATCTCGCGCGCGACGAGCTCCTTGCCGGTGCCGCTCTCGCCGGTGACGAGGACCGTGGCGGTGGTCGGCGCCGCGAGCCCGATCGTCTCGCGCAGCCGCTGCATCGCCGGCGAGCTGCCGACCAGCTCCTCCGAATCGCCTCGCTGCCGCCGCGCCTCGCGCTGCAGGCGGCAGCTCTCCACCGCGTTGCGCAGCGAAAGGAGCACCCGGTCGCGCGCGAGCGGCTTCTCGAGGAAATCGAACGCCCCCTGCCGGGTCGCCTCGACCGCGGTCTGCACGTCGCCGTGGCCGGTGATCATCAGCACCGGAACGTCGTGACCCCGCTCGCGCAGCATCCGCAGCACCGCGAGCCCGTCGAGACCGGGCATCTTGATGTCGAGCAGCACCGCGTCGGGCAGCCGCTCGGCCACCCGGCGGAGTGCGGCGTCGCCATCGGCCGCCTCGTCGACCCGGTAATCCTCGAACTCGAGGATCATCCGCAGGCTGTCGCGGATCGCCTTCTCGTCGTCGACCACCAGCACCGAGGCGCGCCAGGAGGAGCTCATCGCGCGGATCCTACCGGATCCCCGGCAGTCGAAATGGGCGCGGGCCGGGAACCCGAACGGCTCCCGGCCCGCTCCGGAACGGTCGCGCCCCCGGCTTCAGGGCACGCGGGTGACGGCGAAGAAGGAGGCCTCGCGCCCCTCGCCACGCTGCGGGAAGCGCTTCACGTAGAGGCGCAGGAACTCGCCGCTGCGCAGGCGGCGCACCTCGCGCTCGAAGGTGGTGACGTCCTTGACCGGCTGGCCGTTGACCTCGGTCACGACGTCGCCGGGAGCGAGCCCCTGCTCCACCAGCGGGCTCGTGGCGCCGACCTCGGTGATCAGGATCCCTTCGGTACCCGCCGGCAGGCCGTGCCCCTGCCGCAGCATCGTCGACAGATCCCGGTAGTCGAGGCCGAGCCACTCGATCCCCGGCGCCGTCGCCGGCCTGGCCGCCGGCCCGGCGTCGCCGCCGAGGCCCGGCCGCTCGCCGAGCGTGACCTCGACGGTGCTCCGCTTGCGATCGCGCAGGATGCCGAGCCGCACCTTCTCCCCGGGGCGGCGCGACGAGACGTAGTCGATCAGGTCGCGGGTCTCGCGGATCTCCCGGCCGTCGACCTCGAGCACCACGTCGCCGTGGCGGAGCCCCGCCTTGCCGGCCGGGGTGTCGGGTTCGACCGACACCACGAGGGCGCCCTTGCCCTCGTCGAGACCGAAGGCGGGGGCGCGCTCGCGGTCGAGGTTCTGGATGTTGATCCCGAGGTAGCCGCGGCTCACGCGGCCCTGGTCGCGCAGCTGCGGGAGGATCGCCTTGAGGGTGTCGACCGGAACGGCGAAGCCGATGTTCTCGGCGCCCCAGTTCATCGCGGTGGCGATCCCGACCACCTCGCCCGCGAGGTTGACGAGCGGGCCGCCCGAGTTGCCCCGGTTGATCGCCGCGTCGGTCTGGATGAAGTTCTCGAACGAGAGGTCGCGGTTGACGCCGATGGTGCGGCCCTTGGCCCCCACCACCCCCACCGTCACCGTCTGGCCGAGCAGGAGGGGATTGCCGATCACCATCACCCAGTCGCCCACCCGCAGCCGCCCGCTGTCGCCGAGGGGCAGATACGGGAGGGGCCGGCCGGCGTCGATCTGGAGCACCGCGAGGTCGGTCTCCTCGTCGAGCCCCTTGATCTCGGCCTTGTAATCCCGGTCCCCGAGGTGGACCTTCACCTCGGTGGCGTCGGCAACCACGTGGTGGTTGGTCACGACGAGACCGTCGGCGCTGATCACGAAGCCGCTGCCGCCGGACTGGTTGCGGAACTCCCGCGGCCGGCTCGGACGCGCCTCCTCTTCCGGCTGCGAGCGCGGCCCGAAGAAGAACTCGAACGGATCGAGGCGTCGCCCCTGCCGCTGGTTGTCGAGGCGCTCGATCCGCACCGCCTCGATCGAGACCACCGCCGGCAGCGTCCGTTCGGCGAGGTCGGCGAAACCGGGCAGGGCGAACGAGCCGCCCGCGCCCTGGGGAGCGGCACCAACGGCGGGTAGTGGCGGTGGCGGCGCGGCGGGCGAGGCGGCGCTCAGGCCCGGCGTACCGAGCAGGAAGAACCCCAGCGCGACCGCGCCGAAGAGAGTGACGAAGGTGGCGAACTCACGGCTCTTCATGGAACGGATCTCCTCTCGCCCGGCAGAATCGCTTCCGGGCACGACGCTGCGCAGGAGAAGCAAAGCGCGTGCCGGATGGCCGGTCTCCCGCGCTCCCGGGAGTGGCCCCGGTGCCGCGCCAGATTGGCGCGGCGCGCCGGCGCCAGCGGTTGCGCGTGTTTCCGGAGAGTGGTATGTTGCTGCCGCAGCTTGCCTTGCCGAAAGCGAAGGTGGGCCTCGTGCCCGCCTTTTTTTTCGCCAGTGCAACGTGAGGAGATGGCAACGAAGATCGACGCCGAGCTGGTCGCAGAGCTGGAATCCCTGGCCGCCGCGAGCGGATGCGAGCTCGTGCATTGCGAGTTCAAGGGCGGCGTGCTGCGGCTCTTCATCGACCGGCCGGACGGAGTCACGCTCGAGGATTGCGAGCATGTCTCGCGGCAGGCTTCGGCGTTGCTCGACGTCGCCGATTTCGGCTCGTCCCGCTACACGCTCGAGGTGAGCTCGCCGGGGCTCGACCGGCAGCTCTACCGCCCGCGCGACTACCGGCGCTTCGCCGGCCGGCGGGTGCGCGTCACCTATCGTCCGGAGGCGGCCGAGGCCCGGAAGCGCACCGTGGTCGGACGCCTCGAGGCGCTCACCGGCGAGGACGACGCGGCGACGGTCATCCTGCGGATGGCCGAAACCCCGGACGAGGAACCCCTCGCCATCCCGCTCGCGGCCGTCGTGACCGCACGGCTCGAGATCGAACTGTAGGACCGGTCAGAAGAGATACGAACGATGGCTCAGCAGGCACAGACCCCCGAGAGCAACCTCACCGAGATGCTGCGGCAGGCGGCGCGCGAGAAGGAGATCGACTTCGAGCGCTGGGTCGCCGCGCTCGAGGATGCGATGGCCTCGGCGGCGAAGAAACAGCACCGGATCAAGGAGCCGGTCCGCGCCCACATGGACCGCGAGACCGGCAAGTTCGAAGCCTTCATCGTCAAGCAGGTGGTCGAGGAGGTCACCGATCCGGCCGCCGAATGGTCGGTCGAGGAGGCCCAGGACCACCGGCCGGGTGCGGTGGCGGGCGACGAGATCCTCCTTCCGGTCTCCACCGAGGGTCTGGGACGGATCGCCGCCCAGTCGGCCAAGCAGGTCCTCTACCAGCGGGTGCGGGAGGCGGAGCGGGAGAAGATCTACAACGAGTACATCGATCGCGTCGGCGAGATCGTCAACGGCACCGTGAAGCGGTTCGAACGCCGCGACATCATCGTCGACCTCGGCCGCACCGAGGCGATCGTTCCGCTCGAGCGCCACCAGTCCCGCAGCGAGCGCTACAGCCAGGGAGAGCGGATCCGCGCCGTCATCCACGAGGTGCACAAGCAGCCGAAGGGGCCGCAGGTGGTGCTCTCCCGGACCAGCACCCAGCTCCTGATCAAGCTCTTCGAGATGGAGGTCCCGGAGATCTACGACGGCACCGTGGTGATCAAGAACGCCGTCCGGGCCCCCGGCGAGCGGGCCAAGGTCGCGGTCTACAGCCGCGAGCGCGACGTCGATCCCGTCGGTGCCTGCGTGGGGATGAAGGGCTCGCGCGTGCAGGCGATCATCCGCGAGCTGCGCGGCGAGAAGATCGACATCATCGAGTACAGCGACGACCTCGTGACCTTCGCCCAGAGCGCCCTCGCGCCGGCCAAGATCACGCGCGTCTCGGTCCACCAGCAGGCGACCGTCCCGCACCTCGACGTGATCGTCGAGGACGAGCAGCTGGCGCTCGCGATCGGCAAGCGGGGACAGAACGTCCGGCTCGCCTCGGAGCTGATCGGCTGCCGGATCGACATCAAGAGCGAGAGCGACGTGAAGGGCGAGGTGGCCGACGCGCTCGCCCGGCTGCTCCAGACCGAGCTCGCCGCCGCCGCGCCGCCGCCCGACGAAGAGGTGGACTTCGCCCGCTTCCCGGAGCTCGCGGCGGAGACGATCGAGGCCCTCCAGGGCTCCGGCCTCGGCACCGTGCGGGCGATCGCCGAGACCTCGCCCGAGGAGCTGCAGGAGATCGAAGGGGTCGATGCCGGGCTCGCCGAGCGGCTGCTCGCCCACGCCGCCGAGCGGATCGCCGAGCTCGATGCCGAGCCCGAGGCCGAGGCTCACGAGGTGGTCGCGGATCTCGTGGCCGCCGCCGAGCAGCCGAGCGCCAGCACGATCTCGGATCAGGACTTCCTCGCGGCCCTGAGCAGGGCGTTCCAGGAGAGCGAGCGTCAGAAGTCGCTCACGCAGGGCGAGACCGACGGCGAGCTCGCCGCCACCGACGAGACTCCCGCCGAGGAGGCGTCCGAGGGGTGAGGCCCGCGGCGAGAGCCGTCCGCGCCGCGCGCCGCAGGAGAGAGTGAAGCATGGGAAAGATTCGAGTCCAGGACCTGGCGAAGATGATGGGGATCCCCGCCCAGGATCTCGTCTTCAAGCTGCGGTCCATCGGCGTGCGGATCGAGGGAGATGACGCCGGCATCGACACCGACGTGATCCAGGCGATCCTGCAGGGCAAGAAGCTGCCCTCGCCGCGAGAGGTGATCATGGACGACAGCGCGCCGGATGGCGCGCCGGCTCCTGCTGCCCCGAGCGCCCCCGCCGCGCCGGCTCGTCGCCCCCAGGTCAACCCCCTGCGTCCGACGCGGCCCCGGACGATCATTCAGCGCGCCGACGGCGCGATCAAGACCCTGCCGGCATCGGAGCGGCCGGTGCCACCGGCCGTCGAGGCGGCTCCGCCCGCGCCGGAGGTCGTGGCAAGCGCCCCGGAGGCGGTACCGGAACCGGCACCCCCGGCACCTCCGGCTCCCCCGGAACCTCCGGCGCCATCGGCCCCGCCCGAACCGGCGCCCGCACCCGCCGCCCCGCCGGCAGCGGCCGCGGCGAGCGCGCCCGAAACGCCGGCGCCGCCCAGGGCGGCCGCCCCCCGGGCCACGCCGCCACCAGCCCGGCCGGCGGCGCCGCCCTCCGGCCGGAGTCCGGCAGGTCCGGCCCGGCCGGCCGCGCCCGGCAGCCGCCCCCCCTACCCCGGGAGCCCGCGCCCACCGGCGCGTCCCGGGACCCGGCCGGGATACGGCGCCGGTCCCCGGCCAGCGGGTCCGGCCCGGCCGGCCGGTCCGCGCCCGGCGGGCCCCGGACGTCCACGTCCGCTGGTCACTCCGGGGGGCCGCCCCCCGACGCTTCCGCCGTTGCGGAGTCCCGCCGGCCGCGCCGCTACGCCCGGCAGCCGGGGTCCGGCTCCGGCCCCGGCCACCGGACGGGAAACCGGCCGGCGCCCGCCGGCCCCCGCCGCGCCGCCCCAGCTCGCCGACCGGCTGCGCAAGACGAAACGCGGCGTCAAGAAGCCCGTCGGGCTTCAGGTCAAGGACGAGGATCTCCGCACCTTCCGTGGCAGCCTCGAGGAGATCGAGGAGGTCGTCGACCAGGCGGTGGCGCCGACCGGGGCGATCAGCGGCCGCCGCCGCCGCCGCGCCGAGAGCCGCGGCGAGACGATCGAGCCGGCCGGTCCGGCGCTCGTCGCCCGTTCCGAGAAGGGCGAGAGCGAGGAGGGTCCGCTCGTGATCTCCGAAGGGATGACGCTGCGCGAGTTCGCCGATCGCCTCGGCGTGAAGGCGAAGGACCTGATCAAGGCGCTCTTCGATCGCGGCATGATGGCGACGATCAACTTCGTCATCGAGCCGGACCTCGGGGTCAAGCTCGCCACCGAGCTCGGGCTCGAGGCGAAGGTGATGACCTTCGAGGAGGAAGTGCAGCACCTCCAGGAAGGGCGGGCGAAGTCCGAGGGGAAGGCGTCCCGGGCGCCGGTGGTCACGATCATGGGCCACGTCGACCACGGCAAGACCTCTCTGCTCGACGCGATCCGCAAGTCGCGGGTCACGGAGTCGGAGTTCGGCGGCATCACCCAGCACATCGGCGCCTACCAGGTCGAGGTCCAGGGGCGCAAGGTGGTCTTCCTCGACACGCCCGGCCACGAGGCGTTCACGATGATGCGCGCCCGCGGCGCCCGCGCCACCGACATCGTGGTGCTGGTGGTGGCCGCCGACGACGGCATCATGCCGCAGACGATCGAAGCGATCAGCCACGCGCGGGCCGCGGGGGTTCCGCTCGTGGTGGCGCTCAACAAGATCGACCGGCCGAACGCGAACCCCGACCGGGTGTTGCGCCAGCTCACCGAGCAGGGGCTCATGCCCGAGGATTGGGGCGGCCAGACGGTGGTCGTGCCCGTCTCCGCGCTCAAGCGCGAGGGGATCGACTCCCTGCTCGAGATGCTGATCCTCACCGCCGACCTGCTCGAGCTGCGGGGCGACCCCGACCTGCCGGCCCAGGGCGTGATCATCGAAGCCAAGAAGGAGGCCGGCCGCGGCGTCGTGGCCACCGTGCTCGTCCAGAACGGCACCCTCCGGATCGGCGACATCTTCGTCAGCGGCGCCACCTGGGGCCGCGTGCGGGCGATGAGCGACGATCGCGGCCGGCGCGTCGCCGAGGCCGAGCCGGCGACCCCGGTCGAGGTGGCCGGCTTCGGCGACCTGCCGCTCGCCGGCGACCCCTTCCAGGTGGTCGAGGAGGAGGCGAAGGCGCGCTCGATCGTCGAATACCGGCAGCTCGAGCAGCGCAAGCGCGAGCTCGCGCCGACCCAGGGGCGGATGTCGCTCGAGCAGCTCTTCCGCGAGATGCGCGAGGGGGAGACGAAGGAGCTCGGGCTGGTGCTCAAGGCCGACGTCCAGGGCTCGCTCGAGGTGCTGCGCGACAGCCTCCAGAAGCTCTCGACGGAGAAGGTCAAGGTCAGCGTCCTGCACAGTGGCGTCGGCGCCATCTCGACCAACGACGTGCTGCTCGCGTCGGCCTCGAAGGCGATCATCGTCGGCTTCAACGTGCGCCCCGAGCGGCTGGCGAGCGAGCTCGCCGAGAAGGAGGCCGTCGACGTGCGCCTCCACACCGTGATCTACGAGCTCCTCGACGAGCTGCGCAAGGCGATGACCGGCCTGCTCGCGCCGACCGTGAAGGAGGTCCAGAAGGGGCGGGCCGAGGTCCGCGAGATCTTCCGCGTGCCGAAAGTGGGCACGGTCGCGGGCTGCCACGTGGTCGAGGGGGTCGTGCCGCGCAGCGCGGGCGTCCGCCTGGTGCGCGACGGCCGCGTCGTCTACGAGGGGAAGATCTCCTCGCTGCGCCGCTTCAAGGACGACGCGAGCGAGGTCCGGGCCGGCTTCGACTGCGGCATCGGGCTCGACCGGTTCCAGGACATGAAGCCGGGCGACGTCATCGAAGCGTTCGTCAAGGAAGAGGTCGCGGCCACCCTGTGAGCCGCGCGGGCGGCGAGGGCCGCCCGGTCATCGTCCGCCCGTGTTCGTCGCCATCGTCTGCTGCGAGCTCCACCTGCCGCACGCCGGCAGCCTGAAGAGCAAGCGCCGGGTCGTGCGCTCCCTGCTCGACCGGCTCCACGAGCGGGCCCGGGTCTCGGTGGCCGAGACCGCCTTCCACGACCTGCACCAGCGGGCCGAGATCGGAATCGCCGCGGTGGCGGCGCAGGCGGGCGGGCTCGAGCGGCTCTGCGACGAGCTGCGCCGGCTCGTGGATGCCGAGCCGGAAGCGGTGGTGACGCGCTGGGACGCGCAGCTGCTGGAGGAGGCGCCATGAGCCGGCGGGTGGAGCGGGTCGCGGATCTGTTGCGGGTCGAGCTCTCGGAGCTGCTGCACCGGGAGGTCGGCGACCCACGCTCCCGGCTCGCGGTCATCGGCCGGATCGAGGTGAGCCCCGATCTGCGCCACGCCCGGATCGCGGTGAGCGCGCTCGGGAGCGAGCCGGAGCGCGCGGCGGCGGTGGCCGCCCTCAACCACGCCCGCGGCTTTCTGCGTTCGCGTCTGGCCGGCCGGCTGCGCCTGCGCGCCGTCCCCGACCTCGAGTTCCACCTCGATCGCGGCGCCGAGCACAGCGAGCGGATCAGCCGTCTGTTGGAGGAACTGGGAGATGTCCACGACGAAGACTCCTGAGGCCCTGCTCGCGCGCCTGCGCCGGGGACGGCGCTTCGTGATCACGAGCCACACCAGCCCGGACGGCGACTCGGTCGGCTCGAGCCTCGGTCTCGCCCGCCTCCTGCGCGGGCTGGGCAAGGCGGCCTGGGTCTGGTTCCGCGACCCGCTCCCCCCGGTCTTCGCGAGCCTGCCGGGCGCGGATCGCGTGCACGTCGGCACCGCGGTGCCCGCGGGCTTCCCCGCCGATTTCGACGCCGCGATCGTGCTCGAGTGCCCGAGCCTCGAGCGCACCGGCCTCGAGAGCTCGCTCGCCGAGCTGCCGGTGCTCAACATCGACCATCACCTCGGCAACCGGCTCTACGGCGAGGTCAACTGGGTCGACTCGGCCGCCCCGGCGGTGGGCGAGATGGTCTACCGGCTCACCACCGAGCTCCACGTCACCTGGGACCGCGACAGCGCCGACCTCCTCTATCTCGCGCTCGCGAGCGACACCGGCGGCTTCCGCTTCTCCAACACGACGCTCGCCGCCTTCGAGGCCGCGGCGGCGATGATGCGCGCTGGCGCCTCGCCGGAACGGGTCACCACCTGGCTCTACGAGAGCCAGCCCGTATCCGCCGTCCGCCTCCTCGGCGAGATGCTCCCGAGCCTCGAGCTGCACGCGGCGGGAAGCATCGCCACCGTGGTCCTCACCCGGGAGATGTTCGCCCGCGCCGGGGCCGCGCCCGGCGACTCCGAGGGGCTGATCGACCACCCCCGCTCGATCGCCGGGGTCGTCGCCACCGCACTGTTCAAGGAGCTCGGCGACGGCCGCTGGAAGATCTCCCTGCGCAGCCGCGGCAGCCTCGACGTCGAGCGCATCGCCCAGGGGTTCGGCGGCGGCGGCCACCGCAACGCCGCGGGCTGCACCCTCGACGGCCCGCTGCCGGCGGCGCAGGAACGGATCATCGCCGCCCTCGTGGCGGCCCGGGAGGCGGACGAAAGCCATGGTTGACGGCCTCCTCCTCGTCGACAAGCAGGCCGGCTGCACCTCCCACGACGTCGTGCAGCAGGTCCGGCGGCTGATGCGGCAGCGGCGGATCGGCCACTGCGGCACGCTCGATCCGGACGCCACCGGTCTGCTCCTGCTCACCCTCGGTCAGGCCACCCGGCTCACCCGCTTCCTGATCCGCGCCCCGAAGGAGTACGAAGGCCAGCTCCGGCTGGGGATCGCCACCGACACCTACGACGCCTCCGGAAGGCCGACCGCCGAACGGAGCACCGCGGGAGTCGAAGAGAGCCACCTCGCGCGGGAGATGCGGGCGTTCGTCGGCAGCTACGCTCAGGTGCCGCCTCCCTACTGCGCCAAGAAGATCGGCGGCGAGAAGTATTACGAGCTCGCGCGGCGGGGCGAGGCGACCCCCGACGAGCCGAAGGAGGTGGAGATCTACGCCTTCGAACCCGCCGGCCCGCTCGCCGACGACCGCCTCGCCTTCCGGCTCGCGTGCGAATCGGGGACCTACGCCCGGAGCCTCGTCCACGACCTCGGCGAGCGGCTCGGCTGCGGGGCCCATCTCGAGCGGCTGCGCCGCACCCGGATCGGACCGTTCGCCCTCGACGACGCCCTCCCGGTGGCGACGCTCGGCGAGCGCCGGGCGGCGGAGGCGCCGCTCGGACCGGCCTGGCTGCCGCTCGCCGAGATCCCCCTGCCGTTCGCCACGACGGTCGCCGACGCCGCCCAGGAGCGGCGGCTCCTCCACGGCCAGACGATCCTCACCCGCCAGCTCGATGGCATGGAAGGGGATTGGGTCCGGATTGCCGACCGCCGGGGTCGTCTGCTCGCGGTCGGGAGCGTCGTCGAGCGGCTCGGGGGCAGCGGGATGGTCGTCATCCAGCCGAAGATCGTCTTTCCGGCACCCGCGTTGTGCTAACATTCAGGGGTTATAGAGAGATAACGGAGGAAACCGTTTTGCCCCAGACTCAAGAGAAGAAGTCGGACGTCATCGCCAAATACCGTCTCCACGAGACCGACACCGGCTCGCCGGAGGTCCAGGTGGCCCTGCTGACGGACCGCATCACCGAGCTCACCGAGCATTTCAAGGTCCACAAGAAGGACCACCACAGCCGTCGGGGCCTGCTCCAGATGGTCGGACGCCGGCGCCGGCTGCTCGACTACCTCAAGCGGCAGAGCAACGAGCGCTACCGCAGCACCATCGAGCGACTCGGCCTGCGCAAGTAGGCGGGAAGCCCCATCCAATCCGGCGCGCCGTCCTGTCGCCCGCCCCACGAGGGGCGGAGGGACGGCGCCCACCCGCCTGCCTTCCCGGCCGGCGACTCCGAACGAAGGACCCCTGATGAAGCACAGAATCGAAATCCCCGTCGGCTCCGATCGCCTGATCGTGGAGTCCGGCCACCTGGCCAAGCAGGCCAACGGCTCCTGCACCGTGCGCTTCGGCGACACCGTGGTGCTGACGACCGCCTGCATGGCCACGAGCGCGATGCCGCGCGACTTCCTCCCCCTGACCGTCGACTATCGCGAGTACACCTACGCCGCCGGGCGCATCCCGGGCGGCTTCTTCAAGCGCGAGGGACGCCCGACGGAGAAGGAGACGATCACCAGCCGGCTGATCGACCGGCCGCTGCGCCCCCTCTTCCCGCCGGGCTACACCAGCGAGACGCAGATCATCTCGCTCGTGCTCTCGGCCGACGGCGAGAACGACCCCGACGTGCTCGCGATCAACGGCGCGTCGTTCGCGCTGGTGCTCTCGAACATCCCCTTCTACCACCCGATCGGGGCGGTGCGGGTCGGCCTCGTCGACGGCGAGGTGATCTTCAACCCCACCAACAGCCAGCGCGACGTCTCGGACCTCGACCTCGTGGTCGTCGGCACCGAGGAGGCGGTGGTGATGGTCGAGGCGGGCGCCAACCAGCTCAGCGAGGAGACGATCCTCGACTGCATCTGGAAGGGGCACCAGGAGCTGCAGAAGATCATCAAGGCGCAGATCGAGCTCTTCCGCGCCCGCGGCCTCGAGAAGCCGAGCTGGACCACGCCGGAGCCGTACCCGCAGGAGTACTACCAGGAGCTGAAGGCCGCGCTCTGGGGGCCGCTCAAGGGCGCGCTCCACACGAAGGAGAAGTTCGCCCGCAAGCGGGCGGTGGCGGCGGTCGTCCAGGAGTACCTCGCCACGGTTCCCGAAGAGCAGGTCGAGAAGCGCCTGGCGGCGAAGAAGATCGTCGAGGCGCTCGAGGAGGAGATCCTCCGCGACGCCGTGCTGCGCGAGCGGATCCGGTTCGACTCCCGCCGCCTCGACGAGATCCGCCCGATCGCGATCGAGGCCGGGATGCTGC
>JAAYLR010000181.1 GCA_012521815.1 Acidobacteriota bacterium
CTCCAGGCGTACATGCATCTCTACGGAGAGGATGCGAGCCGTGAGTTCGAGGCGGCGCTGGCCGCCGATCCCGGCTTCCTCGCCCCCCACTTCTTCCTCCTCGGCCGCGGCCGGGGCCGCGGCCAGGGCGACGAGCATGCGGCGGCGATCCGGGCGGCCGACCCGAACACGCTGCGCCCCCGGGAGCGGTACCTCGCGGCCTACTTCCGCGCCGTCGTCGATCACGACGAGGAGGGCGAGGGCCGGGCGGTGGCGACCTACCTCGCCGCCCGCCCGCGTGATCCCTGGGCCCTTCACCTCGCGGCCGTCCGTGCCTGGAATCAGGGAGAGTGGGGGCGGGCGGAGGAGCTCTACGAGCGGCTGGTGAAGGCCGATCCGAACTGGGTCTTCGCGCACAACCACCTCGGGTACCTGGCGATGGGGCAGGGCCGTTTCGCCGATGCCGAGGCCCGCTTCCGGACCTACGCCTTCGTCGCCCCCGATCAGGCCAACCCGCACGACTCGCTCGGCGAGCTGCTCGTCCTGCGGGGGCGGTACGACGAAGCGCGGGAGGAGCTGGAGCGGGCGCTCGCGCTCCGGCCGGACTTCTGCTCCTCCTACCGCAACCTCCTGCGGGCGGTGCTCTTCGCCGATCAGCCGGAGGAGGCCGGGGCGATCCTGGACCGGGCGCGGGCGCACTGTCCCGAGCCGATGGTGGCGGCCCTTTCCTGTCAGGTGGCGGCCTGGGTCGCGCTGCGCGACGACGCCGCGGCGGCGTTCTGGCCGCGATCCGGAGAGGAGTGTCTCCGGGCGCCGGCGCCGCTCGATCTCCTCCGTTTTCGTGTGGCCCTCATCGCCGGCGACCGGGAGGCGGTCGCGGCGCAGCTCCTCGCCGTGTCGGCTCTCGTGGGCACGGATCCGGAACAGGCAGCCTTCGGCGCTGCGGGGACGCCGCTCGCCGCTCGCCTCCACATGACGGCACTCGTCGCCCTCGCCGATGGCCAGCCGGCGATGGCGAGCGAAGGGCTGCGGCGGGCCGACGAGAACCTGCTCTACTTCGGACCGCTCGGCGGCGGGACGTTCAAGCTCTTCAACCGGGCGGTGCTTGCCTTCGCGCTCGACCGGTCGGGCCGGCACGGCGAGGCCGTGGCGCTGCGCGAGGAGATCGCGGCCGTGAACCCGAAGCTGGCGGCTTTCTTCGATACCGAGCTGGTGGCCGTACCGGGCCCCTGAAGGCGGCTCGCCGGCCGGCTCCGGCGACGTTCTCGGCGAGGGGTTCGTCAGGCTCTTCAGCGCCTGGCGGCGCGCAGGTACCTCTCCGCCTCGCGGGCCACGAGCGGCGGCGAGAAGAAGAAACCCTGGGCGAGCTCGCAGCCGAGCGCCCGCAGCGTGGTGGCCTGCGCCTCGCGCTCGATCCCCTCCGCCACCACCTCCATGCCGAGGTTCCGGGAGAGGCCGATGATCGCCCGTACGATCTCCAGACTGTCGCTCTGTTCGTTGATCGAAGCGATGAAGGAGCGGTCGATCTTGACCCGGTCGATCGGCAGACGGTGGAGGTAGCTGAGCGACGAGTAGCCGGTTCCGAAGTCGTCGAGATCGATCCGGACCCCGAGAGAGCTGAGCCCGTCGACCGCCGCGAGTGCTCGTTCGCTCTGCTCGAGCACCGCGCCCTCGGTGATCTCGAGCCGCAGCCGCGCCGCGACGAGACCGTGCTCGGCGAGCGCGGACTCCACCTCGGTGATCAGCTCCGGCTGCACGAGCTGCCGGGCCGAGAGGTTGACGCTCACCCAGAGCGGCACAGGTTGCGGGAACTGGTCGCCCCAGACGGCGATCTGCCGGCAGGCCTCGGCGAGCACCCACCAGCCGATCGGGGTGATCAGCCCGGTCTCCTCGGCGAGCGGCAGGTACTCGCCCTGCGGGATCATCCCGCGCGCCGGATGCGACCAGCGGAGCAGCGCCTCGAAGCCGAGCACCGAGCGGTCGGCGAGCCGCACGATCGGCTGGTAGTGGACCTCGAAGCTTCGCTCCTCGAGAGCCCGGCGCAGGTCGCCTTCCAGCAGCAGCAGGTTCACCGCCCGGGCGTGCATCTCGGTGTCGAAGACCTGATGCCGGGCCTTGCCGAGGCTCTTGGCCCGGTACATCGCGGTGTCGGCGTCGCGCAGGACCTCCTCCGGCTGCTGGTAGCCGGTCTTGGAGGTGGCGATGCCGATGCTGGCCGAAGGGAAGATCTCGGTGCCTTCGATCCTGAACGGGCGGCCGAGCTCGCGGTGGATCTGCTCGGCCATCGCGACGGCTTCATCGAGGTGGCCGAGGTCGTCGAGCAGGACCGCGAACTCGTCGCCGCCGAGCCGCGCCACGGTGTCGCCGTGCCGCAGGCAGGCCGTCAGGCGGCTGGCCACGGTGGTGAGCAGACGGTCGCCGGCGGCGTGCCCGAGGCTGTCGTTGATCACCTTGAAACGGTCGAGGTCGAGGAAGAGGACCGCGAACAGGAAACCGGAATGCCGCCGGCTGCGGGCGATCGAGCCGGCGAGGCGGTCGAGGAAGAGAGCCCGGTTCGGCAGGCCGGTGACCTGGTCGTGGAAGGCGTCGTGGAGCAGCTGGTCCTCGGCCCGGCGCCGGTCGGTGATGTCGGTCTGCGAACCGGCGATCCGGGTGGCCCGGCCTGCGGAGTCCCGCACGGCGAGGCCCCGGACGAGCATCGAGCGCCACGAACCGTCCCGGTGACGGAGCCGGTACTCCCCTTCGAAGCTCGAGGTGTGTCCCGCGAGGTGCGCTTCGAGCGCGGTCCGGAACGCCTCCCGTTCGTTCGCATGGATATGGACGAGCCAGTCGGTGAGGCGGGTGGTGCTCTCCCGGGGCTCGAACCCGAGGCCGGCGAACCAGCGTGGCGAGAAGTAGAACTTCCCGCTCACGAGATCCCACTCCCAGAGGCCGTCGTTCGCCGCCTGCGCGGCCAGGGCGTACCGCTCCTCGCTCGCCCGCAGCTCGGCGGTGCGCAGAGAGACCTCGCGCTGCAGCGCCGCATTCCAGGTGAGCGCGAGCAGCAGCGCGCCGATGGCTCCCAGCACGAGCAGGGCGAGGGTGTGCAGGAC
>JAAYLR010000182.1 GCA_012521815.1 Acidobacteriota bacterium
CTGCTCGCCCTGGCGCCCACGAACTCGTTCGTCTGGCGCCTCGATCCGGTCGCGCCCCGCGCGCTCTACCTCGCCGCGATCGGGCCGCTCCTGCTCCTCGCGCTCGCGGTCGCCCGGCTGCCCCTGCCGCTCGGGCGCCCGCGCCCGGCGGCCGTCCTGAGCATCGCGCTCGCGGCCGCGCTGCCGCTCGGGGCGCTCGCGCACCTGACGCAGACGCGCGCCGGGCTCTGGTGCGAGCCCGCCGCGCTCTGGGCCGACGCCGCCGCCAAGAACCCGGCAAGCGCCCGCCCGTGGCAGAACCTCGGCGTCACCCACCTGCTCGCCGACCGTCTCGACCCCGCCGAAGAAGCCTTCCGGCGCGTGCTCACGCTCGCGCCCGAAGAGAACCGGGCGCGCTGCGCCCTCGAAGCGATCCAGATCCGCCGCCTCACGCTCGCGGTGGAAGAGAGGAGACCCTGAAGATGCGAAGAAGGAGAGTCCCGGCCGGCCCGGTGCTCGGAGTGGTGCTCGCCGCCACCCTGTTCGCCGCCGCCCCCGGACGTGCCCAGGGCGGCTCGTGCGCGGAGTGCTGCAAGCTGCCCTGCATCGAGGCGCAGATCTGGGAGGCGAAGTACATGAAGGGCTTCTACCAGCGCCTCGCCGCGATCCCGGGGCTCACGCAGGAGGAGTACGAGCGGCGCGAGCTCGACGCCAAGCAGCTCTCCAGCGTGATGTCCCGCCTCTACCTCGGCGTCAACCCCTCCTGCAAGTGGGACACGCCCGATCCGCGCGACCCGACCGCCTGGCGGGCACGTTTCACCGGCACCGGCTTCTCGGTCCGGGAGCAGGGCGGAATCGAGGAGTGGGATCTCACGCTCAAGGTCGATCCGGAGACCTGCGCGCTCACCCATCCGCGCGCCGCCGAGGTCCTGCCGACGATCACCCCCTGCGAGGGGATCGGCCGCGCCACCCTCGCGCACGAGCAGAAGCACATCGACGACTGCCTCGCGCGCCGCAAGCGGGGCGGCGGTCCGCTCACCCCGGCCCAGAACGCCCGCGACGAAGTCGCCGGCTACGAAGCCGAACTGAAGGTGCTCGCGCAGATTCGGCTCGCCGCGGCCGCGCCCTGCATGAAGGAGTCCTGCGAAACGACGCAACCGCAGTTCGACCGGGCCTCGCGCCTGTTCGAAACCGACATCCGGCTGCTGCTCGGCATCGACAAGAAGCCGGTATCGAAGAGCCCGCTCAAGCGCAAGCCGAAGGGGAACGGAAGATGAGACCAGCCATCCGCACTCGCCGCGGCCTCGCCGCCGCCCTCGCCCTGTTCGCTCTCGCCCTCACCGCGGGCGCCGCGATCGCCGACGTGCGTTTCATCCCCGTCGATCCCTGGGCCGACCTCGGCCAGGCGGTCCAGGCCGCCTGCGCCACGCCCGGCTCCCCGGCCTGCGCGCACTCCCGCAGCTACCTCACGACGCGAGCGCTCGCCGCGCTCAAGGTGCTCATCGACCGGCGCGACGACCAGGCGGCCGCGATGGGCCGCCTCGCCGCGGACGCCGCCGACAGCCGGCTGCGCGCCGCCGCCGCCGAGGCGCTCGCGGTGCCGTTCGCCGCGAACGAGGACACGCCGCTCCTCGCCGAGCTCGCCGACGATCCGGTCCCCGCGGTCCGCGACGCGGCGCGCCGGGCGCTCGCGAGCAGCGGCGACCCGCGGGCGCAGCGGCTCGCGCGCCGGATCCGGCACACCTCGCTCCCGGAGGAGGCGGACGAGAGGCCGGAGAAGCCGCCGGCCGCCGCCGCGATGGGCGTGCCGCTGCCCGCCGACGCGATCTACCTCTTCTTCGCGAGCGAGCCCGCCAACGGCCGCTACGCCTGGTGGACGGCGAAATCGCCGGCCGAGGTCGCCGCGGCGCTCCGCGGCAAGGCGAAGAAGGGACCGCTGACACCGGCCGAGTTCCGCGCCCACGCCGAGGCCGCGAGCGAGATCCCGGAGATCGAGGATGGCGAGCTGCCCTCGGCCGAAGCGATGGCGCGCGCCTTCGAGATGGCCGAGCAGATGATGGCGGCACTCGAAGGCGCCGGCGCCGACGGCGGCTCGCCGGAGGCGATGGCCGGCGCGATGCAGCGCGCCGCCGGCGGCCTGGCGAGTCTCGATCCGAACGCCGCCGACGAGTACGAGGACGCCGACCTCTACGCCGACGCCCGGCTGTTCGTGGTGCCGGTCGCCGGCTCGGCCGACGCGCTGGTCGCCGTCTACCGCGACCTCGCCACCGGCGGGACCGGGCTGACCATCCAGCGAACCGCCGTGGGGGGACGGTGAGCCGGTCCGGCTACTTGAGGTAGCTGAGCATCTCCCGCGCGGTGGCCGCGTCCGGATCGTCGGGCGCCATCGCGAGGAACTTCTCGAACTGCTCCTTGGCCGCGGCGTTCTCGCCGCGGCCGACGTGGCACATGGCGAGCATGTAGTGCGCCTTCGCGAAGGTGGCGTCGCTCGCGAGCGCCTGCGTGAAGAGCGCGAGCGCCTGCCCGGTGTTGCCGGCGTTGTACTCCTGGACCCCCTGGTTGAAGAGGTCGGCCGCCCCGGCTCGCGGGTCGACCTCCAGGAGCCGCGCGGAGTACTGCTCGGCCTTCGCCGTCTCGCCCAGCTGCGCGTACCCCTCGGCCAGGATCCGCAACGCCCGGATGTCGTCGGCCTGGAGCGCCACGGCCTTCTCGGCGTCGGTCACCGCCGCGGCGTAATCCTTTTCGGTGAACGCGATGGTGGCGAGCGCCGTCCACGCCGCGGCGAGCGCCGGGTCGAGCGCGAGCGCTTCGGTGAAACGGGCCCGCGCGGCCGGGAGATCGCCCTTCTGAGCCGCTTCCGCCCCTTCGTTGAAGCTCAGGACCGCCTTGTCCTGCGCGGTGACCGCCCGGCCCGCCTGGCCGACGCCCAGCTTCGCCGCCTCGAGCGAGATCAGCTCGAAATCCTTCCGTTCGTTGCTCTCGAGCGGCACCTTGAACGACTGCTCCAGGCTCTGGAAGCCGTCCTTCTCGAACCGGTAGGTGTGGGTCCGGGTGGCGTCGAGCAGGGTGACGGCGTAGCTCCCCTTCGCGTCGGTGACCGTCTCGTTCCGGTACGAAGCGTTGCCGGGCTGCGTCACGGTGAGCTTCACCCCGGCGAGCGGCCGGCCCTGCTCGTCCTTCACGATGCCGTGGACGCGCGCCTGGGAGACCGCGAACGCGACCGCCGCTCCCAGCACGAACGCCGCGATGTACCAAACGGTGATCTTCTTCTGGCTCGACATCTTCGCCTCCCCGGCCCGTGCCGCCTGGCCGCCTGGTTTCCCCGATATTACGACTCTCCGACGCCTTCTCCTCTTCCCGTCACGACCAGCCCCCACCGGGCCCCGGGAGTACCCGCTCGCTTCCGGGGACGAGGAGCTTCATCCAAAATGGTGCATTGGGCGCTCTGGCCGATTGGGTTCGTTCCCGTCCGGACCCGGCACCGCCTTCCGAAGAGCCACGCAAATCATTGCGAACACTGAGTTTGGATGACTGTTGCCGGACGGTTCCCAGTGGCATTCGGATTGCTGTAGACTGATTCTGCAACAGACCAACGTGCGACCTCGAGACCCGAGCTCCGTTTGGCCGCCCCTACCGTTGCCCAGCCGGTTCGTCACCGCTGCGGCGGCGGTCTGGCGTTTTGTGGTGTCCGTAGAGGGTTGAACAACCATGGCCGTCACCGGTTCCCGCGGGAAGGGTGATCGGGCCGGCCGCTCTCAGAGGGAGGAAGAGCATGCGGAAGTGGAACCACCTCGGTTGGGTGACGGCGTTCGCGGCGTTGCTGGCGCTGCTCATCGCCGCACCGGTAGTCGCACAGGAGGTTGCCGGCGGCATCGACGGCAACGTCGTCGACGAGGGCGGCCAGGCGCTGCCCGGCGTCACGATCGAAGCCACCGGCCCGCTCGGCACCGTCGCCGCGGTGACCGACGAGAAGGGGTTCTACCGGCTGCCCAAGCTGCCGGCGGGCACCTACTCGATCAAGGCGTCGCTCGAAGGCTTCGTCGCCTCCGAGGCGAGCGGCATCCTGGTCGTCCTCGGCAAGAGCACCCGGGTCAACTTCACGATGAAGACCGGGCAGATCGAGGAGACGATCACGGTCACGGCGGATTCGGTCGCCATCGACTTCACGAGCTCGGCCACTGCCGCGTCGATCAGCCGCGAGGACATCGACACGCTGCCGCGTGGCCGCGACTTCACCTCGGTCGTGTCGCAGGCGGCCGGCGTGCAGGAGTCGGCGCAGGCCGGCGGTCTGTCGATCGACGGCGCCTCCGGTCTCGAGAACCGCTTCATCATCGACGGCATCGACACCACGAGCCCGCAGACGGGTGAGTCCGCCGTGCCGATGCGCGCCGACTTCTTCGAAGAGGTCCAGATCAAGTCGGCCGGCTACGCCGCCGAGTTCGGCGGCTCGACCGGCGGCGTGATCAACGCCATCACCCGCTCCGGCCGCAACGAGTTCTCCGGCGGCATCGCCGTCGACTACCAGAGCCGGTCGCTCAACGGCGCGGAGCGCAAGAGTCTCTCCACCGACCGCGCCACCGGCCTCGTCGCCCAGTACTTCAAGTACGGCACCGACGATTCGGTCCGCTGGGATCCGGGCATCTTCCTGGGCGGCCCGATCGTGCGCGATCGCGTCTGGTTCTTCGGCTCCTATCAGCCGGGCCTCACGGACACCGACCGGACCGTGCAGTTCTATTCGGGCGCCACCCCGACGGTCAAGCGGACGTTCAACCAGAAGCAGCAGGTCGACTACTACGCCGCCAACATCACCGGCAACCTCGGCCCGGTGCTCTTCAAGCTCGGCACCAACCAGTCGCCGTGGGAAAGGGAGCGGGCGCTTCCGGGCCTCCGCGGCACCGGCAGCTCGGATCCGAAGTCCTACGACTACGGCGGCGAAGGGGAGCGGGAGACCTACTCTCTGACCACCGACTACATCGCCAGCAAGTCGGTCGTCCTGAGCGCCCGCGTCGGCTACTTCATGACCGACCTGAGAGACACCGGGATCCCGTCGTATCCGCGCATCCATCAGATGACGGGGACGGATCCGTCCAAGGCCTTCCCGAACATCCCGGCCCAGTACCGGAAGCCGATCGGCTACATGGGTGACGGCACCCAGGCGCTGGTGCTGGCCAACGCGGTGGCGTGGGACAAGTACGAGCGGACCTACTACGGCGGCGACGCCTCCTTCTTCTTCAGCGGCGGCGGCGAGCACCAGGTGAAGGTCGGCTTCCAGCGCGAAGAGATCGAGAACGACGTGCGGAACGGCTACAACGCCGACCGCATCATGTACTACTGGGACCGCGCCTACACGACCACCACGGGTCAGAGCGTCCGGGGCACCTACGGCTACTTCCGGCTCCTCAACATCTCGACGATGGGGCACGTCAAGACCACGAACGACGCGCTCTTCCTCCAGGACACCTGGATGGTCACCCCCAAGTTCACCCTGAACCTCGGGGTCCGCGCCGAGCACGAGGCCGTTCCCAACTACGGCGCCGTCGGCCCGAGCAAGGCGATCGAGTTCAAGTACGGCGACAAGATCGCGCCGCGTGCCGGCTTCGCCTGGGATCTGAAGGGCGATCAGAGCTGGAAGGTCTACGGCAGCTACGGCACCTACTACGACGTGACGAAGTACGAGATGCCGCGCGGCGCCTTCGGTGGCGACAAGTGGGTCGACTTCTACTACACGTTCGACAACTACGACTGGATCAACAACAACTGCTCCGTCGGCTCCAACACCACCAACGAGCGGCCGAACTGCCCGGCCGGCACCCTGATCGAGGTCGTCGATCGCCGGCACAACTCGGCGGATCCGAACGACAACACCATCGACCCGGACATCAAGCCGATGGAGAGCTGGGAGGCGCAGCTCGGTGTCGACCACCAGCTCACCAGCCTCATCACGGTCGGCGCCCGGTACGTCCACAAGCAGCTCGTGCGGGCGATCGAGGACGTCGGCGTGCTCGTGCCCGGCATCGGCGAGGTCTACTACATCGCCAACCCCGGCTACGGCGTGACCCGGAGCATCGCGGAGCGCCCCTTCCCCAAGGCGCAGCGTGAGTACGACGCGATCGAGCTGACCTTCGACCGCCGCCTCGCCAACAACTGGTCGCTGCGCGCCAGCTACACCTACAGCCGCCTGTGGGGCAACTACTCGGGTCTCGCCAACTCCGACGAGCAGAACACCGTCGGCGGCGGCGGCCGGCTGTCGCCCAACGCCTCGCGTCTGTTCGACGTCATCCAGAACACCTACGACCGGAACGGCAAGGAGGTGCTCGGGCGCCTCGCCACCGACAAGCCGCATCAGCTCAAGGTGTTCGGCACCTACCGCTTCCCCTTCAACCTGACGGTCGGCCTCGGCCAGTACGTCGGCAGCGGCGTGCCGGTGACCGAGATCGGCTGGGCACCGATCAACACGCCGTTCTATCCGTACGGCCGCGGCAACCTCGGCCGGACCCCCACCGTCACCCAGACCGACCTCGCGCTCTACCAGGACTTCAAGGTCGGCGCGTTCGACCTCCAGGTCGGGCTCAGCGTCCTCAACCTGTTCGACGAGAAGACCGTGCTGCGGCGCTGGGGCTCGCGGACGTTGCAGGACCTGCCGCTCAGCGAAGAGGAGTTCTTCGCCGGCGGCTGGGACTACGAGACGCTCGTTCGCTCGGTGCAGCCCGATCCGCTCTACAACAAGGCGGACGTCTTCCAGGCGCCGCGTGAGCTGCGGCTCAGCTTCAAGGTGACCTTCTAGGCCATCTCGACGCGCCGCGAACCAGGCCCCGCCCGGGCAACCGGGCGGGGCTTTTCTTTGCCGTCGCAGCGGCGCCGGCCGGGGTTGCCCGGCCTTCGGCGCCCGGTCTAGACTGCGCTCTCCACGCAGCAACCACCGGAACAGAGGAGCAGACCCGATGCGTGTTCGAATCGCCCTCGTCCTCGCCTGTTGTCTCCTGCTTGGCGCGGCCTCGTCGGTCCCGGCGGCGGCCGCGGCCAGCCGCTTCGTCCGCCTGCCGACCGCGGCGAGCGAAGCGCTGCCCGGACTCGATCTCGCCCCGCGCTTCGCGGCCGCCTACGGCGGCTTCCGCTGGCTGGAGCTCGACGAGGACGACTACCGGCGCCTGCTCGCCTCGGGGCTGCCGTTCACCGAGGACGCGGAGGCCGGCAGCGTGCAGATCGTCCGCTACCGCTTCGACCCTCTCGTCGACGGCGAGCCGGCGCTCGGTCCGGGTGAGAAGGCGAACGACGACGGCCCGGGCTTCCATCTCGTCCAGTTCCGCGGCCCGGTGACCGCCGCCTGGCTCGGCGAGCTCGCCGCGGCCGGTCTCGAGCCGCTCCAGTACTACCCGCACCACGCCTATCTCGTCTGGGGCGCTCCCGCCGCGACGGAGGCCGCCGCCACGCTGCCGTTCGTCCGCTGGCAGGGCCGGGTGCACCCGGCCTACAAGCCGGCGCTCGAGCTCGACGGACGGACCGGCATCGTCCGCAACGTCGACGTGCTCTTCTACGGCGAGGACCGAGTCGAGGCGACGCTCGCCGCGATCACGAAGCTCGGCGGCGAGGTGCTGCAGCACTACCCGGCGCAGCCCGACCGGAAGTTCTTCGACGCGGTGGTCGCGCTGCCGGCCACGGCGGTCGCCGAGGTGGCCGCGATCCCGAACGTCCTCTGGCTCGGCGTCATCGGGCCGCGCCCGATCCTCGACGACGAGATGTCGTCGCAGATCGTGGCCGGCAACCATCCCGGAGGTATTCCGCAGACCGGCTACCTCTCCTTCCTGAACGACACCCTCGGCTTCGACGGCACCGGCGTCACCTGGGCGGTCATCGACACCGGCATCGACTACGATCACCCCGACCTCGGCAGCCACATCGTCGGCGGCTACACCTTCCCCGGGGCGTGCAACCCGGCCGGCCAGCCCGGTTCCGACTGCCCCGGCGGCGGCCACGGCACCCACGTCGCCGGCATCATCGGCGGCGACGCCACCGCCGGCCATGCCGACGCCAACGGCTTCCTCTACGGTCTCGGCATCGCGCCGGGCGTCGGTCTCTTCGCGATGAACTCGATGTCGGCTTCGGCCTGGCCGCCGGCCGGCGGCTGGCAGGAGCACTCCAAGCGGGCGGTGCTCGGCGGCGCCATCGGCGGCAACAACTCCTGGACCACCGGCGAGGGGACGAACCACGGCTATCAGGCTTCGGAGCGCACCCACGACTTCATGGTGCGGGACGGCGATTTCGACGCGCCGGGGCTCCAGCCGTTCATCGAGGTCTTCTCGGCCGGCAACTCCGGACCGGGCTCGAACACGCTGACCGCGCCCAAGGAGGCGAAGAACCTCATCGTCACCGCCTCCTCCCGGAACTACCGGGCGGGCAGCATCGAATCGATCTCCTCCTTCTCCTCGCGCGGCCCGGCAGTCGACGGCCGGCAGGTGCCCACGATCGCCGCCCCCGGCGAGGAGATCGCCTCCGCCCGCAACGACACCGGCGGCAGCTGTACCGGCGGCGGCTACGACATCGGCGGCACCGGCAGCCCGCCTCTCTACTCGCTCTGCTCGGGCACCAGCATGGCCTCCCCGCACGCCGCCGGCGCCGTCGCGCTGCTCACCGAGTGGTGGCGCGATCTCCACGCGGGCGCCGACCCCAGCCCGGCGATGGCCAAGGCGCTGCTGGTCAACAACGCGGTCGAGATGACCGGCGCCGGCGGGTCACGCTGGAACAACGCCCAGGGGTGGGGCCGGATCAACGTCGCGAACATCATCCAGCCGGGCGTGACCACCTTCTACGTCGACCAGAGCCATCTGCTCACGGTCGGAGAGAGCTACGAGACCGTGCTCGGGGTCGACGATCCGGCGAAGCCGGTGAAGGTCACCCTCGCCTGGACGGACGCCCCCGGCGCCGCCGGCGCCAACCCGGCGCTCGTCAACAACCTCGATCTCGTCGTCGAGAACGGCACCGACACCTACCGCGGCAACGTCTTCGCCGGCGGCTGGTCGACGACCGGCGGCACCGCCGACAACCGGAACAACCTCGAGAACGTCTTCATCCAGAGCCCCGCCGGCAGCAGCCTGACGATCCGGGTCCACGCGACCGCGATCGGCGGCGACGGCGTGCCCGGCAACGGCACATCCTTGGACCAGGATTTCGCGCTCGTCTGCACCAACTGCGCCCAGGAGCCCGATTTCACGCTGCGGGCGCTCCCGAAGAAGCTCGCCCTCTGTGCCCCGGCCGATGCGCTCTTCGATGTCGAGGTCGGCTCGATCCTCGGCTTCGCCAACCCGGTGACGCTCACGGCCACCGGCCAACCGGCCGGCAGCACCGCCACGTTCAGCACCAACCCCGTCACCCCGCCGGGAAGCAGCACGCTCACCATCGGCAACACCGGCGCCGCCGCGCCGGGCAGCTACACGGTCGCGATCGGCGGCACCGCCACCGGCGGCACCGCGAAGTCGTTCGCCGTCGACCTCTCCCTCTACGACGCCACGCCGGCCGCGAGCCCCCTCGCGAGCCCGGCCGACGGCGCGCTCAACGTACCGGCCGTGCCGACCTTCACCTGGAACGGCACCGTGCAGGCCGCGACCTACGCGATCGAGGTGGCGACCGACGCCGGCTTCACGAACCTCGTGGCGTCGGCGAGCGGGCTCACCAGCCCGACCTGGACCGCCGACGTGACGCTGAACACCAGCACGAAGCATTATTGGCGGGTGCGGGCGGAAAACGCCTGCGGCACCGGGGCCTATTCGGCCGTCTGGAGCTTCACGACCGTCGCCGCCCCCGGCGACTGCGCCCCGGGCTCGACGCCACGGGTCGTCTTCTCCGAGGGGTACGAGAGCGGCCTCGGCTCCTGGACGACCCCGCCGGGCACCGGCACGAACACCTGGGCGCTCTCGACCGTGAACCCGCACGGCGGCAGCCGGCACGTGCGCGGCACCGACCCCTCGGCGATCTCCGACCAGCGGCTCGTCTCACCGCCGATCGCGCTGCCCGCGGGCGAGAACCCGGTGGTGCTCAAGTTCTGGCATCTGCCGAACCTGGAAAACAGCGGCTCCAGCGCCTGCTACGACGGCGGCATCCTCGAGGTGACCACCAACGCCGGCGCGACCTGGACCCAGGTGCCGAACTCCGCGCTCCTGGTGGGGCCGTACACCGGCACCGTCTCCTCCAGTTTCAGCAACCCACTCGCCGGTCTGCAGGCGTGGTGCGGTCCGACGTCGCAGCCGTACCTGAACACCATCGCGGACGTCACGACCTGGGCCGGCCAGACGGTGCAGTTCCGCTGGCGGATCGGTTCGGACAGCTCGGTGGGCCGCGCCGGCTGGGACGTGGACGACGTCATGGTCCAGTCCTGCCTCGCCGGCCTCTTCGCCGACGGCTTCGAGAGCGGTGACCTCGCCCAGTGGAGCGCCACCGCTCCCTGACCCTCGTCACCCGCCGAACCCAAAGAGGGGAGAGCCGATCGGCTCTCCCCTCTTTCTTTTCGAGCCCCTCGAGCCTCTTCCCCGAGCGGGCTCGCTCCGGCCGGCTTCGGGAGCCCCGCCCGTCCGGGCGGCAGGGGCGAGCGGGCGAGGCGCGTACGATCGGGGGGTTCTTGCGAGGAGGTCGCCATGCGCCCAGGCCGTCGGTTCGCTTCGTTCGTGCTGCTCGTTTCGCTCGGGTGCGCTGCCGCCGCGGGGGCGGCGGAGGCGCCGCCGCCGATTCCGATTCCGCATGCCGGGTTCGAGGAGGCGGGGCCGGCGGGAGAGACCGGGATCCCCGCCGGGTGGCAGGTGGTGGGGGAGCTGCCGGCGGGGGCGAGCGTGGCGCGCGATCCGGAGGTGGCGTTCGCGGGCGGGGCGAGCCTGCGGCTCGCGAGTGAGGTGCTCGCCGAGATCACGGTCGCCTCCGAGCCGGTGGCGCTCACGGTAGGGAAGGTCTACCGGCTCCGCGCCCGGGTACGGACCGCGGAGGTCGTCTCCGATCCGCTCGCGCGCTACCCCACGGCGGTGCCGGCCTGCCTCGCGATGGCCTCCTTCCCGTTCACCAACCATTCGCCGGCGGCCGGGGCGACGCGCGACTGGCACGAGCTCGAGATGCGCTTCGTCGCCACCCGCGTCGCCGACCGCGTGACGCTGCACCTCGGGCGCAACGGCGGGGCGCGCGGAACGGTCTGGTTCGACGACCTCACGCTCGAAGAGGTGACCGACGTCGCCGACTGGATCCCGCTCGAGACGGTGCGCTGGGCCGGCCCGGCGTGGCGCGCCGAGCAGGGGGGCTGGCTCCTCGTCCACATCGAGGGGGAGCCGTACCAGCGCGGCTACCAGCACGGCTACCTCCTCGCCGAGGAGCTCGCCGCCTACCTCGAGAAGCTGACGATCGTCGCCAACGCCAAGGATCCGGCCGCGGGCTGGGCGGCGGCGCGGACGCTCGCCGACGCGACGATGCTCCGCGGCTACTCCGAGGAGCTGCTCACCGAGATGCGCGGCATCGCCGACGGCGCGGCGAAGGGCGGCGCGAAGCTCCTCGGGCGCGCGGTCGACTTCCTCGACGTGGTGACGATGAACTCGACGATCGACACCGACTACCTCCGCTCCGGGCTCGCGGTGCTCCCGAACGCGCTCACCGGCCGCAGCTTCCTCACCGCCGAAGAGGAGCTCGCGATCCCGGAGGGCACCCACAAGTGCTCGGCGCTCGCCGCCACCGGCGACGCCACCGCCGACGGCCGGGTCGTCTTCGGGCAGATCTTCATGTGGTCCGGCTACACCGGCGTCCACTTCAACGTGCTGCTCGACATCGTGCCCGCCACCGGGCGGCGGCTCGTCTACCAGACCTTCCCCGGCGGCATCCACTCCGGCACCGACTTCTACATGAACGACGCGGGGATCGTGATCGGCGAGACGACCGTCATGCAGACCCCCTGGAACCGGGACGGGGCGCCGATGAGCGACCGGATCCGCCGCGCCGTGCAGTACGGCACCTCGATCGACGAGGTCACCGCGATCCTCGCCGAGCGCAACAACGGCATGTACGCCAACGACTGGCCGATGGCCGACGTGAAGACCGACGAGACCGCGATCCTGCTGCTCGGCACCGCCGAGAAGCGGCTCTGGCGCTCGGGCGAGAACCCGTTCGGCACCGGCGCCTTCCTCTGGGCGAACAACAACCCGCGCGATCCGCGGGTGCGCCGCGAGTACGCCCACCAGCCGCAGGGCGCGCCGTTCGACCCCGTCTTCGCCCCCTGGAACCGCGACCTCGCCTTCAACGAGTACTACCGGCGCGAGAAGGGGAAGATCGACGCCCCGTCGCTCGCCCGCGCCTTCGCCACCTCGCCGATCAACCTCTCGCACGCCTGCGACGGAAAGATCACGACCTCCGAGATGGCCGAGCGGCTCGTCTTCTGGGCGCACCAGGGGAAGGTCACGCTGCGCGAGAAGTTCCCCGCGCCCGGCAACCGGCGGATGCCCGACCTGCCCGGGGCGCGGCCGCACCTGACCCTCGGCTACACCGCGGTGACCCCGGTCTGGCTCGCCGAGCAGCTCGCCGCGGCGAAGGCGGCGGGGCGGTTCGCTCCCCCGGCGACCACCCAGGAGCCGAAGCTCGACCTCACCGCGGTCAAGGAGCGCTTCGCGCTCTCCGACAAGCAGCTCTGGCAGGGGACGCTCTTCCCGGCCGGGGTGGCCGACCACTGGCTCGCCTCCGGCACCGCCGGCTACTGGCAGGTGCTGCGCGGCCTGCCGGCGGACGAGGCGGAGCGGGCGGCGGCGCTCGGCGAGGCGCTCGCACGGCAGAACTCGCTCCTGCTCGCCACCCTCGCGCGCGAGGAGGATCTGCCCGCCGCGCGCGCCGAGCTCTCCTACACCCGCTACGCCCCCTACCGGGTCGCCCGGGTGAAGGGGACGTTCGCGCTCCATCAGCTCCGGCTCCAGCTCGGCACCGAACCGTTCCTGAAGCTGATGCGCACCGTGCACGAGCGGTACGCGGGCCAGGAGATCGCCACCGCCGATTTCCTCGCCGTGGCGCGCGAGGTGACCGGCCGCGACGTCGCGCCGATCCTCACCCCCTGGCTCGAGCGCACCGGCTTCCCCGCGCCCGCGCCGCGGGTGAGCTACGCGAAGGACGGCAAGGGGTGGCGGGTGACGGTCACCGTGACGCAGCCGGCCGCCGACGCCTACCCGCTCGCCACGAGCGTCGAGATCGAGACCGCCGCGGCGCGGGTGCGCCACCCGCTGCTCCTCTCCGGTCCGAGCACGAGCGCCACCTTCCGCGTGGCGGAGAAGCCGGTCGCGGTGCGCTTCGACCCGGGCTACGACCTCGCGCTCGCGCGCAGCCGGTGGGCCGCCTGGGCGCACGTGACCGAGCGCTGGCCCGAGTCGCTCGTCGTCCACGGCACGACCCGGGCCGACGAGGCGCAGCACACCCTCGCCCGGAACTTCCAGACCGTGCTCGCCGACAACTTCAGCGAGGAGCTGATCCCGGTGGTCAAGGACGTCGAGGTGAGCGCCGAGCAGCTCGCCACCCGCGACCTGATCCTGCTCGGCGGCCCGGCCGACAACGCGCTCACCGCGCGGGTCCTCGCCGCGCTCGGCGAGCAGGTGCCGGCGGCGTTCGGCGACGGCCACTTCCGCTTCCGCGGCGCGACCCACGGGCGCGGCGACGAGGGGCTCTTCCTCGCGCTGCCGAGCCCGTTCGCGCCGGATCGCCTCGTCTACCTCTTCGCCGCCAACTCGGCGCTCGAGCTCCACGAGATGACCCGCGCCTACACCCCCGGCCTGCCCGCCTGGGTCCTCTACCGCGGCGAGAAGGCCACCGCCCGGGGTAATTTCGACGAGCCGGCGTTCGTCTTCGCGGGGCCGTAGCGGGGGCGTCTACCCGCCTCCGAGAGCGGGCTCTCGGATCTCGACGGCCCTGCGCAGCGGCAGGAAGGCGAGGATGATCTCCCGCCTCGCCCGCACGCGGGCCCGCGTCCGGTCGATCAGGCCCCGCGCCGCGAGCGCGTTGAGATCGCGGCTCACCGTCTTCGCGCTCTTGCTCGCATAGGCGCGGGCCAGAAGCGGGGTCAGCATCGGAACCTCCGATACGGCGACCCACTCCGGCGTCTCAGAGAGAGCGAGCGCGAGATTGCGTTGCCGTACCGCGGCCGGCGTCTTCTCCTCCCGGAACGCCTCGTCGACGAAGTTGCGCCAGGCGATCTCCCACTGCTGCTGGCGGATCTCTGCGAGCTGCTGGCGCAGGCCGTCGACCAGCCCCTGAACGGCGTACATGACGAAGGGGAGGAGATCGCCGCCCGATTCGCTCGCCGCCCGGAGCTGTCGGTAGTACTCGGCGCGGGTCTGGTTGTAGTGGTTGCTCAGCAGATGGGCGGCGGGTGAGGGCACGCCCGCCGCGAGCAGGATGTAGAGCTCGAGAAGGCGGGCGGTGCGCCCATTGCCATTGCCGAAGGGGTGGATCCAGGCGAGATAGAGGTGGGCGAGCACCGCGCGCAGCACGGCGGTGGCGAGTGTCGCGCTGCCCGCACCCCGGAACTCCGGCTCGTTGAGCCACCGGCAGAGCCGGTCGAGAAGGTGGGGGCAGTCTTCATGCGGCACCCCGGAGTAGCTACCGACGACGACCGGGTAGGTGCGGATCTCCCCGGGCACGACATGGGGTTCGAGCGGGAGGCCGTCGAGCACCGAGCGGTTGAAGGCGAGGATCTGCGCGACCGACAGCTCCCCGGAGGCCTGTTCGATCTCGGCCGCGATCCGGTTGCAGGCGGCGACGATGTTCCGGACCTCTCGCCCGAGATACTCGCGCGATTTCGGAAGCTCGAGGCCTCCTTCGACGAGCTGGAGCGCTTCGCCCTCCGTGAGGGTGTTGCCCTCGATCGCCGTCGTCGCCAGGGCCCCCTTGGCCAGATAGACCCGGTGCAGGCGGAGGGCGGTGTCGGGTTGCAGCGGTACGCCGGCAATGTGTTCGCACTTGGACTTCACCTCGCCCAGCAACAGCCAGAGCGCTGGCGGTGCTCGCCGCAGGTCGACCGCGAAGCGAAGCCAGGGATGTGTCCGCTTGTATGTCCGCATGATTGTTCGTCACCGATGATTAAAAATATTTGATATCAGTAGAATACCAATGTCTTCCTTGAATATATACCTTTGTATGTCCATTCTGATGTCCCTTTGGCAGAACCGGTCGGTGCCACGGCCTTGGGGGGACATCTGGAGGGTCTCCGCGGTCCCCCCTTCGAGACTCGCCCCGGCGCTACGACCCTGCGACGTACTGCAGCGGGCCGTCGGGGCCGACCGGCAGGCCGAGGAGCATCCAGCCGA
>JAAYLR010000183.1 GCA_012521815.1 Acidobacteriota bacterium
GCCGCCGGCGTCGAAATGCTCGAGCGGCTCGTCGAGGAGGAGGAGCCGCGGCCGGTGGAGGAGGGCGAACGCCCAGCGGAGGCGCTGGCGCATCCCGGAGGAGAGCGCGCCGCAGCGCCGGGTGGCGGGCAGGCCGACCCGCTCGCGCAGCTCGCTGCCGCGGCTCGCCGGCAGCGCCCGCAGCCGGCAGAAGAAGTGGAGGTTCTCCTCCACCGTGAGCTCCTCGTAGAGCGCGAGGTCGGGGGAGAGGAAGCCGACCCGCCGGCGCCGGACCGCGGTGTCGAGCGTCACCCCCTCCTCGCGGTAGTCGATCCGCCCGGCATCGGGGGCGAGCAGGCCGGCGAGGCACTTGAGCAGCGTCGACTTGCCCGAACCGTTGGGGCCGGTGACGGCGAGGATCGTGCCCGGAGCGACCCGTCCGGAGACGCCGCCGAGGACCCGGAGGCGGCCGAAAGCGCGGACGACGCCCGAGAACTCGAGGAGGGTGGTGGCCGGCATCGGGGGGCGATTATACGGAGCGGTACGGATAGCATCCGGAGCCATGAAGACGATGCGCGCGCTCCGCTTCTCTCTCGCTCTGACGCTCCTCCTCCCGGCCTGCGCCAGCCACCGGCTGCCGCCGCCCGAATCGGAAGCGGAGCTCGCGACCCGCGCCACCCTCCTGATGCTCGCCGACCGGCGCGAGTTCCAGCGGCTGCCCTTCACCCCCGCGCTCGGCGGCTCGCGGCAGGTGCGCGAGGAGCTCGCCGTCACGCTCGGCCGGGTCGGCGATCCCCGTGGGCGCGAGCTGCTCGCGGGGCTCCTGCTCGACTCCGAACCGGAGGTGCGGCGAGCCGCCGCCTTCTCACTCGGGTTGCTCGGCAGCGACGCGGCGATTCCGGCCCTGCTCGACGCCGCCACCGACCTCGACGCCGAAACCGGAGCGCTGGCGGTGGAGGCGCTCGGCAAGCTGCGCGCCCCCCTCGCCGGGCTCGTGCCGCGCCTCGCGGCGCTCGGCGAGGCCGAGCAGGCCCGCCGCCTCCTGCCGGCGCTCTTCCGGTTCCGGGAGGCGGCCGCGGTCGAGGTGGCGCGCGCGGGGCTCGCCCGGAGCGAGCCCGAGCTGCGGGCGGCGGCGGCGTACGCCCTCGCGCGCTATCCGCGCCCGGAGGCGGCGCCCGACCTGCGGCGGCTCGCGACCGCGCCGGAGGCTACGCTGCGGGCGCTCGCGGCGCGGGGGCTCGCCGAGGTCGGCGGACCGGAGGATCTGGCGCTGCTGCTGCCGCTCGCAGGGGAGGCAGAGAGCGGGGTGGCGATCCAGGCGTTGCGCGCGGCGGCGCGGCTCCACCCTCGCGGCGCGGCCGCCCCCGGCTGGGAGGAGCGGCTCGTGGCGAGCGCGGCTTCCCCCGACCCCGGGGTCCGGCTCACCGCCCTCGAGGCGGCCGGAGCGTTCCTCCCGGCGCCGGCGCTCGAACGGCTGCTGCGGGCGCGGTGGGAGGAAGGGGAGACGGCGCGCGAGCGGGAGGTCGCGCTGCTCGCGCTCGCCCGGGGCGGTTCGGAGGCGGCGCGAGCCCTGGCCGTCCGCGCGGCGGCGGCCACCGCGCCCGGGCTCCGGGCCACCGCCGCCGAAGCGCTCGGCCAGCTCGGGGAGCCGGAGCTGCTGCGCCGACTCGCCGGCGATCCGGAGGCGCGGGTGCGGGTGGCCGCGGTCGAGGCGCTGCTCGCGGCGGCGCCCGCCGAGGTGGTGGCGGACACGGTCGTGACGGCGCTCGCCGACCCCGATCCGGCGGTCCGCGCCACCGTTCTCGACTGGCTCGTCGAGAAGCCTCTCCTGCCGATCGAGGAGCTCGAGGAGGCGTTGCGGCGGGGGGCGGGCGACCCGTTCGAGGATGCCGTCCGCGCCGCCGTGCGGGCGCTCGGCGCGCGCGGGCGGGCCGAGGTGCGGGAGCGGGGCGGCGCGATCCTCGCGCTCGAACGGGCCGCCGGCGATCCCCGGTATCTCGTCCGCCGGGAGGTGGCCGCCGAGCTCGCGAAACTCGGTGCCGAGGCGCCGGTGCCGGGGCCGGTGGCGACCGGGCGCGGCCCCGCCGTCTACCGGCAGATCCTCGAACAGACCCGGACGCCGCGGCGGGTGGCGCTCGAGACCGCCCGCGGCCGGCTGGAGCTCGAGCTCGCCTGCCCGCAGGCGCCGCTCACCTGCCTCTCCTTCCTCCAGCTCGCCAACGCCGGCTTCTTCGACGGCCTCGACTTCCACCGCGTGGTGCCCGACTTCGTGGTGCAGGGGGGCGACCCGCGGGGGGACGGCTGGGGCGGCCCGGGCTACACCCTGCGCGACGAGATCAACCGCCTGCGCTACCGGCGCGGGGCGGTGGGGATGGCGCTCGCCGGCGCCGACAC
>JAAYLR010000184.1 GCA_012521815.1 Acidobacteriota bacterium
GAGGAGCTGCGGCGCGCGGCCGAAGGAGGGATCTGGATCGGGGAGGTCGGACCTCCGGAGCTCTTCGACCGGGTCCGGCTGGGCACCCGCCTCGTGGCCCGGGGCGTGCGGCGGATCGGCCCGGACGGCGCGCTCGCCGAGCCGCTCGCGGATCTCGGCTGGGAGGGGGAGCTCGGGGAGCTGTTCGGCGCCGTCGCCGGGGTCGGCCGGGAGAGCGTCTGCCGGCCGGCCGGAGGCGGCTGGCTCGGCGGCGCGGTCGCCCCCGCCCTGCGTCTCTCGCGGCTCGCGGGGCTCTACCCCCTCGCGCCGCGCGGCTGAGCCCCCGGCTCAGGCGCGCTCGCGGCGCATGAGCACGATCGTCTGATCGTCTCCCTGCGGGGCGTCGCGGGTGAAGCCGGCGAGCTCCCGTCCGAGCGCGGCGATCACCTCGTCGAGCGGCTCCTGCCGGGTGCGCGCGAGCTGGGCGGTCAGGCGGTCGAGCCCGAACTCCTCCTCCTCGGGGGAGGTCGCCTCCGTGATCCCGTCGCTGTAGAGGCAGAGGAGGTCTCCCGGCTCGAGCCGTACTGGCTCGCGGCGATAGTGCACTCCGGGCATGAGGCCGATCGGCAGGCCACTCGCCACGAGCTGCTCCAGCTCCCCGGTCGCGCGCAGCACGAGCCCGGGGTTGTGTCCGGCGTTGAGGACACCGAGCTCGCCCGTCGCCGGCGCGAGGTCGGCGAGGAAGAGGGTGATGAACCGGTTCGTGGCGCTCGCCGCGAGGATGTGTTCGTTGAGCCGCTCGAAGAGCCGCGGCTCCACCCCGTTCTCCGCGACCAGCAGGTGGAGGGCGGAGTGCAGGGTGGAGACGAGGAGGGCGGCGGCGACCCCCTTGCCGGAGACGTCGCCGAGCGTGAGCGCGAGCCGGCCGCCCGGCAGCGGCAGGAAGTCGAAGTAGTCGCCGCCGACATGGCGCGCCGGACGGTTCCAGCCGGCCAGCTCGAAGCCCGGTACCGCCGGGACCGCGCGCGGGAGGATCCCCCGCTGGATCTCCGAGGCGAGCTCCATCTCCCGCTCGAGCCGCTCCTTCTCGAGGGCCTGCCGGTGGAGATGGGCGTTTTCGAGCGCGATCGCCGCCTGGTTGGCGAGCAGCGCGAGCGTGCGCTCGTCGGTCTCGCGGAACGGCCCGACGCCGTGGCGGCTCTCCTTGTCGGCGACCGCGAGCAGCCCGCGGGCGACGCCCTCGATGGCGATCGGGGCCGTGAGCAGGTACGCCGTGCCGGGAAGCGGAGAGGCGGCCGGCGGCGGGGTGCCGCCGGCGAGCAGGCGGCGGGTCGCCTCCTGCGCCGGATCGAGCTCGGCCGCCGCGGCGCCGCCGAAGGCGCGATCGAGCCGGAGCACGCCGTCCCGCTGCAGGTAGAGGGCGGCCCGCCGGGCGTCGAGCAGCGAGACGGCACGCAGCAGGATCTCTTCGCCCAGCCGGTCGAGGTCGAGGGTGGAGGCGATGGCGAGGCCGACGTCGTAGAGCGCCTCGAGCTCCACCCCGCGATAGTCGGCCTCGAAGCCGCGGAGCTTCAGCTCGTGGCCGAGCCGCAGCCCGCGCGCGGCGAGCGCCAGGAGGGCGCTGAGCGGCGACGCGGGCGCCTCCACCTCTCCGGGCCGGTCCGCCGGCCAGGCGACGAGCGCGCCGGAGAACTGCACCCAGGCGAGCCCGGCCCGCGCGGGATCGGAGAGCAGCGGGGGCAACGGCTCCTCGCCGTCACGGAGCACGAGCCGCCAGCCGTCGTCGGCGGCGAGGTAGAGCGCGGCGGTACCGGCGCCGCACTCGGCACGCCAGTGCGCGAGCAGCCGCGCGACCAGCGTCTGTTCGCCATCGCCGCTCCCGGCGAGCGTCGTCAGCTCGCGCCAGGGCAGGGCGGCGGTGGCAGGGGTCATGGCCCGGGAGCGAGCGCGGCGATCGCGGCGGCCTCGTCCGGGAAGATCCCCGCGTACTGCGCCAGCCCCATGATGTGGAAGGTCTTCTCGATCGTCGGGGTGAGGGCGCAGAAGCCGAGCCGGCCGTCGATCTGGAGCATCCGTTCGATGATCTCGATGAGGATGGAGATGCCGATCGAGTTGATGATCTTCGTCCCGTGGAGGTTGAGCAGCAGCCGGGTGTAGCCCTGATCGATGAGCTCGTAGGCGGCGCGGGCGATCTCCTCGCCCCCCTGGTTGTTGATGTAGCCGTCGGTGTAGAGCACCGCGAGGCCGGAGCGGCGATCGACGGTCAGCTTGAGTCCTTCGGTCATCGTCGGGCCCTTTCCCTCATCGCGACTTGCACATCACCACCGTGGTGCCGTCCGCACCGGAGCGGATCGTCACGTCATCCATGAGACCACGGATGATCTTAATCCCCCAGCCGCGCTTGCGCTCCGCCTTCAGCTTCGTCTCGATGCGCGGCTCCTCCACCCGCTCGGGCACGAAGCCGACGCCCCGGTCGCGGACCGCGATGCAGAGGCGCTCCGGCTCCCGGGTGCCGAACACCGTGAAGGTGAGCTCCAGGGTCTTGTCCGCGGCGCGGCTGTGCTCGAAGGCGTTGATGCACGCCTCGGTCACCGCCATCCGTACCTCGTCGATCTGATCGGTGCTCAACCCGGCGTACTGTGCCACCGCGGTCGCCGCCTGGCTGGCCACCGTCTCCATGTCGGGGGCCATCGGCAACAGGAGGCGGACCTCCCGCAGAATCGCCTGCTCAGACACCGGGGGCCCTCCCGCTCAGAAGCTCAGATAGGCCTGCAGCAGGCAGATCGCGAGCGGGTGGATCCGGTCGTCGAGCAGGAGCCAGAGGAAGCCGCCCACGGTGGCCACGGCCACGATCCGGTCGATCGGAAGGTGGAGAAGGGTGAGCCGGCGGGCGAGGGTCTCGAGCATGGGCATTCTCCTCGGATGAGAAAGGAGGAGAGCAACCCCGCTGCCAACTTTCCGGGAGGCCCCGGATGGGCATGTCAAAACATTGGAAACAAAAGGCTTCGACCTCCGGAACCGCACCGGGGGCCGCGGCGTGGCACGAACCGCTGCGGGACAGAATGTCACGCCTCGAGGCGTTCCGGTCGCGACGGCTCCTGTCGAAGTCCATACGTGGCGCCTGTCAGCCAGTTTCGCGACAATTTGTCGCTGCGTCGACAAAATGTCCCATTCCTCAGAACCCCTTCCGCAGCAGCGTCCGCCGGCTCAGGCCGAGGAGCCGTGCGGCCTCGCTCCGGTTCCCGCCGGTGAGCCGCAGGACCCGCGCGATGTGCCGCCGGGTCACGCCGTCGAGGTCGAGCGCCTCGGACGTCGTCGCCGCACCGGCGCCGAGCAGCGAACGGACGAGCTCGCCGTCGATCTCCCGCTCGGCGAGGGTGATCGCCCCCTCGACGAGGTTCTGCAGCTCGCGGACGTTGCCGGGGAAGTCGTGGGCGAGCAGCAGCGCGAGGGCGTCGCGGCGCCAGACGGGAGCCGGGATCCCCTCCCGCGCGCAGAACGCCGTCGTGAACTGGCGCACCAGGTACGGGATGTCTTCGCGCCGCTCGCGCAGGGGGGGGAGCACGATCTCGACGCCCTTGAGCCGGTAGTAGAGATCCTCGCGGAACGTGCCGGCCGCGATCATCGCGTCGAGGTCGCGGTGGGTGGCGGCGATCACCCGCGCGTCGACCGGGAGCGGCCGCTCGCCGCCCACCCGCTGCACCTCCCGCTCCTGGAGCGCCCGCAGCAGCTTGACCTGGAGCGCCGGCCCCATGTCCCCGATCTCGTCGAGGAAGAGGGTGCCGCCGTGGGCGAGCTCGAGCTTGCCGCGCCGCGCCTGCACCCCGGTGGCGACGCCCCCTTCGATGCCGAACAGCTCGCTTTCGAGCAGCGACTCCGGCAGCGCGCCGCAGTTGAGGGCGACGAGCGAGCCCGGGCGCCCGGAGCCGACGTGCAGGAGCTTGGCGACCAGCTCTTTGCCGCTCCCGCTCTCGCCGCGCACCAGGACGTTGACGCCGCGCGGCGCCACCCGTTCGACGAGGTCGAGGACCCGGCGCATCGGCAGCGCGTGGGCGACGATCCGCTGGCCGCGGACCTCGTCGAGGAGCCGGCCGCGCAGCGCCTTGTTCTCCTCGGCCAGCCGCTCGCGCTCGCCCGCGAGCGCCGTGAGGCGGCGGGCGCCGTCGAGCGCCACCGCGGCGAGCGCGGTCACCGACTCGAGGAACCGCCGGTCTTCGAGGGGGAAGGCGGCGCTGGCCGCGCCGCGCGCCTCCTTGTCGAGCAGCGCGAGGTAGCCGAGATAGCTGCCGCGCCAGACGAGCGGCGCGGCGAGCAACGCCTCGTACCGCCGACCGGCCAGGACGCCCGGCCCGCCCGCGCGCGCCTCTCCGGCGGCGAGCAGCTCCTGCCAGAGCGGCTCGGCGAGGAGTGCTTCGCCACTGGGAGGCTGGCCGCGCCAGCCCGCCACCGCCACCGCGGCCGCATCGCCACCCGCCCCGCGCGTCACCGCCACCGCGGCGGCCGGGTCGAGCACCGCGCAGACCCGCTGCAGCAGCTCCTCGACGAGGTCCTCTTCCGTCCGCTCGGCGTGCAGCGCGAGCGCCAGGTCGTGCAGCGTCTCGAGCTGCAGGATCCGCCGCTTCTCGGCGAACGACGTGGTGGGGACCATCGCCGTCATTCTAGCCGTGCCCGCGCCGGGTGCCGGCTCGAAGCTGGTCCGGAGCGCGGCGTGGGAGTCAGCCGGGGGGGAGTGCCAGCACCCGGCGCAGGAAGTGGCCGGTGTGGCTCTCCGGGGTGGCGGCGATCACCTCGGGAGGGCCGGCGGCGACGAGGCGGCCGCCGCCGGCGCCGCCGTCGGGGCCGAGGTCGATCACCCAGTCGGCGGTCTTGATCACGTCGAGGTGGTGCTCGACCACGATCACCGTGTTGCCCCGCTCGACGAGGCGGTGGAGGAGCGCGAGGAGCTTCCGCACGTCGTCGAAGTGGAGGCCGGTCGTCGGCTCGTCGAGGAGGTAGACGGTTTTACCGGTGGCGCGCTTGCAGAGCTCGGTGGCGAGCTTCACCCGCTGCGCCTCGCCGCCGGAGAGCGTGGTCGCCGGCTGGCCGAGGCGCAGGTAGCCGAGGCCGACGTCGTCGAGGGTCGAGAGCACCCGGGCGACCGCGGGCACGGCGGCGAAGAATTCCCGCGCCTGCTCCACGGTCAGATCGAGGATCTCGGCGATGTTCCGTCCCTTGTAGCGCACCGCGAGCGTCTCGCGGTCGTACCGCCGGCCGCCGCAGACCTCGCAGCGCACGTAGATGTCGGGCAGGAAGTGCATCTCGATCTTGATCTGTCCGTCGCCGGCGCACGCCTCGCAGCGCCCGCCCTTGACGTTGAAGCTGAACCGCCCTGGCGCGAAGCCGCGGGCGCGCGCCCCGGGGGTCATCGCCATCAGGTTCCGGATCGGGTTGAAGACCCCGGTGTAGGTCGCGGGGTTCGAGCGCGGCGTGCGTCCGATCGGGCTCTGGTCGATGGCGATCACCTTGTCGACGTGCTCGACGCCGAGCAGGCGGTCGTGCTCGCCGGGGCGGTCGAGCGCGCGGTAGAAGTGCCGGTTCAGCGCCTTGTAGAGGATCTCGTTGACGAGGCTGCTCTTGCCCGAGCCCGAGACCCCGGTGACCACGGTGAAGAGGCCGAGCGGGAAGCGGACGTCGATCCCCTGGAGGTTGTGCTGCCGCGCCCCTTCCACCACCAGCGCCTTCGCGCCGGGCGGACGGCGCGCCGCCGGCAGCTCGATGCGCGCCTCGCCACGCAGGTACTTGCCGGTGAGCGAGTCCGGATGGCTCGCGATCGCCGCCGGCGGTCCCGCGGCGACGAGCTCGCCGCCATGGATCCCGGCGCCGGGGCCGAGGTCGATCACCCAGTCGGCGGCGTGGATCGTCTCCTCGTCGTGCTCGACCACGAGCACCGAGTTGCCGAGGTCGCGCATCCCCTTGAGCGTCGCGATCAGACGGCCGTTGTCGCGCTGATGGAGGCCGATCGACGGCTCGTCGAGCACGTAGAGCACCCCCATCAGCTTCGAGCCGATCTGGGTGGCGAGGCGGATCCGCTGGCTCTCGCCCCCCGAGAGGGTGACCGAGGAGCGTTCCAGCGTGAGATAGCCGACCCCGACGTCGTCGAGGAAGCGGAGGCGATCGGCGATCTCCTGCACCACCTTGCCGGCGATCGTCCGCTCGCGCGCCGAGAGGCGGAGGCCGTCGACGAGCGCGAGCAGCGCGCCGACCGGCTGCCGCGAGAGCTCGTCGATGCCGTGCCCGTGGACCTTCACCCCGAGCGCCTCGGGACGCAGGCGGCGCCCGCCGCACTCCGGGCAGCTCTTCACCGACATGTACTTCTCGATCTCCTGCCGCACCGCCTGCGACTCGGTCTCGCGGTAGCGGCGCTCGAGGGTGGGCACGACCCCTTCGTAGCTCCCCTCCCAGGAGTAGCGCGACTTGCGCCCTTCGAGCGTGAAGCGCAGCTCCCGATCGCCGCTGCCGAAGAGGATCGCGCGGCGGGCGGCGGCCGGCAGCTTCCGCCACGGCGTGCGCAGCGAGAAGCCCATCGCCTTGCCGAGAGCGCCGATCATCCGCAGCCGCCACGACTTCGAGCCGCCCTGCCAGGGGGCGAGGGCGCCGGCCTCGAGCGAGCGCTCCGGGTCGGCGATCAGCTTGTCGGGATCGACCCCCATCAGGCTGCCGAGTCCCGAGCAGGCCGGGCAGGCGCCGTACGGGCTGTTGAACGAGAAGAGGCGCGGGGTGATCTCGGCGAGCCCGGTGCCGCAGCGGGCGCAGGCGTAGCTCTGGGAGAGCGTCTCCTCCTCCTGTCCCTCGATCGCCAGCGAGACGAGGCCGCCGCCGAGCTTGAGCGCGGTTTCGAGCGAGCCGGCGAGGCGCGCCTCGAGACCGGGGCGCACCACGAGACGGTCGACGAGCACGTCGATGGCGTGCTTCTTCTGCTTGTCGAGCACCGGGAGATCGGCGCCGAGATCGACCACCCGGCCGTCGATCCGCGCCCGCACGAACCCCTGCCGCGCGAGGTCGGCGAGCTGCTTGCGGTACTCCCCCTTCTTGCCGCGCACGAAGGGGGCGAAGAGGTGGAGGCGGGTGCCGGCGGGCAGCGCCAGCACCCGGTCCACCATCTGCTGCACCGTCTGCGCGCGGATCACCTCGCCGCACTGGGGGCAGTGCGGCACGCCGATGGCGGCAAAGAGCAGGCGCAGGTAGTCGTGGATCTCGGTGACCGTGCCGACGGTCGATCGCGGGTTCTTCGAGACCGACTTCTGCTCGATCGAGATCGCCGGCGAGAGGCCGTCGATGGCGTCGACCTCCGGCTTCTCCAGCTGCGGCAGGAACTGCCGCGCGTAGGCCGAGAGCGACTCGACGTAGCGCCGCTGGCCCTCGGCGAAGAGGGTGTCGAAGGCGAGCGACGACTTGCCGGACCCGGAGACGCCGGTGACCACCACCAGGCGGTCGCGCGGGATCTCGAGGTCGAGGTTCTTGAGGTTGTGCTCGCGGGCCCCGCGGACGACGATCCGCTCCATCGGACGGGCGACTCTAACACCGGTCGAAACGACGAGCGCCCGGAGGTTCGCTCCGGGCGCCCGGTGGAGCAGACTGCCGGCGAGAGGCTATTCGGGGCCCCACTGCCCGCGCGGACCACGCGGCCCGCGCGGCGCGTCGTCACCCGGCTCGGAATCCCCGCCCACCGGCTCGGGCTCCTGCACGAACGGTGGTTCCACGGGAGCTTCGGGCTCCTCCACCCCGGGCGGCTCGGGGGTGGCGGTCCGGAGCCGTTCGACGAGCGCGTCGATCTCGTCCCGCGAAGGAGTGCCGAAGAGCGCCCGCAGGTTCTCCTCGGCCTCGGGGGTGAGCTCGGCCAGGGCCGCTTCGGCGCCGCTGACCATCGCGCTCGCGCCGGCGCGGGGGCCGAAGAAGAACGGATAGAGGTTCACCGGCGGGAGCTTGGCGCCGAACTTCGCGTTCACCGCGTCGATGTAGAGGTTGGCCATCAGCGCGTAGCCGAGCTCGGTGGGATGGAAGCCGTCGTAGCTCACGGCGCCGCCGGTGAGGAAGGCGAGGTTGACCTTGTTGCCGCCGTAGCTCACGCCGTGCGCGAAGAGATACTCGAACCAGGCGCCCTCTTCGACGATCGCGGCGCCGACGGCGCCCGCCTCGTCACGAACCACCGCGTCGAGCGCCTTGGCGTGGGCCCGCACGGCCGCGGCCTCGTCCCGGTCGAGCACGACCGAGGTGGGCAGCGGCAGGCCGGTGCCGCCGAGCGCCGCCGGCACGCCGATCCCCTGCGCGAGCAGCGGCGCCGCCGGCAGCAGCACGAAGTCGTCGGCGCCGAGCTGGAAGATCTCGCCCGAGGTCTTCTGCGCGAGGAAACCGACCGGCCGGCCGTCGATCAGGATCGGCGCTCCGGTCGCGGGGTTGGGGATGAACGGCGAGATCGCCCGCGCGTAGGAGACGATGGTCGGATCGGGGAAGGTCATCACCGCCATCTTCGCGCCGCTCGCCGCGATCGCCTGCACCATGCTGCGGTAGCAGGAGCGGAAGCGCTCCACGGGCGTCAGCGTGACCCCCGGGATCGCCACCCCGGAGAGCACCGCGCCGAGGAAGTCGTTGCCGCCGATGTGCGTGATCACGAAGGTCGGCTGCAGCGCGAGCGCCTGTCCGAGCTGGGTGGCGCCGATGCGGCGCAGCACGAGATCGGTGGCGTCGCCCGGGCCGGTCGACTGCGTCTTCTCGACGAGATCGCAGATCGTCGCCCCGGAGACCGAGAGGTTGTCGTACGGTCGCGGCAGGCCGAGGTTGAGCGGCGTACCGGGAGTCGTCGCCTTCGGAGCGAGCTGGAGCGGCGAGAGGCTCAGGAGCTGGAGCTCCGGCGAGATCCCGGGCTCGCTGACGAGCGGCTGCTGGAAGTCCGTCTTGCCGGCCTGGGCGGCGAAGAGCGCCGGGAAGCTCACGCGCTGATGGGTCTCGACGATCGAGGCGTTGGATACCCCGGCGCCGAAGCTGTCGCCGATTGCCACGATGCGGGCGAAGTTGGCCGCACCGCCGCTGACCTGGGCGCCGGCGGCGCCCGCGAGCAGCAGGGCGGCGCCGGCCAGGACCAGGACGCGGGATCGATTCCGTCTCATGCTCACCTCCTCGGGTTACGGGCGAAGCCGCTCAGAACGAGAGCGTGGCGCCGAACAGATACGCGGTCGTCTCGTAGCAGGCGTAGAAGTTGTCGTGGTTGGAGGTCGTGCAGCGGTTCTTGAACGGCAGATAGAGGAAGGCGAGGTCGGTCTGGAACCGCTGCCCGCGATGGCCGAAGCCGACCGAGAAGCCGTGCCGGTCGGAGTCGGGCAGGAGCGGTCCGA
>JAAYLR010000185.1 GCA_012521815.1 Acidobacteriota bacterium
ATGACGGCGAGGTCGACGACAAGATCATCGCCGTCATGCAGAACGGGCCGTTCGGCAAGGTGATCGGCCTCGCCGATCTCGATCACCAGTTCCCCGGCGTGACGACGATCCTCTACACCTGGTTCACCAGCTACAAGGGCTATGGCAAGGACGGCAAGCTCCGCCTCAGCTCTCCGGGCTTCAAGGGCCGGGCGGTCGCCCTCAAGACGATCGGCGACGCGATCCTCGACTTCGAGTCCGCGTTCTACACCGATGCCGACCGCCGACCCCTCGACGAGAACGGCAACCCCTATCTCTACCGCTGGCCGGGCGCCAAGAACATCGGCGAGTGACCACGACCACCGGAATCGCAAGGAGCGATACATGAAGAAGTACCTGGTGTTAGCGCTCGCGACGATGCTGATCGCCCCGGCCATCGCCCGGGCCCAGTCCGACGCCGAGAGGATCCGCGACCTCGAACAGGCGGTCGAGAGCCTCGCGAAGAAGGAGAAGGAACGCGCGGCGGCCGAGGAGAAGACCAAGAAGCTCAAGGGCACCCCGTTGCGCCCGGTCAGCAACAAGGGCAAGCTCGAGTGGACGAGCGACGACAAGGCGACCTCCTTCCGCCTCACCGGCCGGGCCCAGATCGACGGCGCTCTCTTCTCGGGCGACGAGAACAACAACGGCGACGCCCTCGGGCTGCGCCGCGGCCGGCTCGGCTTCAAGGCCCGGGTGGCCAACGACTGGACGGCCGAGTTCGTCATCGATTTCGCGGGCAACGCGACCGACATCAAGGACGCCTACATCGGCTACGAAGGGTTCAAGAACACCGCGATCCAGTTCGGTCAGTTCAAGACCCCGTTCGGCTATGACGCGCTCGTCTCCTCGAAGGACATCTGGTTCATCGAGCGCGCCTACATCGACACCTTCGCTCCCGGACGTCGCCTCGGCCTCGGCTACTTCTACGGCGCCGATCGCTACTCCGCCTCGGCGGCTCTCTTCACCCAGGAGATCGGCGAGGACGTGAGCGGCCTCGATCAGGGCTGGGGCTGGGCGGTACGCGGTACCTGGGCGCCGATCATGCGCTCCTCCACCCGGGCGGTCCACATCGGTGCGGCGGCCATCTCCTGGCAGCCCGACGCCGCGGTCGACGGCAGCGGCACGAAGCCGCCGCCGGCCTACGTGGTGGAGTTCTCCAGCCGGCCCGAGGTCTCGAAGATCGCCAAGGCGAAGTATCTGAACACCGGCGATCTGAAGGAGACCGACCATGTCGAGGTCTACGGTCTCGAGTTCGCCGGGGTCTGGAACGCCATCGCCTGGCAATCCGAGTATCAGAAAGCGACCGTCGACCGCCGGGCTTCTGCCTTCAACCTGCGTGATCACGATTTCGACGGCTGGTACGGGCAGGTCGCGTATCTCTTCAACGGCAAGCGCGAGTACGCCGCCGACGAAGGTCTCGTGGACCGGGTGGAGCCGGAGAAGAAGGGGGCCTGGGAGATCGCGCTGCGCTACAGCACGATGGATCTCAACGACCTCACGCCGGTCGACCCGATCAAGGGCGGCAGTGCCAAGAACTACACCATCGGTCTGAACTACTACCCGACCTACAACATCCGCGTGATGCTGAACTGGACGGCCGTCGACAACGACGAGTACGCCAAGCCGAAGAAGCTCTACGGCGCGATTCCGGGCGACGATTTCAACGTCCTCCAGCTTCGCGTCCAGTTCGCGTTCTGACGGGCCGGAGGCCGGCAGCGGGTGCGCTTCCTCTCGGAACCGGGGAAGCGCCCCGCCGGCCGGCTGTCCTTCCGAAGCAGGGAGCCCTTCTCGATCCCTCCAACCGATGAGGAAGCAAGCATGAGCAATCCAGCCCCCGTGATCATCCCCCGCTGGGAGTACCGCGTCTTCGGAGAAGGTTTCGGCGAAGCCGAGGCCCGGATCCTCTCCCACGGCGAAGCGAAAGCGCGTTCGAGCGCCGAGACCTACATCGTTTCGTCGGCGAGCCCGAACAACACCAAGATCCGTGATGGCCTCATGGACATCAAGAAGCTCGAGAACGTCAACGCCGACACGCTCGAGCAGTGGAACCCGGTGCTCAAGGCCGGCTTCCCGCTGACGCCGGAGGTCCTCGCGCAGGTCGCCGCCGCCTGGGGGATCGTCCTGCCCGCGCTCAGCCGGGATGGTTACTCGTTCGACGAGTTCCGCGCGGAGATCGCCGGCGTTCATCCCCAGCTCCGCGCGATCGCCGTCGGCAAGGAGCGTTTCGGCCTGACCGTCGACGGCTGCATCGTCGAGCTGGCGAACCTCACCTTCGACGGCACGCCGATCCGGACGGCCGCCGTGGAGCACGAGGACCCGGCGCTCGTCATCGCCACCGTCCGCAAGCTCGGTCTCGATGCCTATCCGAACACGAACTACATCAAGGCGCTGAAGCGGTTCGCCGGGATTCCGGCCGCCTGATCCGACGGCTCAATCGGCCCGGCGGCGGGTGCGGTCGCAGCCGCATCCGCCGCCGGTTTCGGCATACCTTCCAGCCCCGGACTCCCGCGCCCGTCCGGTCGGCGATATGCTTCGATGAATTCTCCCGGGAGGTGAACGTTGTCTTTCCTGTTCCGCAGGACCCGCGCGCTGGAGGCGCAGATCGATCAGTTCCTCGACACCGTGAGCGAAGGCTGCCTGGTGTTCGAACAGGGCGTCGACGATTACCTCCGGGGTGACCGCGAGGAGTTCGAGGAGCGCCACAAGGCGATCCGCATCCTCGAAGCCAAGGCCGACGGGCTGCGCCGGGAGATCGAGACCCGCCTCTACGTCGAATCCCTGATCCCCGACCATCGCGGCGACGTCCTCGGCCTCCTGGAGAGCCTCGACAACGTCATCGACCAGGCGAAGCAGACGCTCGCGCAGTTCGAGGTGGAGCGTCCCGACGTGCCCGAGAGTCTCGCCGCCGAGTACACGACGCTGGCCCGCGTCTGTGTCCAGTCGTCGCAGCACCTCGTCGATTCGTGTCGCGCCTTCTTCCGTGAGATCACGGCCGTCCGGGATCACCTCCACAAGGTCTACTTCTTCGAGAAAGAGGCCGACCGCCTCGCCGATGCCCTGAAACGGCGGGTCTTTTCGATGGATCTCGATCTCGCCCGGAAGATCCACCTGCGTTATTTCTGCCTCCACATCGAGAAGGTCTCTGACCGCGCCGAGGAGGTCGCCGACCGGCTCGCGATCTACACCATCAAGCGGACGATCTGATCGCGGGTGGTTCGGTGAGCTGGCTCTTCCTGACGAGTGGCCTGTTTCTCGGGTGGTCGCTGGGTGCCAACGACGCGGCGAACTTCTTCGGTACCGCGGTGGCGACCCGGATGCTCCGCTTCCGGACGGCGGCGCTCGTCGGAAGTCTCTTCGTCGTCCTCGGAGCCTGGTCGGGCGCCCAGGGAACCGCGAAGACGCTCGGACACCTCGGCGCGATCGACGCCCCGGCGGGGGCGTTCACGGTGGCTCTCGCGGCGGCCGCCGCTCTCGCCCTGACGCTTTCGAAATCGGGGCTTCCGGTCTCGAGCACCCAGGCGATCGTGGGCGCGATCGTCGGCTGGAACCTTTTCAACGGTCGGGCCACGGACCTGAAGACGTTGACCGAGCTCCTCTCGTCCTGGATCCTCTGCCCGATCCTCTCCGGAGGCCTCGCCGCCGGGCTCTTCCTCGCCATCCGGAGGTTCGTCTACCGGTTGCGGCTGCATCTGCTCGAAGCCGACACCTGGCTGCGGGTCGCCTTCATCGTGGCGGGCGCCTTTGGCGCCTACGGGCTCGGGCAGAACAACATCGCCAACGTGATGGGGGTCTTCGTCCGCGTCTCGCCTTTCCCCGAGCTCACGCGGATCGGACCGTGGGCCGTGACGAGCGTCGAACTGCTCTTCCTGCTCGGCGGGGTCGCGATCGCCGCCGGCATCACGACCTACTCGCGGCGGATCATGGTGCGGCTCGGCACCGGCCTGACCTCGCTCTCGCCACTCGCCGGGCTGGTGGTGGTCCTCGCGACGGCGCTCGTGCTCTTCCTCTTCGGCTCGGTGGAGCTCCAGCGGCTGTTGCGGGCCGCGCACCTGCCCGGCTGGCCGCTCGTACCGGTTTCCGCTACCCAGGCGGCGGTCGGCGCGATTCTCGGCATCTCGCTCGTGCGGCGCAGCGGCATCCGGTTGAAGCCGCTCGGGAAGATCGCTCTCGGCTGGGTCGTCTCGCCGCTCGTCGCGCTCCTGATCTCGCTCGTCGGCCTCTACGTCGCCCAGAACGTCTTCGAGCTGCCGGTCAGCAACAGCCGGCGCCCGGCGGCGGCCGCCGCCGGGGAGGCGCCTTCCGCCCCCCTCGGGGGTGAGTCACGGTGATCTGGCTCTTCCTTTCGAGTGGCCTCTTTCTCGGCTGGTCACTCGGTGCGAATGGAGCCGCGACGATCTTCGGTACCGCCGTCGCGACCCGGATGATCCGGTTCGGGACGGCAGCCTTGGTGGCAGGCCTCTTCGTCGTCATCGGTTCCGTGGCCGGCGTGTCGGGTACCGCGGGAACCCTCGACGAGCTCGGAGGTATCGACGCCCCGGCGGGCGCGTTCGGCGTCGCGCTGGCCGCCGGCCTCTCGCTCTTCCTCCTGCTGAGGCAGAGCGGATTCCCGATCTCGACTTCGCAGTCGATCGTCGGCGCGATCGTCGGTTGGAACCTCTACACCGGACACGCGACCGATCCGGCGGTGCTCTCGCGGATCGTCTCCTCCTGGTTCTTCTGCCCGCTCCTCGCCGGTGCCATCGCGGCGCTCTTCTACCTGTCTCTTCGGGCCGCGACGCCACGGCTGCGGATCCACCTGCTCGAAGTCGACGCCCTGACCCGGGTGGGCCTGCTCCTCGTCGGCGCCTTCGGCGCCTTCAGCCTCGGTCAGAACAACATCGCGATCGTGATGGGCGTCTTCCTGCGGGTATCGCCCTTCCCGGAGAAGTTGATGCTCGGTCCGCTCCGGGTCTCCAGCGCCCAGATGCTCTTCCTCGCCGGCGGGCTGGCGATCGCGGCCGGGATCGCCACCTACTCGCAGCACTCGATGCGCCGACTCGGGTCTGGCCTGACGAAGCTCTCGCCGTTGGCCGCCCTGATCGTCGTCGGGGCGACGGCCACGGTGCTCTGGCTCTTCGCCTCGCCCGGTCTCGCGCACTTCCTGCGCGCTCATGGGCTGCCGGCGCTGCCGCTCGTCCCGGTCTCGAGCTCGCAGGCGGCGGTGGGGGCGATCCTCGGGATCTCGCTCGTCCGCCGCAGCCCGGTGCGCTGGCGCAGCGTGGGCGAGATCGTCCTCGGCTGGGTGCTCGCGCCGGTGCTCGCCGCCCTGATCTCCTTCATCGGGCTCTTCGTCCTCGCGAACGTCTTCCTGCTGCCGGTCGCGACGCCCTGAGGGCAGGCCATCGCGAAGGAAGACGCCCGCCCCCCGAATGAGCGGGGGAGCGGGCGCCGGGGAAGTCTTCGAAACGCGGGTCCCGGCTACCAGAGCCGGCTCTGGAAGCCCATGAGCGGCATCACGTACTGGGTCCAGAGGAGGAGCACGCCGATGATGATCACGAGGTTGGTCATCCCGAACTTGAACGACTCGCCGGTGGAGTACATGTTCGAGAGGTAGCTGATGTTGGCCGGCTTGGAGTTGAAGTAGAGGACGTAGACCTGGTTGATCAGGAACGCCATCGGCAGGCAGAAACCGATGACGTCCCAGCCGAACTTCGTCGCCGTGGCGATCATCACCGGGAAGAGGATGATCGTGCGGGCGGTCTTGCTCTCGTGGACGATCGTGGTGAACCCGAACAGGCAGGCGAGGACGAGGAAGACGACGACCTTCGGCGTCGATTCGGTGATCCCGAGATGTCCGAAGAGCGCCCCCACGGAGAGATCGACGATGTGAGTCGACTCCATGATGCCGCCGAGCACGTAGGCGCCCCAGCTGAACATCAGCATGTGCCACGGAATGTCGGCCTGGTTCCAGGAGAGGACGCCGAACCGGGGCAGCCCCGAGAAGGAGGGCATGAGAACGAGGATGGCGCCGCACATGGCGACGACCTCGGCCCGGATCCCGTGCAGGCTCTCGGTCGACCAGAGCGCGAGAACCGCGATGAAGACCGCCGCCGCGCGGTACTCGGCGGCGCGCGGCCGGCCGAGAGCGGCGAGCTCGGCGCGGAGCCGCTCCATGCCGCCGGCGATCTTCGGGTGGGCGTCCTCCGGACGGATCCGGAAGATGACCTTGGTGCCGAGGAACCAGGCGATCGCGCACTGGATGACCGCCAGCGGGAAGAGCGCCATCATCCACTCGGAGTAGAGGACCTTGTGCCCCGAGTTCTCGAGCAGCTGGGCCGCCAGCAGGTTCGCCGCCGAACCGGTGAGGAAGGCGCTCGCCGAGACGTTGTTCGCCAGCAGGTTCTGCAGGACGAGGTTGCGCCCGACGTTGTTGCGGGAAACGCCGCTGACGGCGCCGTACATCGCGGCGATCACCATGAAGAGCGGCAGGAGGATGGCCGTCTTGGCGGAGGTTGCGCTGATGAACGCGCCGAGGAGGAGGTTGAGGGCGATGAACGCCCAGAAGATGCCGGAGAGGTGATCACCCCAGCGAGTCACGAGGAGCAGCGCGAGCCGCTTGGCCAGCCCGCTCACGACGAGCGCGCTGGCGAGGATGAAGCTCGCGATGTTCAGGACCATCACCGGTTCGCCGAGGTAGGCGAACGTCGGCCGCATCTTCAGGACCCCGAAGAGGATGGTCGCGACGATCACGATGAAAGAGGTGAGATAGCTCGGGATCGCCTCGGTCAGCCAGAGGATCAGGGAGAAGGAGAAGATGCCCGTGACCGTGTAGAGGTGACCGATATTCGCCACTCCCTCGGCGTTTTCGAAGAAGCCGATCGGGCCGCACCAGCGCAGGTGGAAGAAGAGGAAGGCGAGGATCCCGAGCGGCACCCCCACCCGCTTGGCCTTGGCCATCCAGCGTCCGGGCTTGATCTCCTGGAGCTTCTCGAGGCCGTAGTTCCTCATGTCGAGGAGATCGGTCTTCGCCTCGACGCGGAGGGCGCCGCCGTCCGCGGATGCCGACGCGATGGCAGGCGGGGCGGATCCGCTCATGCGCTCTCACCCGTTCCCGCGGCTTCTCCCCAGCGCGTGAACGGATGCTTCATCAGCATGCTGTTGAAGTACTTCGGATCGCCGGTCACCTCCCGGCCGAGCCAGGACGGCCGGACGTACGCCTCGTCTTCGGAACCGAGCTCGACCTCGGCGACGATCAGCCCTTCGTTCTCGCCGTGGAACTCGTCCACCTCGAAGGTGTGCTCACCGGCGGGCACGAGGTACCGGACCTTGTCGATGACGCCCGGCTCGCAGATGGCGAGGAGCTGCTCGATCTCGTCCACGGGAACCTCGCGCTCCCACTCGAACCGCGCCGCTCCCGAGGCGTTGCCGATCCCCTTGATGGTCAGGAAGCCCTTCTCACCCTTGATCCGCACCCGGACGGTGCGCTCCGGGACCGAGGAGAGATAGCCCTGGACGATGCGGGTCTGACGGGTCGCCTGCTCCTTGAACGACCCGGTGACGAGGAATTTCCGTTCGATCTCTTGCGCCATGTCTGGTCACCTCCGTTGAGTTGCGGCATTGCTCGAGATGGGAGCCAGGGGCCCCGGCGGCGGTGAAGTAGCAAGCACCGTGCCGCTCGGCGGCGGGTTGGAAACCTCCTTGATTTCAAGACCTTGGCAGCATGCGCGAGGCCTCCGGACGGGAGCCGTGCGGATTCCCGCGAGAGTGCGTGCGGGATCCCGCGCCAAAGGAGACGCTGAACGCTGCCGACTCTCGGGAGCGGGATGGCGGGCGGTATACTCGAAATACCAGGCAGTTGATCGCTCGGGAAACGGAGAGCCGCATGTCACGTCTCGTTTCGTTCGCGTCAGCCCTCCTGCTGGCGATCGCGCCCGGGTTGCGAGCGGAGCCTCCGGAGGCGGCGCTCGATCTTCTCTACGGTGCCGCCACGCCGCCGGCCTATGTCAAGCAGTACGAGGCAGACTACCAGGGGAAGGTCCTCCTCAACCCGTACCTGCAGGTGGCCTCGCGCGAGCATCCGGCGGTGCTCGAGCCCGGCGTCGACGGTTACAAGTGGGTTATCGACGTCGCGGGCCGGGTGGCGATCCTGCGCGAGGTGCCGCATCCGCTCGGCCGTACCTACCCGCGCGGTTTCCACCGCCCCGAGGACGACTCCGACCGGGAGCCCGGCTACGTCGAAACGTACGGTCACGTCTCGGCGCTTGGCGGGGCGCCGGGGAGGATCGGCGGCGAGATCCTCTGGTACGCCCCCGCGCGCATGTTCACCATCAACAACAAGTCCGGGCGGTACACGAAGTCCAACGCCGACCGGACTCCGGAACAGCTCGCCGCGGCGGCCCGGCTCATCTGGGAGGTCGTCGACCCGGGAGACGCGTCGTGGGGGCCGGTCTTCTATCTGCTCGACTATGCGCCCGCCGGGATCCGGGAGAGTCTCTTTTCCGATCCCCGTCTCGACTACGACGTTCCGGAACGCCGCATCCGTCCGTATCTGATCGTCCTCGAAGGGTCACCATCCCGGTTCGCGCCGCCGGACGCTGCCGTGGGCGAGTGAGCTTCGGCGCCAAACCGCCCGAGCACGGCCCAGTTCTCCGGCTCCGAGCCACCCTCCGGCGCGTTGCCGGAGGGCGGGCCGCGGGGTAAGCTCCCGGATCGTGCCGAAGCGGATCATCCCGGTCGCCTCGGGCAAAGGCGGGGTCGGCAAGACCACCTTCGCGATCAACTTCGCGCTCGCCCTCTCCCGGCGGGCACCGACGGTGCTCGTCGATCTGGACACCGGAACCTCCTCGGTCCGGACGACGGTGAGCGCCCCGGTCGAGAAGGACCTCTACCACGTCTACCGGAAGGGGGCACGGCTCAGCGAGTGCATCACGCCGCTCGGCGCCGACCTCGACCCGATCGGCGAGTTCCGGCAGTTCGGGTTCGTCGCCGGGCCGCGGCATTTCCTCGCCGAGCTCGCGCAGCCGAGCGCCGCCTTCCGCCGCCGGCTCGCCGAGGAGATCAACCAGCTGCCGGCCGACTACGTGGTCCTCGACCTGCGCGCCGGGCTCGACGACAACGTCCTCGACTTCCTGCCGTACACCAACTCCGGCGTGCTGGTCTTCACCCCGCACCATCCGACCGCGACGCTCGCCGCCTCGGACATCGTCAAGGCGATCCTCTTCCGCACCCTCCGTCAGCTCTTCGGCCCGGGGTCGCCCGTCTACTCCCTCCCCGGGATGGCCGACGGGCAGGATCTGGTCCGCGAGCTGCTCGACGTCGCCGAGGACGTCTACGACGACTCGATCCCGAACCTCGACGCGCTCCTGAAGGACCTCGCCGACGTCTTCGGCGATCAGCCGCTGCTGGCGATGATCGCCGAGGTGCTCGACGATTTCCGGGTCCATTACGTGCTCAACATGTTCAACGGGGTGGAGGAGAGCTACGAGCGGGCGCTGCGCCCGTTCGTGGAGAACCTCAGCCGGAACGTCTCGGCGCGCCCCACCGTGACCCAGCTCGGCTGGGTGGTGCGCGACGACCGGATCCACCAGAGCAACTGCTCGGGGCGGCCGGTGCTCCTCGACCGGCGCCAGCCGGTGCGCGCGCGGGTGTCGGAAGAGGATGCGGTGATGGCCGAGCTCGACTCGCTCGCCTCGGCGATGCTCGGCATCCAGCGCCGCCCCCGGCGGACCGCCACCGCGGCGGCGAAGGCCCCGGAGGCGGAGAACCTCCTCGACGCCCAGCTCTCGTCGCTCAAGGCGATGTACACCGATCGCGCCAGGGATTCGGTGCGGGAGAACTTCTCCTATCTCGTCTATCGCGCCCTGAACCTCATCGCGCCGCCGCGCGCGCCGGGGGAGTTCGGGCAGACCGCCCTCCTGCAACCCGAACAGGTATCGCGCTGGTTCGTGCGCCGCAGCCAGGCCGGGCAACCGGGGTAGGGTGCGGACGTGAGTGGCGACGGTCCGGGTGCCGGCTATCTGGCGCTCGCGGCCAGCGGCGAGCTCGCCCGGCGGGCGGCCGCGCTCGAAGCGCTCCTCCGCGACTGCACCCTCTGCCCGCGCCGCTGCCGGGTGGATCGGCGGCGCGAGCTGGGGAGCTGTGCGACCGGCATCGACCCGGTCGTCGCCGCCTTCCATCCGCACTTCGGGGAGGAGCGGGTGATCTCCGGCCGGCATGGCTCCGGGACCGTCTTCCTCGCCAACTGCAACCTCGCCTGCGTCTTCTGCCAGAACCACGAGATCTCGCAGCGGCCGGCGGCGTTCCGGCGGGCGGCGATGACGACCGCCGAGCTCGCCCGGGCCTTCCTCGCGCTCCAGGCGCAGGGTTGCCACAACCTCAACTGGGTCTCTCCCACCCATCAGGTGCCAGCGCTCGTTCGCGCCCTCGCCCTGGCCGCCGAACAGGGTCTCGAGATCCCCGTGGTCTACAACACGAACGGCTACGACTCGGTCGAGGTGCTGCGGCTGCTCGATGGCCTCGTCGACGTCTACATGCCGGATCTCAAGTACTCCGACCCGGAGGTCGGCCGGGAGCTCTCCGGCGTCGCCGATTACCCGCAGCGCGCCCGGGAAGCGCTCACGGAGATCTTTCGGCAGGTCGGGGACGACTGGGTGCTCGGGCCGGACGGAGAGCTCCGGCGCGGGCTGCTGGTGCGAATCCTGGTGCTGCCCGAAGGGCTCGCCGGGGTCGAGGAGAGCCTGCGCTGGCTCGCCGGGAGCCTGTCGCCGCGGATCGCGGTCTCCCTGCTCGCCCAGTACCGGCCCGCGCACCGGGTGAGCGCTTCCTCTTTCCCCGCGCTCGCCCGTTCGCTCTCGGGACACGAATGGCAGAGTGCGGCCGCCGCGCTGCGCCGGCTGATGCGCGGAGACCGGCATCAGGTGCAGGGCCCGCCGCGCTTCGCGTACTGAGCCGCCCGGCAGGCCGTCCGGACGGCCTCTGATAGAGTCCGGCGCCGTGTCGGATGCGCCCGCCTCCCGTGCCCGCGTCGGGCTGATCAGCCTCGGTTGCGCGAAGAACCTCGTCGACAGCGAGATCATGCTCGGCGAGCTGCGCCGGCAGGGTCACGAGATCGTGGCCGATCTCGACGAGGCCGAGATGGTGGTCGTCAACACCTGCGCCTTCATCGACGAGGCGAAGCGGGAGTCGATCGACGCCATCCTGGAGGTCGCGGCGCGCAAGGGTCCGGACGGCGGGGTCCGGAAGCTCCTGGTGGCAGGCTGCATGGTGAACCGGTACGGCCCGGAGCTGGCCCGGGAGATCCCCGAGATCGACGGTTTCGTCGGCCTCGACCAGCTGCGGGAGGTGGGGACGATCGTCCAGATCGGCGGCGACGCGCCGCCGCCCGCGCCGTCGCACCTGGTCTTCGACCACACCGCGCCGCGCCTGCTGACCACCCGCGGGCACGCCTACCTCAAGGTCGCCGAAGGGTGCGACAACCCCTGCACCTTCTGTGCGATCCCGAGCTGGCGCGGGCGGTTCCGGTCGCGCACGATCGCGAGCCTGGTGGCCGAAGCCCGGGAGCTCGAAGCGGCCGGGATCACCGAGCTCTGCCTGATCGCCCAGGACACGACCCGCTACGGCGAGGACCTCGGCCTCGGGCGGCACGGGCTGCTGCGCCTCGTCGAGGCGCTCCTCGCGGGCACGAGCTTCCCCTGGATCCGCTTTCTCTACGCCTATCCCACGACGCTCGATCCGGAGCTCCTCCGCCTGATGGGGAGCGAGGAGCGGCTCTGTTCGTATCTCGACATTCCGCTCCAGCACAGCCATCCGGAGATCCTCTCGGCGATGCGCCGGGGGGGGAGCGCCGAGCGGTACCTCCGGCTGCTCGACCAGGCCCGGGAGCTGGTGCCGGGGATCCACCTGCGCTCGACCTTCATCGTCGGTTTCCCCGGCGAGACCGAGGAGCAGTTCGCCCATCTGCTCGACTTCGTGGCCCGGGCGCGCTTCGATCACCTGGGGGCGTTCGTCTTCAGCGCGGAGGAGGGGACGCCGGCGGCGGCGCTCAGCGATCCCGTTCCGAAGGCGGTGGCGCGACGGCGCTACCGGCAGCTGCTCCGGGCGCAGCGGCCGATCGCGCTCGCGAGCCGCCGGGCGCTGGTGGGGCGGCGCCTGCCGGTGCTGGTGGAGGGGACCTGCGAGGAGAGCGAGCATCTGCTCCAGGGGCGGCATCAGGGGATGGCGCCGGAGATCGACGGGCGGATCCTGATCAACGACGGCGTGGCTCCGGCCGGCCGTCTGGCGCTCGCCGAGATTACCGAGGCCCACCCGAGCGATCTGGTGGCCCGGATCGTCGCGCCGGCAGCGGGTGTGGCGTAGGCGGAAAGGAGAGAGGGTGCAGGTCATCGCGGATGCGCTGCGTGCCTCGGACCTCCCGCGTGGCGGGGTGGTCACGATCGGCAACTACGACGGGATCCATCGCGGCCAGCGAGAGGTGCTCGACCTGGTGGTAGGCCGGGCCCGGGAGCTCGGGGTCCCCTCGGTGGTGGTGACCTTCCAGCCCCATCCGCTCACCCTCCTGCGCCCCGGAGAGGCGCCGGTACTGCTGACCCACCCGCGCCAGCGGGAGCAGCTGCTCGCCGCGCTCGGCGTCGACTACGTGCTCGTGATCCGTTTCACCCCCGAAGTGGCGGCCACGCCGGCCCGCGCCTTCGTGCGCGAGTTCCTCGTCGAACGGCTGGCGGTCCGGGAGCTGTTCGTCGGCTCGCGCTTCGTTTTCGGCCATCGGAGGGAGGGAGACCTTGCGCTCCTGCGCGAGCTCGGACAGGCGTACGGTTTCGCCGCCTTCGGGGTGGACGAGGTGCTCCAGGATGGCGAGGCGGTCTCGGCCAGCCGGATCCGGCGGGCGATCGCCGAGGGGCGGGTCGAGGTGGCGACGGCGCTGCTCGGCCGGCCGTACACGGTGACCGGGATCATCGTGCGCGGCGACCGGATGGGCAAGCGGCTCGGCTGGCCGACCGTGAACCTGGCGTCGGACAACGAGCTGCTGCCCGCCGAAGGCGTCTACTGCACCCGCATCCACTTCCCGAGCTTCCCGGCGACCTTCGACTGCGCGACGAACATCGGCACCCGGCCGACCGTCTACGAGAACTACCAGCGGGTGATCGAGGGGCATATCCTCGACTTCTCGAGCGATGTCTACGGCGAGCGGGCCGAGCTCTCCTTCCACAAGCGGCTGCGCGAGGAGCGGCTCTTCCCGACGGTCATGGACCTCTCGGCGCAGATCCGGCGGGACGTCGAGGCGACCCGAGAATACTTCGCGGCCCGGCGGCGTTTAGAGCAGGAGAAGGCGACCTCCCCGGAGCCGGCCGGCTCCTGAGGAGCATTCCCGACGAACAACCGGCCCGGAAGCGGGCCAGAGGAGAGAGACGAGATGGCCAACCCCGAGATCATCACCGTGAGCGAGGCGAGCTTCGCGAAGGATGTCCTGCAGTCCGACGTTCCGGTCCTGGTCGATTTCTGGGCCCCCTGGTGCGGGCCGTGCAAGATGGTGGCGCCGGTGCTCGACGAGCTGGCGGGCGAGATGGCGGGCAAGGTGCGCATCGCCAAGGTGAACGTGGACGAGAACCAGAGCCTCGCGATGCAGTTCCGGATCTCCAGCATCCCGTCGTTCGTCCTCTTCAAGAACGGCCAGGTCGCCGACCGGATGCTCGGCGCGCTGCCGAAGTCGCAGTTCCAGACCTTCATCGAGCGCAACCTGGCGTGAGCCGCGCGGGCTGGCCGGCGCGCGCCGGCGAGCGGCTCGACGCCCTCCTCGCCGCGGAAGAGTGCGCTGCCCTCCTCGTGGTCGCGAAGTCGGGGAGCGACCCCGACATCGCTCCGTTCGTGCGGGGGGCCCAACTCGGCCGGAGCCTGGTGGTGGCGCCCCGGGGAGCGGCGCCGCGCCTCGGCTTCTTCACCCCGATGGAGCGGGAGGAGGCGGCGGCCACGGGCCTCGATCTCCTCACCCCGGAGCGCCTGGAGGTCGCCCGGTTCGCCGGCGAACGGCCGGCGCCCGGGGCGTTCCTCGCCGGGGTGCTCGGAGCCGCTCTCGCCGGCTCGGGGGTCGCTTCCGGAAGGATCGCGCTGGCGGGCCACCCGGCGGCCGGGGAGCTGCTCGCCGCGGTCCGCATCCTCGAAGGCGAGGGGTGGACTTTCGCCGATGGCAACGGTCTCGTGAGGCGCTTCCGTCAGGAGAAGGTGGCGTGGGAGGTCGTCGAGGCGCGGCGCGTCGCCGCGGCGACCTGCGAGGCGTTCCACCGGCTCGCCTCCCGGCTCGCCGCGGCGCGCGAGGTGGCGGGGCAGCTCCACGAGGGCGGGGAGCCGCTCACCGTCGCCCGCCTCCGGCGGGAGGTGGCGCTCGTCTGTGCCGAGCACGGCCTCGAGCAGCCGTCGGGCAACCTGATCGCCCCCGGCGAGGAAGGGGGAGTGCCGCACAACACGGGTACTCCCGAACGGGTGCTGCGCCCCGGCGAGACGCTGATCGTGGACCTCTTCCCGAAGGGGCTCCTCTACGCCGACTGCACGCGCACCTTCTGTGTCGGCCCGGTTCCGGAGGCGGTCGCCGCGGCGCATGCGGCGGTCGCCGAAGCGCTTGCGCTCGCGCACCGCGAGGCCCGACCCGGACGGCGCGGCTGGGACCTCCAGGAGGCGACCTGCGCCTTCCTCGCCGGCCGCGGCTATCCGACGCCGGTCACCCATCCGGGGACGCTGCGCGGCTACGTCCACGGCCTGGGACATGGTGTCGGTCACGAGCTGCACGAGTCCCCGGCCTTCACGAAGCAGGCCGGTGCCGAAGGGGTGCTCGGGGTCGGCGATCTCGTGACCCTCGAACCCGGTCTCTACGAGCCGGGGGAGGGGGGGTACGGCATCCGGCTCGAAGACATGGTCTGGTTCGGTCCCGACGGCCCGGAGAACCTGACGCCGCTCCCGTACGACCTCGATCCCGCGGCCTGGGCACGCTGACCTCCCGCCCTCCCGACGCTCTCCGCACCGGTACGGGATAGGCTTGACCGGGTGCCCGCCGGAGGAGACGGGGGCGCGTCGGGAGGGCAGCGATGGAAAACTACGAGAAGCTCGGCGTCTTCTACCTCGGAAGGTACCGCGAAGGCGAGACCGGAGAGAGCACGGCGCAGCCGTTTCTCTACGACTCACGCGATCTGCTGACCCACGCGGTCTGCGTGGGGATGACCGGGAGCGGCAAGACCGGTCTCTGCCTCGGGCTGCTCGAAGAGGCGGCGATCGACGGAATCCCCGCCCTGATCGTCGACCCGAAAGGGGACCTCGGCAACCTCCTCCTGACCTTCCCGAACCTCGCCCCGGACGATTTCCTTCCCTGGGTGGATGCCGAGGAGGCGCAGCGGAAGGGGATGAGTCGCGAGGCGCTGGCCGCGGCGACCGCGAAGCGGTGGGCCGAGGGGCTCGCGAAGTGGGACCAGAGCGGGGAGCGGATCGCCCGCCTGCGCGAGGCGGCGGAGTTCGCGATCTACACCCCCGGCTCCGACGCCGGCCGGCCGCTCTCCGTGCTCTCTTCGTTCGCGGCCCCGCCCCGGGCGCTCGTCGAGGACGGCGATCTCTTCCGCGAGCGGATCGCCACCGCCGCGACGAGCCTGCTCGGGCTCGCCGGGATCAGCGCGGATCCGCTGCAGAGCCGGGAGCACATCTTCCTCGCCTCGCTCTTCGAGAAGGCGTGGCGGGAGGGGCGGGACTACGACCTGCAATCGCTCGTGCGCGACGTGCCCAAGCCGCCGCTGAACCAGGTCGGGGCGTTCGACATCGAGGTGTTCTTCCCCGCCGCGGACCGGATGCAGCTCGCGCTCCGGCTCAACAACGTGCTCGCCTCGCCGGCGTTCGGCAGCTGGCTTACCGGTGAGCCGCTCGACATCGACGCGCTGCTCCACTCCGGGACCGGCAAGCCGCGCCACTGCATCTTCTCCATCGCCCACCTCTCGGATGCCGAGCGGTCGTTCTTCCTCGCGCTCCTCTTCGAGCAGGTCCTCGGCTGGATGCGAACCCGTCCCGGAACGACGAGCCTGCGGGCGATCCTCTACATCGACGAGATCTTCGGCTTCCTGCCGCCGGTGGCGAACCCGCCGACGAAGCGGCCGCTGCTGACGATGTTCAAGCAGGCGCGCGCCTTCGGGCTCGGGCTCGTGGTGGCGACCCAGAACCCGGTCGATCTCGACTACAAGGCCCTCGCCAACGCCGGGACCTGGTTCCTCGGGCGGTTGCAGACCGACCAGGACCGGACCCGTGTCCTCGACGGGCTCTTCGGCGGCGGGGGCGGCGACGGCAAACGGCGGGGAGAGGTCGCGGCGGCGCTGCCGCGGCTCGGCAACCGGGTCTTTCTCATGCACTCGGTCCATCAGGACGAGCCGGTGCTCTTCGAGAGCCGCTGGGCGCTGTCGTACCTGGCCGGCCCGCTCACCCGCGACCAGATCCGGCGGCTCGAGGGAGGCCGGAGCGCGCCGGTGGCCCCGGAGGCTGCCTCCGCACCGGCTGCGGCGCCGGCGCCGGCCGCTGTGGCACCGGCACAGCCCGCGGGCGGCGCGCGGCCGCTGGTGCCGGGGGAGATCCGGGAGGTCTTCGTGGACGACCCTCTCCCGGCCGGTACCTGGACCTACGCACCCACGGTTCTCGGCCTCGCCCGCCTCAGCTTCCGGCACCCGAAGCTCGCCGAGCCGGTGCGCCGGGAGGTGGCGTTGCTCGCGCCGCTTCCCGGCCGGGCGGCGGCGATCGACTGGCTGGCGGCCGAGCGGCGGGAGAGTGACGCCGGTTTCGACGAGACCCCGCGCGAGGGCGCGACCTGGGCGGATCTCGGCGGCGCGACCTTCAAGCTGACGGAGCTGCGGCGCTGGTCGAGCGCGCTCCAGGACACCCTGTCACGCGAGGAGCGGCTGGATCTCTTCCAGCATCCGGGCAGCGGCGCGCTCTCCGGCGTGGGCGAGAGCGAGCGCGATTTCCGCATCCGCCTCACCGAGATCCTCCGGGAGGAGCGGGATCAGGCGGTCGCGGCGCTCCGGCAGAAGTACGAGACGCGGGTGCGGCAGGCGGAGGACCGGGTCTTCAAGGCCCGGCAGGCGGTGGAGGCGAAGCAGGCGCAGGCGAAGAGCCAGAAGCTCCAGGCGGCCATCTCGGTGGGGGCGACGATCCTCGGCGGGCTGCTCTCCCGCCGGGCGATCAGCAGCACGAACCTCGGCCGCGCCGGCACCGCCGCCCGGGGGATGACGCGTTCGGCCAAGGGGGCGCAGGACGTCGCCAACGCGGCTGAGCGGCTGGCACGCGAGGAGCAGGCGCTCGCCGCGCTGGAGCAGGAGATCGAGGCGGCGATCGCCCGGGCGACCTCCGGGGAGAGCCTCGCGAGCGTCGCCCTGGAGCCAGTGACGGTGCGCCCCCGCAAGGCGGACGTGGAGGTCCTGCAGCTCGCGCTCGCCTGGGTCCCGCGCCCGGTCGGCTGACGGCGGCGGGCGGGGCTACCGCTCGATCCAGTAGTTCGGCGCTTCCTTGGTGATGATCACGTCGTGGGCGTGGCTCTCCTTGAGCCCCGCCGCGGTGACCCGCACGAAGCGGGCGCGGGTGCGCAGCGCCTCGATATCCGGGGTGCCCGCGAGTCCCATGCCGGATCGGAGCCCGCCGGTGAGCTGGGGCAGCATCTGGTGGACGCTCCCCTTGTGGGGGACCATCCCTTCGATCCCCTCTGGCACCAGCTTCGAGAGCGCCCCGTTGCCCTCCTGGAAGTACCGCTCGGCGCTGCCCCGGGCCATCGCGGAGAGCGAGCCCATCCCCCGGTACGCCTTGTAGGTGCGCCCCTGGTAGAGGATCGTCTCGCCGGGGCTCTCCTCGGTGCCGGCGAAGAGCGAGCCGATCATCACCGCGGCGGCGCCGGCGGCGATCGCCTTCGTGATGTCGCCCGAGAACTTGATCCCGCCGTCGGCGACGACGGGGATCCCGGCCTCGTCGCCGGCTGCCGCGCTCTCGGCGATCGCGGTCACCTGGGGCATCCCGGCCCCGGTGACGACCCGGGTGGTGCAGATCGAACCCGGCCCGATGCCGACCTTCACGACGTCCGCGCCCCGCTCGGCGAGGGCCCGGGTGGCGGCGGCGGTGGCGACGTTGCCGACCATCAGCGCGACTTCGGGGAACCGCTCCCGCAGCCGGCTGGTCGCCTCGAGCACCCCCCGGCTGTGGGCGTGGGAGGAGTCGAGGACGAGCAGGTCGGCCTTGGCGGCAACCAGCGCCGCGGCCCGTTCGAGGTAGTCGCCGCTCGCGCCGACGGCGCCGCCCACCCGCAGGCGGCCGAGGCCGTCCTTGCAGGCGTGCGGATACTCGATCATCTTCTGGATGTCCTTGACCGTGATCAGCCCCTTGAGGTTGCCGTCGCGGTCGACGACCAGCAGCTTCTCGATCTTGTGCCGGTGGAGGAGGGCCTTCGCCTCGTCAAGCGTCGTCCCCTCCGGGACGGTCACGAGCTGGTCGCGGGTCATCAGCTCGCCGATCGTCTTTTCGGGGTCCGATTCGAAGCGGAGATCCCGGTTGGTGAGGATTCCCACCAGATGTCCCGCCTGGTCGGTGACCGGCACGCCCGAGATCCGGTACTGCGCCATCAGCGCGAGCGCCTCGCGGATCCGCTGCTCGGGGCGCATGGTGATCGGGTCGACGATCATCCCCGCCTCGGAGCGCTTCACGTTGTCGACCTCCTGCGCCTGGACCTCGATCGGGAGGTTCTTGTGCACCACCCCGAGCCCTCCCTCCTGGGCGAGGGCGATCGCCAGCCGGGATTCGGTGACGGTGTCCATCGCGGCGGAGAGCACCGGGATGTTGAGGTAGATGTCGCGGCAGAGCCGGGTGCGGAGATCCACCTCCGTTGGGTGGACCTCGGAGAGGCCGGGTTCGATCAGGACGTCGTCGAAGGTCAGCGCCAGGCGAGGCTCGTCGGTAGGCACGGTCGTCGTCTCGGAGGGTCGGGGGCGGTCCGGCAGGGGCCGTCCGGGTTTCGCCGGACGATATCAGACCGGGATCCGGCCGCCGGAGCCCCGGTTCAGCCGGCGCTGCCGGTCGCGCCGTGGCACTTCTTGTACTTCTTGCCCGAGCCGCAGGGGCAGGGATCGTTGCGCCCCACCTTGGGCAGCCGGGCTCCACCGGCGCCCGGCTGCCCGGCGGCCGGCGCCGCGAGCGGCGGGGCGGAGAAGACGAGCCGGGGCGCGGGCGCCTCGCGACGGCTGCGCTGGTCGGCCATCTTCTGCTCCGAGACCGGCTCGAGCCGGAAGAGGGTCTTGACCACCGTGTCCTCGACCCGCTCCTTGAGCTCCGAGAAGAGCTCGTAGCTCTCCCGCTTGTACTCGTTGAGCGGGTCGCGCTGGCCGTAGCCGCGCAGACCGATCCCCTCCTTGAGGTGGTCGAGGGCGAGGAGGTGATCCTTCCAGGCGAGGTCCACGAAGCGCAGCATGACGTCGCGCTCGAGCACCTGCATCAGCTCGCTCCCGAGGCGCTCCTCCTTCTCGCGGTACTTCGCCGCGATCGCCTCCCAGAGGCGGGAGCGCAGCTCCTCGATGCCGAGCTTCTCGAAATCGAGACCGAGCCCGTAGAGGTTCAGATCGAAGAAGGCGAGGATCTCCTTGGCCAGCTCGGAGAGGGTCCAGTCGCGGGGGTCGGTCTTCTCCGGGCAGTGGGTGTCGATCCGCTCGTCGAGGATGTCGCGGGCAAGACCGAGGACGTAATCGTGTCCCTCGCGCCCTTCGAGGATGTCGGAGCGCAGCTGGTAGATCGCCTCCCGCTGCTTGTTCATCACGTCGTCGTACTCGAGGAGGTGCTTGCGGGTCTCGAAGTTGCGCCCTTCGACCTGCTTCTGGGCCCGCTCGATGGCGCGGGTCACCATCCGGTGCTCGATCGCCTCCCCCTTCTGCATGCCGAGGCGGCCCATGAGGCCCTGGATCCGGTCGGAGCCGAAGATCCGCATCAGGTCGTCTTCGAGCGAGAGGAAGAAGCGGGAGGAGCCCGGGTCCCCCTGGCGTCCCGAACGGCCCCGGAGCTGGTTGTCGATCCGGCGTGACTCGTGGCGCTCGGTGCCGACGATGTGGAGCCCGCCGGCGGCGAGCACTTCCACGCGCTCGCGGGCGCAGATCTCGCGATAGCGCGCGAGCGCCTCGGCGTACGCTTCCGGCTCGGCCACCGGATCGGCTTCGGCGCGGGCCAGCCCTTCGGGGTTGCCGCCGAGCAGGATGTCGGTGCCGCGGCCGGCCATGTTGGTGGCGATGGTGACCGCCCCTTTCCGGCCCGCCTGGGCGACGATCGACGCCTCCTTCTCGTGGTATTTGGCGTTGAGGACGACGTGGCGGATGCCCTTGCGCTTGAGCATCGCCGAGAGCTCCTCGCTCTTCTCGATCGAGAGGGTACCGACCAGTGCCGGCTGTCCGCGCCCGGCGCACTCCTCGATCTCCTCGACCACCGCCTCCCACTTCTCGCCGGCCGTCCGGAAGATCACGTCCTGCCGGTCGTCGCGGATCATCGGCTTGTTGGTGGGGATCGAGACGACGTCGAGCTTGTAGATGTGCTCGAACTCGGTCGCCTCGGTGGCCGCGGTGCCGGTCATCCCGCCGAGCTTCTCGTACATCCGGAAGAAGTTCTGGAAGGTGACCGTCGCGAGGGTCTGGTTCTCCCGCTCGATCCGGACGCCCTCCTTTGCCTCGACGGCCTGGTGCAGGCCGTCCGACCAGCGCCGTCCGGGCATCATCCGGCCGGTGAACTCGTCGACGATCACCACCTGGCCATCCTTGAGGAGGTAGTCCACGTCCCGCTGGTAGAGGTGGTGCGCGCGCAGTCCCTGCTGGACCCCGTGCAGGAGGTCCATGTTCTCGATGTCGTAGAGGTTGTCGATCCCGAGCAGCTTCTCGACCCGGACGACGCCTTCCTCGGTGAGCGCGACGGCGTGCGCCTTCTCGTCGACCACGAAGTCGCCGGTGGTGTACTTGCTGCCGTCCCGCTCCTGCTTCTCTTCGCCCTTGGTGAGCCGGGGGATGATCCGGTCGATCCGGTAGTACTTGTCGACCGACTCCTCCGAGGGGCCGGAGATGATCAGCGGGGTGCGGGCCTCGTCGATGAGGATCGAGTCGACCTCGTCGACGATCGCGAAGTGATGGCCCCGCTGGACCCGCGAATCGAGATCGAACTTCATGTTGTCGCGAAGGTAGTCGAAGCCGATCTCGTTGTTCGTGGCGTAGGTGATGTCGCAGCGGTAGGAGTGCTGGCGTTCGGCGTCCGACAGGTCGTGCTGGATGACGCCCACCGACATCCCGAGGAAGCGGTAGATCTGCCCCATCCACTCCGAGTCGCGGCGGGCGAGGTAGTCGTTGACCGTGACCACGTGCACGCCCTTGCCGGCGAGGGCGTTCAGGTAGACCGGCAGGGTGGCGACGAGAGTCTTGCCCTCGCCGGTCCGCATCTCGGCGATCTTCCCCTGGTGCAGCACGATGCCGCCGACCAGCTGGACGTCGAAATGGCGCATGTCGAGCGTGCGCCGTCCCGCCTCCCGCACGGTGGCGAAGGCGGGGACGAGGAGGTCGTCGAGGGGAGCTCCCTGGGCGAGGCGTTCGCGCAGCTCGCCCGTCCGTCGCCGCAGCGCGTCGTCGTCGAGCGCCCGCACGGACGGTTCGAGCTCGTTGATGGCGGCGACGAGCGGCTGCAGGCGCTTGACGTCCCGCTCGTGCTTGGTGCCGATGATCCTGGTCAGGAGACGATCGAACATGCGGATTCCAATCGGATGGAGTAGGGCCCAAGGGCCACGGCTCGCGGCAGTCTAGCAAAGGGGGGCGGGCGGTCGGGCCCGCCGGCCGTCAGAAGAGGGCGCTGGCGCCCGACTCGAGGAAGTAGCCGGTGGGATCGACCGACCGGCCGTCCACCTGCACCTCGTAGTGCAGGTGATAGCCGGTGGAGCGGCCGGTGTTGCCTACCAGGCCGACGATCTCACCCCGATCGAGTCGCTGCCCCGCGGTGACGTTGATCCGCGAGAGATGGCCGTAGACGGTCGTGATGCCGAAGCCATGCGCCACGTAGACGGCGCGGCCGAGGGGGCCGAACTGTCCGGTCTTCGTCACCACCCCGGTGGCGGTGACCTTGACCGGCTTGCCGGGCGGGGCGGAGATGTCGATCCCGCTGTGGTAGGCACGCTGGCCGGTGATCGGATCCCGCCGGTGACCGAACGGGCTGGTGATCAGACCCATGATCGGCCGGATCGCGGGGGTGGCGGAGACCAGGCTGAGGTTGCGCTCGAGCTGTACCGAGACCTCTTCGAGGCGTCCCGAGAGCAGGTCGAGACGGGCCTCGGCCTCGGAGATGGCGGCCTCGGAGATCTCCACCGGCGCCTGCCGCAGGGCGCCGCCGACGCCTCCCTCGGCGCTCCCGAGCGACTGCAGGCCGGCGACGATCGCGAGCTTGCGGGTCCGGTCCTCCGAGTCGCTGAGGCGTTCGCGGAACTCGCCGAGCTTCTGCTCGAACGTCTGGTTAAGGCTGCGGAGACGCTCGTTTTCGGCCGCGAGGCGGACGAGCTCGCCGCGGTCGGTCGAGGAGGAGAGGAAGAGCGCGAGGGAGACGAAACCGCCGACGAGGAGCAGTGCGACCGAGCCGATCACCACCCCGAGCTGTCGATTCGACACCCGCCACTTGCGGAAGCGCGCGCGCTCGTGGGGCACGAAGATGACCGTGTGGTGTTTCGAACTCATGCCGATTCTGTAGCTCTCTCGCAAAGAGACCGCCTCGGAGATGGCGGCGAGATGTCCGGAACCGGGGGGAAGGCTAGTCAAGGCCGGGGGGGCTTGTCAAGCGACCACCCTAGTCCGCTCATCCCAGACGGCGGTCGAGCGCCCGGTACTGGATCGCCTCGGCCACCTGGGAAGCCGAGATCCGGCCGGTGCCGGCGAGATCGGCGATCGTCCGCGCCACCTTGAGGATCCGGGCGTGCGCGCGGGCCGAGAGCCCGAGCCGTTCGAAGGCCGCCGCCAGCAGATCGCCCGCTCCGGGCTCGAGCGGGCAGGCGGCTTCGAGCTCGCCGGCGGTGAGCGCGGCGTTGCAAGGGGTTGGATGGCGGGGGCCGAAACGGAATCCCTGCCGTTCGCGCGCGGCCCGAACCCGGGCGGCCACCTCGGCGCTGCGCTCCGCGCTCCGGACGCCGAGGTCGTGGAGGCGAACGGCCGGTACCTCGACATGGAGGTCGATCCGGTCGAGGAGGGGTCCGGAGATCCGCGCCCGGTACCGTTCGACGACCGGCGGCGGGCAGCGGCAGGGGTGGCGCGGGTCGCCGAGATGACCGCAGGGACAGGGGTTCATCGCCGCGAGCAGGGTGAAGCGGGCCGGGTAGCTCAGGCGGGCACGGGTGCGCACGACGGTCACGGTGCCGTCTTCGAGCGGCTGCCGGAGGGCTTCGAGGGCATCCCGCCGGTACTCGGCCAGCTCGTCGAGGAAGAGCACCCCGCCGTGCGCCAGGCTCACCTCGCCGGGGCGGGGCACCGGGCCGCCGCCGACCAGCCCGGCGGCGCTGATCCCCGGATGCGGGCTCCGGAACGGCCGGCGGGTGACCAGCCCCGACGGAGGCAGGTCGGCGGCAAGCGAGTGGATCTTCGTGACCACGATCGCCTCCTCCACCGTGAGCGGGGGCAGGAGGCCGGGCATCGTCCGGGCGAGGAGGGTCTTGCCCGCGCCGGGCGGACCGACGAAGAGGAGATTGTGCCCGCCGGCGGCGGCGACCTCGAGCGCCCGCTTGGCGACCTCCTGACCGCGCACGTCGGCGAGGTCGGGCAGGGATCCGGCTGGCTCGCCGGGGCTCCCGTTGGTGACCGCCGGCGCGAGCCGTTCGCTGCCGAGGAGGTGACCGATGCCGGCGGCGAGATCCGGCAGCGGGATCACCGGAATCCCCCCGAGCGCCGCGGCCTCGCCGGCGCTTCCCGCCGGCAGGAGGAGCTCCCGGGCCGCGAGGCGGCCGGCCAGATCGGCGATCGCGAGGCCGCCCCGCACCGGGCGGACGGCGCCGTCGAGGCCGAGCTCGCCGCAGACGAGGCGCCCGGCGAGCGCCTCCTGCGGGAGCTGCCCGTGGGCGGCGAGCAGCGCCAGCGCGATCGCGAGGTCGAGGTGGTTCCCCTCCTTGCGGAGGTCGGCGGGCGCGAGGTTCACGGTGACCGCCCGGGGGGGCAGGTCGAAGCCGCAGTTCTTCAGCGCGGCGCGAACCCGCTCCCGGCTCTCGCGGACGGCGGCGTCGGGCAGGCCGACGATCTGGATCTGGGGCAGGCCGTTCTGGACGTCGACCTCGACATCCACCGGCCGGGCCTCGATCCCCCAGGGGGTGGCGGCAATCGCACGGGCGAGCATCACCCCCGAGAGACGCCGGCCGGCGTCTCATCCTTGCACCCGGAGCGGAATCAGAGGAGGCGCCGGTAGGCGTCGGGGGTGAGCCGCCAGACCGCGATGCCGCAGAAGCGCGGCCCCTCCGGGCAGATCGGCTTCGCCCCGGCCCGGTCGCGCAGCCCGCACGGAGGGAGGAGCCAGCGGCCGATCCGGGGGTGGTGGGCGCGGATCTGGTTCGCCTCGTCGAGGCTCGCCCGCCAGATCTCCTCCTGCGCGTTGTAGCAGAGGCGCAGCGTCAGCTTGTGGTGGAGATGGAGGAGGTCGGCCGACTCGGTGAACCGCACCGCGGTCGCGTTGGGAAGGAGGTAGTGGGCGTACTCGACCGGCACACCGAGCCGCCGGAGGCGGGCGATCGCCTCCCACGCCCGGGCGCAGGCGGCCTGGAAGAGCGCCTCGGCGGCCGGCTCGCGCGCCACGAGCTGCGGGGTGATCACGTCCGGCTCGGCGCCGACCTGGGCGGCGAGGAGCGGCCGCGAGGCCGGGGTCATCCGGTGCCGCTGGTCCTGGCTGTCGGCGGTGTGGGAGAGCCGTTTCCGGAAGACGTAATGGAGGTGGGAGAGCGCCCGCCCGAGCTTGGAGTGAGTCGTGAGCCGCAGCGACTCGCCGTGGTACCGGTTCGCGGCCGGGTCGAGGAGGAGGGCGATCGCCTCGTCGTCCGCGATCTCCGCGGCGGACGCGCCGAGGACCTCGCGGACCGCCGCGGCGAGGGTCGCCTCGCCGTTGGCGGGCCAGTCGACGAGCCGGCTCGTGGCGCCGTCGAGGGAGCGATCGAACGCCTCCCGGAAGCCGGGCGCCGGCCCCTCGTCCCGGCCGAGCCGGCTGAAGGCGGCGTACTCCGGGGTCTCTTCGAGGGGGAGCGGCTCCTCCAGGATCGCCGCGTACTCCGGATCGGTGTGCAGCACCTCCGCGACCATCCGGCCGATCACGAGCCGCTGTTCGTGCGGGGCGTCGTAGAGTGCGCAGAGCCGGTGGTAGCGCAGGAGGGTGATCGCCGAGACGGTGTGGTAGAGGTGGGCGAAGGTCGCCACCGGCAGCACGTAGCGCGCCGCCTCGCGCGCCCGCTTCCGGACCTCCCGCTCCCACCGTTCGGCCTGATGCCGCCGGGCGGGGAAGATCTGGAAGAAAGCGCTCCGCGCCGCCGGCATGAGCGCCTCGGCGAGCTCCCGGTAATCCTCCTGCATCCGGTTGGCGGCGGCCCGGTAGATGGCGAGCGCCTCGCCGGCGAGCGGCGGCACCGCGTACTCACCGTCCCGCACCGGCACGTACCGCTGGCTCACCTGCTCGGAGTTGTAGAACGGATGGCTGTGGAGGAACGACCAGAGGAACTGCCGGCTCACCCGGGAGAGGGCGAACTGGAACTGGGCGTGCTGGAAGGTCGTGTGGTGCCCGGCCCGGTAGATGTCCTGGGCGAGCGCGAGCCGCCGTGCCTGCCGCCGCCGGACCTCTTCGGGCGCCTCCCCGTCGCCGGCGACCTCCTCCGGCGAGACGATCCGCTGCGAGTAGCAGGTGCGGGCCGCCGCGACGGCGTGGTCGAAGCCCCGGGCGAACCGGTTGACGAGCCGCACCTCGGGGGGCGGAGAGAGAAAGGGAGGCAGGGAGGTCATGACCGGCCGGAGTCTAGCCGCTCTCCGGCGCCCTGCGCCGCCGAACCGCCGGGGATAGAATCCCGATCGCTCCGCCGCCGCCGCCGCGCGGCCGGAGCAGGCGGTCATACCGACCGGGGAGGGTTCGCAGAGATGAACAAGACCGTGCTCGGCTGCAT
>JAAYLR010000186.1 GCA_012521815.1 Acidobacteriota bacterium
GACCGGAGCGGGCAGGCTCTCCGGCCGGATCCGGGCCGGATCCGGGATCTTGCCCTTGAACCACCAGGAGAGCCCGAGCAGGAGGACTGCCGCGACGATGCCCCGGCTGACGAGCCGGCGCAGGCGCTCGAGCGGGGTGATCTCGTACATCGAGACGTCCGGGCCGCGTACCGTCAGAGGCCCTGCCGCAGCATGCCGATGACCTCCTCCTCGGCCGCGGCGTGGAGCTCGCGGACCCGCTGCCAGGCGGTTTCGGCCCGCGCGAGGAGCGCGCCGCGCGCCTCCGGGTCGTCGAGATCCCGGGCGTTGATGCAGACGTTCTGGTACGCCCCGCCGGCCGCCGCCCGGGCCATCTGGATCCCGGTGCCGGCGTCGGAGCGGGCGGTGGCGAGGCCGATCGCGGCGGCCTCCCGGCAGAGCTCGACGATCTCGGGGCACGCCTCGAGGACTCCGAGCGGCACCTCGATGGCGCCGATCGTCGCGGTCCGCAGCGCCTCCTCGCGCGCCCGCTTCTGAGCCTCGTCTCCCTGCGGCATCCGCATCGCGGCGAGCAGGCGGTCGAAGGAGGCGGTGTCGGCGTCCACGGCGGCGAGCAGCTGCGCCTTGAGCGCGTGCGCCCGGATGCCGAGCGCCTCGAACCGCGCGGCGTGCGCGGCGAGCTCCGGCTTCGGGTGTGAGAGGCTGGCGACCATCGCCGCGAGACCGGCGCCGAGGGCGCCGGTGTAGGCCGCCACCGAGCCGCCGCCGGGCGCCGGCGACTCGCTCGCGAGCTCGTCGGCGAAGCCGGTCAGGGTCATCGCGGCGAGCGGCGCGGGCGGGGCGAGGCGGTACTCGATGACCCGCTCGCGGACGTCGAACGGCTTGACCTCGTGGAGCCCGAGGGTGCGGACCGCGGTCTCCACGAGCTGGGCCTCGGAGACCCCGGCCGAGCGCTCCATCCGCCGCAGGTAGTGACGGCCGGCGTCGAGGAGGACGGAGCGGGGCACGAGCCCCACGAGCTCCGAACCGGTCACCCGCATCCCGCGGGCGGTGGCCCGCTCCACGCAGGTGTCGAAGACGACGTGCAGCGGGGTCTTTTCGAGGTCGGTGATGTTGATCGAGACCTGGGCGCAGCCGAACTCGGGGATCGTCCAGCCGACCGCCTTGACCCCGGGCAGCAGCCCCGGCTCCCAGACCTCCTCGCCGTTGGCGTCGCGCACCGGGCGCCCTGCGGCGTCGAGCTTGCGGCGCCCCTTCTCGCGGATGTCGAAGGCGACCCGGTTGGCGAGGCGCTTGTCGAGGGTGTTGAGGTTGACGTTGTAGGCGACGAGGAAGTTGCGGGCGCCGATCACGGTGGCGCCGGCTTCCGGCTTGAAGACCGCCGGCCCGAAGTCGGGCTTCCAGGCCGGGTCGGCGAGCTTCGCCTCCAGCCCCTCGTACTCTCCGGCGCGGATCGTCGCGAGGTTGCGCCGCTCCGGGCGGCTCGCGGCGGCCTCGTAGAGGTAGATGGGCAGGCCGAGCTCGCGCCCGGCACGCTCACCGAGCCGGCGGGCGAGCTCGGCGCACTCCTCCATGGTCACCCCGCCCACCGGCACGAACGGCACTACGTCGACCGCGCCGAGCCGGGGGTGGGCGCCATGCTGCGTCCGCATGTCGATCCGCGCGAGCGACTCGACGAGGAGCCGCCAGGCGCCTTCCAGCACCGCCTCCGGGGCCCCCACGAAGGTGATCACGGTGCGGTTGGTCTCGGCTCCCGGGTCGACGTTGAGCAGCGTGACCCCCGGCGTGGTGGCGACTGCCCGGGCAACCGCCTCGTAGATCTCGGGCCGGCGGCCCTCGGAGATGTTCGGAACAGATTCGACGACGCGCATCGGTACCTCCCTGGCGACCGCCGGATGCTATCGGGCGGCTCCCCGGGTGGCAACGCCGGAACGGGTGGTTTCAGCGGCGCGCTGACGAGACAGACTGCCGGACAGCGGCTGTCCGCGTCGTCCGGGAGGGTATGCTCACGGGAAGCGCGACCGGCGGCGATGCCGGCTGAGGGGAGGAGGACGGCGCATGGAATACCGGAATCTCGGCGCGGCGGGCGTGAAGGTCTCCCCGCTCTGCCTCGGCACCATGATGTTCGGCCGGTGGGGGAACCCGAACCACGCCGAGGTGGTCCGCATCATCCACCGGGCCCTCGACGCCGGGATCAACTTCATCGACACCGCGAACGTCTACTCCCACGGCGAAGCGGAGGAGATCCTCGGCCGGGCGCTCGCCGGGCGGCGGCACCAGGTGGTGCTCGCCACCAAGGTGTGGGGGGCCATGGGGCACGGACCGAACGAGCGCGGGCTCTCGCGCCGGGCGATCCAGGAGCAGTGCGAGGCGAGCCTGCGGCGGCTCGGGACCGACGTCATCGACCTCTACCAGATCCACCGCTCCGATCCCGAGGTGCCGTGGGAGGAGACCCTCTCCGCCCTCACCGATCTCGTGCGTCAGGGGAAGGTCCGCTATCTCGGCTGCTCGACGAACGATCGCCCCGCCCAGGGGCAGCCGCGTCTCCCGGCCTGGGAGATCGTCGAGACCCTCGCGCTCAGCGAGCGGCGGGGCTTCGAACGGTTCGCGTCGCTGCAGCCCCCCTACAGCCTGCTGCGCCGCACGGTGGAGACGGAGTACCTTCCGATGTGCCAGCGCCACGGGCTCGGGGTGATGGTCTGGAGCCCGCTCGAGGGTGGCTTCCTCACCGGCAAGTACCGCCGCGGCCAGCCGAACCCCGAGGACAGCCCGCGTGCCGTGCAGTGGGTGGGCGATACCACCGAGCCGCGGTTCGAACCGCGGCTCGCGGCGGTGGAGGCGTTCGCCGGGATCGCGGCGGAGCTGGGCGCCGGGCTCGCCGAGGCCGCCATCGCCTGGACCCTCCTGCACCCGGCGGTCACGAGCACGATCATCGGCCCGCGGACGCCGGCCCAGCTCGAAGGGTGCCTGCGGGCGCTCGAGGTGAGCTTCACCCCCGAGGCGCTCGCGCGGATCGACGAGATCGTGCCCCCGGAGACGAGCGTCCTCTGAGCCGGCGGCGGCGCCGCTCTCAGCTCTTCGTGCCCGGCGCGGCGATCGGCGCCGGCTTCGCGGCCGCCAGCCGGCGGGCGCGGGCGGCGAGCCGCTCCTTGCCGCGGTCGGCGAGCAGGTAGAAAGCCGGCACCACGAGCAGCGAAAGGGCGGTCGAGACCACGAGGCCGCCAATCACCGCGATCGCCATCGGGTTGCGGATCTCCGAGCCGGCGCCGAGGCCGAGGGCGGGCGGGAGCGCCGCCATCATCGTCGCCACCGAGGTCATGAGGATCGGGCGCAGCCGGGTCGGGCCGGCGCGCCGGATGGCGCGCAGGGCACCGATCCCCCGCTCGCGCAGCTGGTTGGCGAAGTCGACGAGGATGATCGAGTTCTTCTTCACGATCCCCATCAGGAGCAGCAGCCCGATCATGCTGAAGATGTTCAGGCTCCGCCCGGTGGCGAGCAGCGCGAACGCCGCGCCCGCCACCGAGAGCGGGAGGATCGTGAGCACCGTCACCGGGTGGAGGAACGAGTTGAACTGCGAGGCGAGGATCATGTAAGCGACCAGGATCCCGAGGAAGAGCGCGAAGAGGAGCGAGGCGAACGAACGCTGGAACTCGACGCTGGCGCCGCCGAGCACCAGCCGGGTGCCGAGCGGCATGTCGCGGGAGAGCGCCTGCACCGCGGCGAGCGCCTTGTCCTGCGAGGCGCCGGGGGCGACGTTGGCGTAGACGGTGATCGCCCGCTCCCGGTCGCGCCGGTAGATCGCCTGCAGCGCCGGTTTCTCTTCCGTGGTGACGAGCGACGAAAGCGGCACGAGCTCGGCGCCCCGGGTTCGCACGCGCAGCCGCGAGAGATCCTCCGGCCGGGCCCGCTGATCGGCGAGCAGGCGCATCCGCACGTCGACGCGCCGCCCGCCGGTCGAGTACTTGCCCACCCGCACGCCGCCGACGAGCGCGTTCAGGGTCGCGGCGACGTGCTCGACGGAGACGCCGAGATCGGCGGCCCGGGCGCGATCGGGGAAGACCCGCAGCTCCGGCATCCCGAGCTGGTAGTCGGTGTCGAGGTCGACCACGGTGCCGGTCTCCCGGAGCTTGGCCATCACCTCCTGGCTGACCTCGATGAGCTGATCCCAGTCCGAACCGCGCACGGAGAACTCCACGGGGAAGCCGCGCTGCGCGGTGAAGCCCTGCTGGGAGGGGTCCTGGATGACCGCCCGCAGGCCGGGGATCGCGTTGAGCTCCCGCCGCAGGAGGCTCATGAAGTCGCGCTGTCCGAGCTGCCGCTCCCCGGGAGGCACCAGGGTCACGAAGAGGAAGCCGCTGTTGACGTTGCCGCCCCAGCCGCCGACGGTGCCGAAGATCCGCTCGACCTCGGGGCGGGAGAGGAGGAACTCCTCGGCGCGCTGATAGAGGCGGTTGGTCTCGGAGAGGTCGGAGCCGACCGCGGTCTGGAGGCGGACCATCAGCCGGCTCTGATCCTGCGGCGGCACGAACTCCCGCGGCAGCGCGCGCATCACGAGCAGCGAGACCACGAAGAGCAGGGCGCCGCCGGCGAGCACGACCCCCGCCCAGCGCAGCGCCCGGCGCAGCGAGCGGCCGTAGACTTCCTCCAGCCAGGAGAAGCCGCGGTCCACGAGCTGGCCGACGCGGCTCCGCCCCTCGCGGCCGAAGCTGAGCATCTGCGCGCAGCGTGCCGGCGCGAGCGTGATCGCCTCGAGATAGGAGAGCAGCACGGCGACGCAGAGGGTGACGCCGAACTGGAGGAAGAAACGGCCGATGACCCCCTTCATGAAGACCACCGGGATGAAGATCGCCACCACCGCGAGCGTCGCCGCGAGGGCGGCGAAGGTGATCTCCCGCGTCCCCTCCTGGGCGGCGCGTACCGGGTTCTTGCCCATCTCGCCGTGACGGAAGATGTTCTCCATCACCATGATCGCGTCGTCGACGACGATCCCCACCGCCAGGCCCAGGCCGAGCAGGGTGAAGGTGTTGAGCGTGTAGCCGAGGAAGTAGATGACGGCGATCGTGCCGAAGAGCGACATCGGGATCGCGAGCACCACGTTCAGGGTGCTCGAGATCGAGCCGAGGAACATCCAGCAGACGAGCGCGGTGAGGAGGACCGCGAGCAGGATCTCGAGCTGGATCTCGCGCACCGACTCCTCGATGAAGCGGGTGGAGTCGAAGTTGATCCCCAGCTCCATCCCCTTCGGGAGCGTCTCCTGGATCCGTGCCATCTCGGCCCGGATCGCGGTCGCCACCGCCACGGCGTTGCTGCCGCGCTGCTTCTTGATCCCCATCCCCTGCGCGGGCTCGCCGTTGACGCGCGACATCCGGCGGATGTCCTCGAAACCGTCCTCGACCAGCGCCACGTCCTCGAGATAGGTGATGCCGCCGGCCTGCTCGCGGATGGCGATCCGCCGCAGGGTGTCGAGGTCGATCGCCTCGCCGAGGACGCGCACGTTCACCTCGCGCCCCGAGGTCTCGAGACGGCCCGCGGGGAGCTCGACGTGCTCGCGCTGCAGGGCGCCGATGACGTCCACCAC
>JAAYLR010000187.1 GCA_012521815.1 Acidobacteriota bacterium
CGCTCGCGGGCGATCGCCGGGGTCTCGCTCGCGCGGATCGTCGCGATCACCTCGTCGAGGACGTCGAGCGCCTTGAGCAGCCCCTCGACGATGTGCGCCCGGTCCTCGGCCTTGCGCAGGTCGAACCGGGTCCGGCGGATGACCACCGTCTTGCGGTGATCGAGGAAATGGACGAGCAGCTCGCGGAGGGTGAGGATCCGCGGCTGGTTGTCGACGATCGCGAGCAGGATGATCCCGAACGTCGACTGCATCTGGGTGAGCTTGTAGAGCTGGTTGAGGATGACCTCCGGGACCTCGCCGCGCTTGACCTCGAGGACGATCCGGATCCCTTCCCGGTCGCTCTCGTCGCGCAGGTCGGCGATCCCCTCGATCCGCTTCTCGCGCACCAGCTCGGCGATCTTCTCGATCAGCCGCGCCTTGTTCGTCTGGTACGGCAGCTCGGTGATGACGATCGCCTGCCGGTCGCCGCGGCGGCTCGTCTCGACCGCGGCACGGGCCCGCATCTGGATGATCCCCCGGCCGGTCTCGTACGCCTGCCGGATGCCGTCGACGCCATGGATGAAGCCGGCGGTCGGGAAGTCAGGGCCGGGGAGCGCCCTGAGGAGCCGTTCGAGCGGGACCCCCGGCTCGTCGATCAGCAGCGTGAGCGCGTCGCAGACCTCGCCCAGGTTGTGGGGCGGGATGTTCGTCGCCATCCCCACCGCGATGCCGGCCGCGCCGTTGACGAGCAGGTTCGGCACCTTCGCCGGGAGGACCAGCGGCTCGAGCTCGTTGCCGTCGTAGTTCGGCTGCCAGTCGACGGTCTCCTTGTCGATGTCCCCCTGGAGCATCTCCTCGGCGAAGCGGGTGAGCCGGACCTCGGTGTAGCGCATCGCCGCCGGCGGATCGCCGTCGATCGAGCCGAAGTTCCCCTGTCCGTCGACGAGGGTGGCGCGCATCGAGAAGTCCTGCGCCATCCGCACCACGGTGTCGTAGATCGCGGTGTCGCCATGCGGGTGGTACTTGCCCATGACGTCGCCGACGATGCGCGCGGACTTCTTGTACGGCTTGCCGGCGGTATTGCCCGCCTCCCACATCCCGTAGAGCACCCGCCGGTGCACCGGCTTGAGGCCGTCGCGCACGTCGGGCAGCGCCCGGCCCACGATCACGCTCATCGCGTAATCGAGGTAGCTGCGCTTCATCTCCTCTTCGATGTCGACCGCGATCGGCCGCTCGAACGGAAGCATCGTCTCCTGATCGCTCATCGCCCTCTTCCGTTCAGACGTCCAGGTTGCGCACGTTGAGGGCGTTCTGCTCGATGAACTCGCGCCGCGGCTCGACGAGGTCGCCCATGAGGACGGTGAAGATCGAGTCGGCCTCGACGGTGTCCTCGACCCGGACCTGGAGCAGGCGGCGGGTCTGCGGGTTCATCGTCGTCGACCAGAGCTGTTCGGCGTTCATCTCGCCGAGGCCCTTGTAGCGCTGGATCGAGAGCCCCTTCTTCGCCCCCTCGTAGAGCGTCTCCATCGCCTCGTCGAGGGTTTCGAGCAGCTGCGGTTCCGTCTTCGCGCTCCGTTTCGCTCCCCCCTCCTCGACCCGCTGAAGGGCGAAGCGCCGAGCCGCGAGCGCCTCGAGACCGTTGGTGTTGCCGGCGAGCGCGCGGTACTCGACGCTGGTGACGAGATCCCAGTCGAAGCGCACCTCGCGCTCCACGCCGTCGCGCCGGCTGCGGAAGGTGATGAAGCCGGCCTGGTGCTCCTCGTCCTGGCCGATCGCGACGTCGCGGAAGCCGTTCGCCTCGAGCGCGTGCGCCACCGCCTCGAGCCGCTCGGGGACGGCGAGCGCCTTGCGGTCGCCGAGGCCGCCGAGCAGCGCCACCCGGAGGGCATCCTGCGGGTAGCCGCGGCTCACCAGCCGGGCGAGCTGCTGGCGAAACGTCTCGACCCGCTCGACGAAGGTGGCGAGACGCGTCCCGCGCATCGGCTTGCCGTCGTCGAGAGTGAGCTCCCAGGCGTCGCGGATCCGCTCGACGAGGAACGCCTGATACTCGCGGTCGTCCTTCAGGTAGCTCTCCCGCTTCCCCTCCGCGACCTTGTAGAGCGGCGGCTGGGCGATGTAGAGGTGCCCGCGATCGACGAGCTGCCGCATCTGCCGGAAGAAGAAGGTGAGGATGAGCGTGCGGATGTGCGAGCCGTCGACGTCGGCGTCGCACATGATGATCAGCTTGTGGTAGCGCAGCTTCGCGACGTCGAAATCGTCGCTCCCGATCCCGGTGCCGAGCGCGGTGATGATCGTGCGGATCTCCTCCGAGGAGAGCATCTTGTCGAAGCGCGCCTTCTCGACGTTGAGGATCTTGCCTCGCAGCGGCAGGATCGCCTGGAACTTCCGGTCGCGCCCCTGCTTGGCGGTGCCGCCCGCCGAGTCGCCCTCGACGAGGAAGAGCTCGGCGATCTGCGGATTGCGCTCGGTGCAGTCGGCGAGCTTGCCGGGCAGCGCCGAGGAGTCGAGCGCCCCCTTGCGCCGCGTCAGCTCGCGCGCCTTGCGCGCCGCCTCGCGCGCCCGCGCCGCCTCGACGCACTTCTCGATGATCCGCTTGGCGATCGCCGGGTTCTCCTCGAAGAAGGTGCCGAGCCGGTCGTTGACCACCTGCTGCACCCAGCCCTTGATGTCGGAGGAGACGAGCTTGTCTTTCGTCTGGGAGGAGAACTTCGGATCGTGGATCCGCACCGAGACGACGGCGGTCAGCCCCTCGCGCACGTCGTCGCCCGAGAGCGTGAGCTCCTTGAGCTGCCTGGAGAGCCCCGACGACTGGGCGTAGGCGTTGATCGTGCGGGTGAGCGCCGCCTTGAACCCCTCGAGGTGGGTGCCGCCGTCGCGGTTGTTGATCGTGTTGGTGAAGGCGTAGAGCTGCTCGGCGTAGCCGTCGTTCCACTGGAGCGCGATCTCGCAGCGCTCGCCGCCGGCGGCGTCCTCCTTGATCTCCTCGAAGTGGATCGGCCGCGCGTGGAGCGGGTTCTTGTTCCGGCTCAGGTGCTCGACGAACGAGGCGATGCCGCCGGCGTAGGCGAACTCGACCGCCTTGTCGCTCCGCTCGTCGCGGAGCTGGATCCGCACCCCCTTGTTGAGGAACGCCTGCTCGCGCAGCCGCTGGGCGAGCACGTCGAAGCTGAACTCGATCGCCGTGAAGATCTCCGGATCGGGAACGAAGCGGATCTTCGTGCCGGTCTTCCGGCTCTTGCCGATCATCTGGATCGGCGCCTCGGGCTTGCCGCGGCGGTAGGTCTGGAACCAGACCCGCCCGTCGCGCTTGATCTCGAGCTCGAGCAGCACCGAGAGGGCGTTGACCACCGAGACGCCCACGCCGTGGAGACCGCCCGAGACCTTGTAGGCGTTGTTGTCGAACTTCCCGCCGGCGTGCAGCTCGGTCATGATGACCTCGGCCGCCGAGCGCCCCTCGGTCTTGTGGGTGTCGACCGGTACGCCGCGGCCGTCGTCCTCGACGGTGACCGAGTTGTCGGTGTGGACCGTCACCTGGATCAGCGAGGCGAAACCGGCCTGCGCCTCGTCGACCGAGTTGTCGACGACCTCGAAGACCATGTGGTGGAGCCCGGTGCCGTCATCGGTGTCCCCGATGTACATGCCCGGACGCTTGCGCACCGCCTCGAGGCCCTTGAGGACCTTGATGTCGTCGGCGGTGTAGTGGCCGTTTTCTGCCGGCTGGGGCGGGGTTGGAGACCGCTTGCTCAAGCTCGCGCTCCCGGTCGACGGCGGCGCTCTGATGCCTCTTTGCGCATGCGGCACAGCCTATCAGATGCCGCCCCCGAGCGCAAATTGTAAACCACTGAAAACAAAAGATTTATATTCGGAGTCGCGCTGCGTTCCCGGCCCGGGGTCAGCCCACCTCGGCCGTCACCTCGCCGGCCGCCACCCGCCAGCGCCCGGCGACCGGAAGCGGCCGCCAGATCTCGGGCCGGTTCGAGGTCGCGAGCAGCTGGGGAGAGCCCGCGAGCGCCCGCCAGACGGCGGCCAGGCGGGTGGCGTCGAGCTCGGTGTCAAGGTCGTCGAGCAGCAGCAGCGGCGCCGCGCCCGCGGCCGCGAGCAGACGGGCCTGGGCCGCGAGCAGCAGGAGGCCGGCCGCCTTCCGTTCGCCAGCCGAAGCGCCCCGCCGCGCCGGCCGGCCGCCCAGGCGGATCGCGATCTCGTCGCGGTGGGGTCCGGCGAGCGGCTGGCGCCGCGCGAGCTCCGCCCCGGTCTGGGCGGCGAACGCCTCGCCGAGCGCGTCGCTGCCGGCGAGGGCCGCCGGCAGCGACGGCTCGTAGGCGATGCTGATCTCGGGAAGCGAGAGACCGGTTTCGGCGGCGAGCGGCGCGAGGTGGGCGGCGAGGGCGGCGACGAGCTCGGCACGGCGCGCGGCGACCTCGGCCCCCTCGCGGGCGAGCAGCTCGTTCCACGCGTCGAGACCCCGCCGCTCCCCGCGCGCGAGCAGCGCCCGCTTGCCGGCGAGCGCCCGCTGGTACCGCCCGAGGCCGGCGAGCGCGCCAGGGCGCCAGGAGACCAGCGCCCGGTCGAAGAAGCGGCGGCGCACCCCGGGCGCGCCGGCGAGCAGCTCTCCCTCCGCGCGCGTCCAGGCGAGCACCGGCTGGACGGCGACGTGCTCGGCGAGCGGGATCTCGATGCCGTCGACCGCGCGATGGCGCGGCCCCGCGGCGCTCCAGCCGAGCTCGAGACGGCGCGGTCGGGCGCCGAACTCGCCGCGCAAGTGGAAGGCGCTCTGCCCGTTGCGACAGCAGTCGGCGAGCTGCGCGGTCCGGAAGCTGCGGGTGGTGGTGAGGAGATAGACCGCTTCGAGCAGCGTGGTCTTGCCCGCGCCGTTGCCGCCGAGCAGCAGCTGGGTTCCGGAACCGGGAGACCAGCTCGTCCGCTCGACGTTGCGGAAGTCGCGGAGCGCGAGCCGGACGAGCAAGCGTTGGCGGGGTGAGTGGGCCGGCGGCTCAGATCCGCATCGGCATGATCACGCAGAGATACCGGTCGTCCTCGCCGCCGATCGGCGAGCC
>JAAYLR010000188.1 GCA_012521815.1 Acidobacteriota bacterium
ACTGCCAGTAGACCACGTTGTCCGCATCCACGCCCGACTCCGGCGGCGGGTTACACCCATTCGCCGGGGGAACGCTGTCAGCGGCGACGGTTCCGATCGTCCAGCCGTCCGGCAGGTCGACGTCGAACCGGTCGATGTACTCGTCGTCCGGCGAAACGAAGTGCGCGGTGAAGCAGAGGTTGGTGGGCACGCCCGGCGCGAGCGTGGCGGGAGCCACCGCCGAGAGCGTCGAACCGGTGATGTTCTCCGGCACCCCCTGTGCCTTCATCGCCGCCGTGGGCACCAGCAGCGCCACGACACCGAGCAGGACGAGCAGGCCATCTACCTTCCTGTTACTTCTCATGTCGTCATCTCCCGACAGCGCAGACGGAAGGCACATCCTCCATGGATGGCCGTTCGTCCTCATTCGCACGAGTCACGCCTTCCGGGGAGGGCATCTCCAAACACTCATCTGAACCTGATGCCCCAAGTAAAGTAGAGCGCCGGGGTCGGATGCTGTCAAGCGACCGCGGCCCGGCCGGCGACCGGGGAAGCCAGGCGAGTGCGGCGTATCGATCCGGCCCGGGCCGGCGGGAGGGCCCGGGCCGGGTGCGGCTCAGGGGGCGAGCACCTCGAGCCACCAGGTGGCGCCGTTGCCGAGCCGGTCGGTGGCGGTGAGGCGGAGCGGCGCCCAGGCGTTGCCGCCTTCGGCCGGGCGACGGCTCACCGCGAGCTGGGCGAGGCCGGCGCCGGCGTCGGCGAAGCGGAGGCGGATCGTCTCCCCGGCTCCCAGGCGGGTTTCGACCGCGCCGGCGAGGCGCACCGGGCGGCGTGCGGTGAGCGCGAGCTCGGGCTGCCCCGCGACGGCCGACCAGGTGAGCGGGGGCGTCTCGCTCCGGTCGAGGTAGTTGCTGCGGGCGACCCACTTCCAGGTCGTCCACTCCCGGTCGGGCTCGCTCCAGGTCAGCCGGGCGAGCCAGCGCCAGCTCCCCTTCCCCTTGCCGGCGGCCTCGCTGCGCTCCCAGGTGAGAGCGGGCGGCGTGCCGTCGGCTATGAAAGCGAGCGGGGCGAGCTCCGCCCGGTTGCCGGCGGCGTCGGTGGCGGTGACCGCCAGCCGGTGCGCCCCGTCCTCCCACGGTTCGGCGAGGCGCGTGAGCGCCACCGGCGCGTCGTCGAGCCGGGCCGCGAGGCTGATCTCGCTCCCCTCCGGATCGCTCACCTCGGCGGCGATCCGGGCATCGCCTCGGACGAAGAGCCGCTCGCCCGCCTCCCAGGTGGGCCCGGAGACGACCAGCTCGCCCGTTGGCGGATTCCGGTCGCGCAGCGGCTCGACGGCGAGGAGGGTGAAACCGGTGGCCGCGCTCGGATAGCCGTCGAGACCGCTCGCAGAGGTCGGGGTCACCCGCCAGAAGAGCTCGCCGAGCGGCAGCTCTCCCGCGGGCTGGAACGGCGCGGCCGGCAGCGCGGCGTACCGTTCGACGAGCTGGCCGCAGGTGGCGTCGGCGCAGACCTCGAGGGTGTACCGGGCGGCGCCCGCCACCTCCTCCCAGGCGAAGCGCAACGCCTCGCGTCCCCGTTCCTCACCCGCGGCCGGCGCGACCGGCACCGGCGCGGGGAGCAGCTTCTCCGGGGGCGCCGGGGGGGCACCGCCCGCGGCCACGCTGCCCGTGCCGGCGGGCAGGCTCACCTTCGCGCCACCCGCCGCGAGCTCCCCTTCGCCGCGATAGACCATCAGCGCGGCGCGCTCCGGTTCGTCGCCGCTCGCCCTCGCGGCCCGCGACTGCGCTCCTTCGCCGGCGGCGGCCCGCACGCTCGCGCGGGCCGGCCCCATCACGACCTCCACCGCCGCCGCCCGGGCGGCCGGCGCCGTGAGCTCCAGATCGGCGCGGCCGGAGACGATCTCCACCTCTCGCGACGGCGCCACGCGCGGAGCATCGGCCGTGGCGCGGAGGAAGACGAGCGAGTTCTCCGTCAACCAGATCCGGCCGCCGTCGGTGAACGCCAGCTCGGCCGAGGAGCGCGCGCCGGTGCGCACGCCGTCGCGCCGCACGAGGAGGTCGCCGAGCTCGGCATTCGTCCAGTCGCGCGGCGGCTGCCGGGAGTCGACCAGCCGCGCCCGCCGCCAGAGCAGCGCCGCGTGGCGGGAGTGCTCGGGCGAAACGAGCACCTGGAGCCGCTCGCCGGGATGGAGCAGGTCGGGGTCCTTGATCCCGGGGTTGAGAGCCCAGTTCTCGCGCCAGCGCGCGGGGCTGCCGAGGTAGTAGGCGGTGATCCCTTCGAGGGTGTCACCCGGCCGCACCACGTGCCAGCCGCGATCCAGCGGCGGCCCTTCGCCGGCGGC
>JAAYLR010000189.1 GCA_012521815.1 Acidobacteriota bacterium
CACCCGCTGCGGATCGCCCGCTACCGGCTGCCGGCGCTCCTCGTCGCCACGGTCCTCCTGCTCGCGACCGGTCTCCTGCTCGCCCGGTTCCAGGCCGGGCTCGTGGAGCTGCTCTCCTTGCTCGCCTTCGTGCCGGTGATCATGGGGCTCGGGGGAGCGATCGGCGCCCAGACCTCGACGGTCGCCGTGCGCCGGCTCGTCTCGGGCCGGTACGCCGACGGCGACCGGGGGGTGGGGGCGTTCGTGCTCGGGCAGGCGGGGGTGGGGGCGATCCTCGGCGCCGGCTGCGCGCTCCTGCTCGGGGCGCTCGCGGCGCTGCTCGAGCGCAGCCCCCTCTTCGGCCTCGTCGTCGGGCTCGCGCTCTTCCTCGCGCTCACCGTGGCGGCGGTTCTCGGCGCGCTGCTGCCGCCGCTGCTGCGGCGCCTCGGCGTCGATCCGGTCGTCGCCTCGGGGCCGCTGCTCGGCGCCGCCACCGACATCTCCGGCATCCTGATCTACTTCGGCCTCGCCACCTGGCTGGCCGGACATCTGGCCGGCGGCGGCCGCTAGTGCGCCGCGCCGTGGCGAGGGGGTTCCGGTGCGCTTCCGGCGGGCCGAGGCGCTGATCCTCGACGTCCAGCCGCTCGGCGACGCCGACCGGATCGTCGCCTTTCTCACCCGCGAGGCGGGGGTGCTGCGGGGGGTTGCGCGGGGTGCGCGGCGCCGCTACAGTCGCCACGCCGGTCAGCTCCAGCTGCTCTCGCGGGTCGATCTGCAGTGGCTCGAGAAGGAGGGCCGCGAGCTGGTGCGGATCACGAGCGTGGAGACGCTCCGGGCGGCCGACGCGCTCCTGGCCTCCCTGGAAGGGGTGCTCGCGGCGAGCTACCTTGCCGAGTCGGTACGCGCCTTCGCCCCGGAGGGCGAGCCGCAGGAGCTCCTCTTCCGGCTGCTCGACTCGACGGTGGCGGCGCTCCTCTCCGGCGTCGAGCCGGCGCTCGCGACGCGGTACTTCGAGGTCTGGCTGCTGCGGCTGGCGGGGGTCTTCCCGTTCGCGTCCCCCTGTCCCGGCTGCGGCGGCGCGCTCGCCGCCGGGTCCCGACTGGTAGGGGGCGGCGAGTCGCTGGTCTGCGCCTCCTGCGGCGGCGAGGAGGGGGAGGCGGTGGCGCCGGGGGCGCTGCGTTTCCTCGCGGCGGCGGCGCGGTCCCCTCTCGGTCAGCTGGCGGGGGAGGGGGTCACGGAGACCGACCTCGCCGCCGTCGAGCGGCTGGCGGCGGCGGTGCGGCGGCACTTTCTCCAGCACGAGCTGCGCAGCTACGAGGTGATGATGCGCACGCTCGGGACGGTTTGAAGCGCAGGCAACGGAGGGAGGCATGCGGAGTTTCCAGGAGTTGATCCTCGCCCTGTCCCGGTTCTGGGCCGACGCCGGCTGCGTCCTGCAGCAGCCGCTCGACCTGGAGGTGGGCGCGGGCACGATGGCGCCGGACACCTTCCTGCGGGTGCTCGGGCCGGAGCCGTGGCGGGTGGCGTACGTCCAGCCCTCCCGGCGCCCCGCCGACGGGCGGTACGGCGACAACCCGTTCCGCCTCCACAAGCATTACCAGTTCCAGGTGATCCTGAAGCCGGCCCCCGCCGACGTGCAGCAGCTCTACGTCAGGAGCCTCGAGGCGATGGGGATCGACCTCGCCGTCCACGACCTGCGCTTCGAGGAGGACAACTGGGAGGCCCCCACCCTCGGCGCCTGGGGCGTCGGCTGGCAGGTGATGCTCGACGGGATGGAGATCACCCAGTTCACCTACTTCCAGCAGGCTGGCGGGATCGACCTCGCGCCGATCTCCTGCGAGATCACCTACGGGCTCGAGCGGATCACGATGTTTCTCGGGCTCGAGCGCTCGATCTACGACATCCGCTGGGTCCCCGGCGGGCCGACCTACCGGCAGGTGCGCCACCAGGAGGAGGTGGAGGCGTCGCGCTACGCCTTCGAGGTCGCCGACATCGCCCTCCTCCAGCAGCAGTTCGAAGGCTGGGAGCGGGAGGCGCGCCGCTGCCTCGAGGCGGCGCTCGTCCTGCCGGCCTACGAATGCGCGCTCAAGTGCTCCCACCTGTTCAACCTCCTCGACGCCCGTGGCGCGGTGTCGGTGACCGAGCGGGTGGGGCTGATGAAGCGGGTGCGCGATCTCGCGGTCGCCTGCGCCGCCGAATACCTGGCGAGCCGGGAGCGGCTCGGGTTCCCCCTGCTCGCCGCCGGGGAGGTGCACGATGGGGAGCGGTGAGTTCCTGCTCGAGGTCCGGACCGAGGAGATCCCGGCCCGGATGCTGCCGCCGGCCACCCAGGAGCTCGCGAGCCGGCTCTTCGAGGAGCTGATGGCCCGCCGGCTCCCGCCGGCGTCGGTGCTCTCCACCTTCACCCCGCGCCGGCTCGTGCTCGTGCTCACCGGGCTGAGCGCGCGGGAGCCGGACCGCGACGAGGAGCTGCTCGGGCCGCCGGTGAAGGCCGCCTTCCGCCCCGACGGCTCCCCGAGCCCGGCGGCCGAGGGGTTCGCCCGCCGCTGCGGCGTCGAGGTCGGCGCGCTCCGCCGGCGCGAGACGGAGAAGGGGGAGTACCTCGCGGCCACCCGGCACCTGCCCGGCCGGCCGGTCGCCGAGGTGCTCGCCGAGCTCCTGCCGCGGCTGCTCACCGGCCTCGCGTGGGCGAAGACGATGCGCTGGGGGGAGGGGACGGGTCCCTGGGTCCGCCCGGTGCACGGGATCGTGGCCCTCCTCGACGGCGCCGTGGTGCCGTTCTCCCTCTTCGACGTGGCCGCGGGCGACACGACCGTGGGGCACGCGACGCTCAGCCCGGAGCCGTTCCGGGTGGGCGGCTGGGAGAGCTACCGCCGCGAGCTCGCCGCCCGCGGGGTGGTCGTCGAGGTCGCCGAGCGCCGCGAGCGGCTGCTCGCCGGGATGCGGGAGCGGGCGGCGGCGGCGGGCGGGGAGCTCGTCACCGACGAGCCGCTCCTCGACAAGCTCGCCGCGATCTGCGAGATCCCCGGCGTGCTCGAAGGCGCCTTCGACCCCCGCTTCCTCGCCCTGCCGCGGGAGGTGCTCACCGCGAGCCTCCGCGACCACCAGAGCGCGCTCACCGTGGAGCGCGAAGGCGCGCTGCTGCCCCTCTTCCTCACCGTCATGGACCGCCCGGACGATCCGGTGGGGCGGGTGCGCGCCGGCAACGAGTGGGTGGTCGCGGCACGGCTCGCCGACGCCGAGTTCTTCGCCCGGAAGGATGCCGAGACCCCGCTCGCCGGGCGAACGGAGCGCCTCCGGAGCCTCGCCTTCCACGAGCGGCTCGGCAGCTACGCGGCGAAGAGCGAGCGCCTCGAGCGCCTCGCCGGCCGCCTCGCCGAGCTCCTCGGCTGGACGGAGGAACGGCCGGCCGCCCTCGCCGCGGCGCGGCTGCTCAAGACCGACCTCACCACCGAGATGGTCAAGGAGCTCACCGACCTGCAGGGGGTCGTCGGCGGCATCTACGCCCGGGAGCAGGGGCATCCCGGGGCGGTCTGGCAGGCGATCTACGACCAGTACCGCCCCGCCTCGCCGGAGGAGGCGATCCCGCGCGGGCGCGCCGGCCGCCTCGTCGGGCTGGCCGACCGGCTCGACACCCTCGTCGGCTTCTTCGGGCTCGGGCTGGTGCCGACCGGCAGCCGCGACCCGTTCGGCCTCCGCCGCGCGGCGCAGGGGGTGGTGCGGATCCTGCTGGAAGGGGAGATCCCGCTCGCCATCCAGCCGCTCCTGCCCGAGGCGGTCGCGCTCTACGGCGACCTCCTGCCGGCCGCCGCGGCGGGCCGGATGGAGACGCTCACGACCTTCTTCGCGGAACGGATCCGGCATCAGCTCGCGCTCGCCGGTCACGCCTACGACGAGATCGAGGCGGGGCTCGCGGCCGGCTGGGCGAGCCTGCCCGATCTGCGCCGGCGGGTCGCGGCCCTGCAGGCGGGCCGCGAGCAGCCCGGCTTCCTCGCCGTGGTCCTCGCCGCGAAGCGGATCGCCAACATCACCCGCGGCACCGCGGCGGCGCCGCTCCGGGCCGACCGGCTCGCCCCGGGCGTGGAGTCCGAGCTTGGCCGGGCGAGCGAGGAGCTCGCCGCGGGGCTCGACGCCGACCTCGCCGCCGGCGACTACGGCCGGAGCCTCCAGCGGATCTCCCGGCTCGCGGATCTCCTCGAGCGGTTCTTCGTCGAGGTCCTGGTGATGGATCCCGATCCGGAGATCCGCGCCAACCGCCTCGCCCTCCTGCGCGGCCTGGGCGAGCAGCTCGCGCGGGTGGCGGTGCTCACGGAGATGGTGGTGGAGAAGGGGGAGTCGCGGAGCGCCTGAGCGCGACACGGGCGCTTTCGGGTTGGCCGGCGGGCCGCGACCGGCATAGAATAATCGGACGTCCGCCTCCGACCCGGAGAGGATCTTCCGCGGCGGACGGTTCAACAACCCGAGCAACGATGGCAGCTGCCCGGCGGCTTCGTGACGCTCCGCCGTGGCCCGAATCAGGAGAGTGAGATGAGCGAGAAGTGGGTCTATGGGTTCGACGAGTTGCCGGCCGCCGAGGCCGCGGCCGGGGGGAGCTGGGACGGGCTGCGGGGGCTGCTCGGGGGCAAGGGGGCGAACCTCGCCGACATGACGCGGATCGGGGTGCCGGTGCCGCCGGGCTTCACGGTCACGACCGCCGCCTGCAACGCCTATCTCGCGGCTGGCGAGAGCTTCCCGCCGGGCCTCTGGGAGGAGGAGGCCGCGGCGCTCGCGCGGCTCGAGGGGCAGACCGGCAAGCGGTTCGGCGATCCGGCCAACCCGCTCCTCGTCTCCTGCCGCTCCGGCGCGAAGTTCTCGATGCCGGGGATGATGGACACCGTCCTCAACATCGGCATGAACGACGCGGTCGTCGAGGGGATGGCGAAGCTCACCGGCGACGAGCGGTTCGCCTACGACAGCTACCGGCGCCTGATCCAGATGTTCGGCTCGGTCGTGATGGGGGTGCCCGACGAGCCGTTCGAGGAGGTCCTCACCGCGGCCCGGAAGAAGGCCGGAGTCGAGACCGACTCCGAGCTCGACGCCGCGGCCTGGAAGGCGGTCACGGCCGAGTTCAAGGAGATCGTGCGGAAGCATGCCGGCGAGGAGTTCCCGCAGGATCCGATCACGCAGATCCGGCTCGCCACCGAGGCGGTCTTCAGGAGCTGGAACGGCAAGCGCGCCTTCGACTACCGGAAGGCGGCGAAGATCGCGCACGACCTCGGCACCGCGGTGAACATCTGCACGATGGTCTTCGGCAACCTCGGCAACGACTCGGCCACCGGCGTGGCGATGACCCGTTCCGGCGCCACCGGCGAGAACCAGATCGAGGGCGACTATCTCATCAACGCGCAGGGCGAGGACGTGGTCGCCGGGATCCGGCAGACGAAACCGATCGAGCTCCTCAAGGAGGAGATGCCCGGGTCGTGGGCGGAGTTCGAGCAGGTCTGCGAGCGGCTCGAGCAGCATTACCGCGAGATGCAGGACGTGGAGTTCACGATCGAGCGCGGCAAGCTCTGGATGCTTCAGACGCGGGACGCGAAGCGCACCGCGCAGGCGGCGGTCCGGATCGCCGTCGACATGGTCGACGAGGGGTTGATCACGCCCGAGCAGGCGGTGCTCCGCATCACCCCCGAGCAGGTCGATTTCTTCCTCCACCCGCAGTACGACCGGGTGCAGGTGGAGCGGGCGATCAGGGCCGGCGACCGGCTGGCGATCGGGCTCAACGTCTCCCCCGGCGCCGCGGTGGGGCAGATCGTGCTCGACGCCGACCGCACCGAGCAGTGGGCGAAGGAGGGGCGGGCGGTGATCATGGTGCGTCCGGAGACGAAGCCGGACGACGTCCACGGCATGCTCGCGGCGAAGGGGATCCTCACCAGCCGCGGCGGCCGCACGAGCCACGCGGCGCTCGTCGCCCGGCAGTTCGGCAAGCCGGCGGTGGTCGGCGTGGCGGCGCTCGAGATCGATCTCGAGAAGCGCACGATCCGGGTCGGCGAGCGGCAGCTCGTCGAGGGGGACTGGGTCTCGATCGACGGCAACACCGGCGAGGTCTTCGCGACGAAACTCGACACCGTGGTGCCGGACATCAACGATCCGTACCTGAGCCGGCTGCTCGGCTGGGCCGACGAGAAGCGGCGCCTCCAGGTCTGGGCCAACGCCGACTACCCGGCCGACGCGACGCGGGCGCGGGAGTACGGGGCGCAGGGGATCGGCCTCTGCCGCACCGAGCACATGTTCTTCGACACCCAGCGGCTGCCGCACGTGCAGCGGATGATCCTCCACAAGCAGGATCCGGAGGTGGTCGCCGCCTGCCTCGACGAGCTCCTGCCGTACCAGCGGGCCGACTTCGACGGCCTCTTCCGGGCGATGGACGGACTGCCGGTGATCGTGCGCCTGATCGATCCGCCGCTGCACGAGTTCCTGCCCGGACAGCTCGAGCTGGCGCTCGAGGTCGCGGCGCTCGAGCGCGACGGCGCCGACCCGGCGAAGATCGCCGAGAAGAAGCAGCTCCTCGCGGCGGTCGAGCGGCTCCACGAGGCGAACCCGATGCTCGGCCTGCGCGGCGTGCGGCTCGGCATCCACCTCGCGGCGCTCACCCGGATGCAGGTGCGGGCGATCTTCGAGGCCGCCTGCCAGTGCGCCAGGGACGGCGTCGACGTCCACCCGGAGATCATGATCCCGCTCGCGGGCCACTGGCGCGAGCTCGAGATGCAGCAGGCGGCGCTCGAGGAGGAGGGGCGGAAGGTGATGGCCGAGCAGGGGATCGAGGTGGCGTACAAGTTCGGGACGATGGTCGAGATCCCGCGTGCCGCGCTCACTGCCGACCAGCTCGCGCGCTTCGCGCAGTTCTTCTCCTACGGCACCAACGACCTGACGCAGACCACCTACGCGATCTCCCGCGACGACGCCGAGAAGGGGTTCCTCATGGAGTACCTCGAGCGCGGCATCCTCGCCGAGAACCCGTTCGCCTCGATCGACGAGGAGGGGGTCGGCAAGCTGATGGCGATGGGCGTCGAGCTCGGCCGCCGGCAGCGGCCGGGGATGGAGATCGGCATCTGCGGCGAGCACGGCGGCGATCCGAAGTCGATCGACTTCTGCCACCGCATCGGCCTCAACTACGTCTCCTGCTCCCCCTTCCGCGTCCCGATCGCCCGCCTCGCCGCCGCCCAGGCGGCACTGCGCGAGCAGGGCTTCACCGCGAAGTAGACGCCACCCTCCCCCCGCACCACCCGCGGCCGGAAAGGACGACCTTTCCGGCCGCTTTCTTCATTCGGAGACTTGCCCCGCTTCGGTGGACGGTTGACCACTTGACCGGACGTGGCCTCGAGAGGAATGATCCAACTCGGACGCGCGGAAAATCGCAGCTTGAAGGGAGGCACATATGAGGCGAGCGTGGTGGTCGGCGCTGGCGTTGTCGTGCGTTTTCGTGCTCTGCGGTTCGGCAGCACGCGGCGAGTCGTGTGCTCCGTACCTGGACTCCGCTCAGCCCGGGGAGCTCATCCTCGGCTACCAGCTGTCGGGCACGAAGACCCCGGCTGGATACCTGAAGCTCTCTCTCGAGGCGGGCCCCATCGCGACGCGGGCGATTCGGATCTACTCGGAGCCGAGCCACTCGCTCCTGGTGGTCGCTCTCGACTCGGCGTTCCGCTCCACCCAGGAAGGAGCGGCCTGGGAGAGCTCCGTGCTCCAGGGATCACCGGACGCAGCCCTTCTCACGGTCGAACCGCTCGCAGGTGGACAGGCGACGATCACGATCGCACCGCGACCCGAAGGGGATGAGCGAATTCACGTCTACGTCTTCGGCTGTTGGCCCGATGGAACGCTCGAAGATCGCCTCCTCGCCGACGCCGGGGTAGAGCAGGACGAGTTCACCATCAGCTCCGCTTTACCTTCTGCTCCTCACCCTGAATAGCCGCTCTGCTCTCTTTCACGCGTCACCCCGTCACCGGCGGCCTTCAGGGGCGTCACGAAATAGCGGTCGAGACTCCCAATCCGCCACTTACGGCCGCGTCTCCACCTCCAGCTTGAGGTCGCACAGCACGCGGATGCCCTTCTTGCCGTGGTCGCAGTTCATGGTCTCATCGGCGCCGACCAACACCAGGCCGTAGTTCGTGCCCGGTTGTTCCACCCACTCCTGCACCACGTACCGCAGGTGGTCGCGATCGGCTTCGATGCAGGCGATGGTAGCCGTGTAGGAAATTGCTTTCTGGCGCGAGCGTAGGACGCGCCAAAGGGTTCGCGGTGCGCGGCGTCCTGGTGAACCGAGCCGGGAGGAGTAGCCGAGGACAGGCTCGGAACGGCAGCTGCCCGGCTCTTCTCGCGTAGGGGGGGGGGCCAGAGTCGAGCGAACCCGGAGCGTGCCGGCGGACGATGGACTTCTGCCTCGCCGGGATCGGCATCCACGTCCCGGTGCTGCGCGAGCGCGTGGTCGCGATCGGCGAGCGGCTCGGGGTTTACCCCGACTACCCGGTCTCGAAGGGCTGCACTACCCCCTTCGCCCCGGTCTGGATCGCGGAGATGGTGCGGCGGCAGGGGTGAGGGGCGCGTGACCGCAGAGATCGCGCCCTGGAGAGCGCTGGCGCCGCAATCGGCCTCCCGGGAGGGCTGCGCCGGGGTCAAGCTGAGTAAGTGATCGTCAACGCGATTCGTGCCTTGACGAGTTCCGGGGGGGGGGTAGAATGCCGATATCACGACTACATGAAGGAGGAAAGCGTGCGAAAGACCTTGTTTGCCCTGTTGTTCCTCGCCGCCGCACTCGGTGCTCTTCCTGGGCCGGCGCCCGCTTGGTACTACTGCGTGGAGATCACGGATGCCTACAGCTGCCACGGCGTATGCGTGTACGTGGACGACGAGACCGGTCGAGTGACTGGGCGGCTCTACTACCAGTGTTGACGAGGGTGGACATGAGACGAATCGCGCAGGCTTTTCTGGTCGTGCTCTTCGTCGCTTCCGCGGCCGCGGCGACGCCACCGCCTCCGGCGGCAAGCGACGAAAGGCCGGCCATCCGCGCCGTGCGGCTGCCGTTTGTCGTGCCCGGGGACGGCGCACAGGCGGTGCGTGCGGATGCCAAGGGCCGGGCACGGGTGCTCACCCAACGTCTCGAGCTCTTCGCGCTGGAGGGGACCTCGGGTCTGCACGAGGCCGGTGCCCTGAAGACCGTCGAGACGACGCGACCACCGTTTCTGCCGGCGCTCTCGAGCGACGGCTGCTGCTGGCTGGTGAACACCTCTTCCGGCGCGCTCGTGCTCTTCGAGGGCGAGGAAGGGAAGCTGCTTCCGAAACCTCCCGTGCCGGCCGACCTGGTTCTCCTCGCGGGAGACGATCCGCTCGTCGGGACGGTCCTGTCTGCTGCGATGCTCGACATGTTCCCCGAGCGAGAGCGAGACGAGCCTCCGCTCCTGTGGACCCTCTCGGGCTCGGAGTGGCGGCCGCTGCTGAACCTTCCGGAAGCGGAAGAGGCGAGCCGCACGGACACGGAGCTCGCCCTCACGTCGAGTGTCGTGATCGCCGCCGACGCGAAGGGCCGAGTCTGGGTGGCCGACGAATTCGCCTACGCCGTTCGCAAGCTGTCGCCCGCCGGCAGCAAGGTGATAGAGGTGATCGATCCGCAAGTGCGTGAGCCGGCCGAGGCGAGCGCCGAGGCTCAGAAGCGGCTGGAGGACCAGCTCGTGGCGACGGGGGTGCGGCCCGAGCGCATCACGGACGCGATCGCGATGCCGAGCCCACTGGTGCGAGCAATGACCACGTGGGCGGGCGACGCCTTCCTCCTGCTGCAGCTGCGGGGAGGCGGGGACTGGGCCCTCGACCGCATCGACGGCAGCTCGGGCGACGTCCGGCGGGTGCGCGTCACGATCGACCAGCCGGAGAGGATTCGCACCATGGCGGCGACGGCCGACGGGCTCGTGCTGGCCGCGGCGCGCGCGCGGGACGGCCTCTTCCTTCTCGCCTGGGACGAGTTGGAGCCCGCCTGGACGGAGGTCCCCGGGCTTGAGAGGACCCGGGGCGCCGAAGAGGAGTGAGACTCGTCGAGCGCCGGGTGAGTGACGACCGCTGCCCGGCTCTTCTCGCGTAGGGGGGCAAGAGCTCGAGCGAACCCGGAGCGTGTCGGGCGGATCAGGCGTGAGCGCGGCGGGGTTCCGTGTCGTGGGGCGGCGCGTGGGCGAAGGGCTCCGGCTGTTGGGGCGCGAAGCCCAGGTGGGTCAGCAGGCGCCGGAGAGAGACCCAGTCGACCACGAAGGCGACGATCTCGAGCTGCGATCCGCAGCAAGGGCAGAGCAGCGGGTCGAGCTCGTAGACCTTGCGGATGAGCCGGGACCAGGTGAGCCGCCGCCGGCGGCTCTCGACCTCGTCGGGATCGGTGGCCGAATCGCCAGCGGGCGCTGCGCTCGCCGACTTCCGCGGGCGCTACCACCATCGCTGGCGACTCGAGCGGCATGACTACCGGGCCCCAGCCGAGGTCCGTGCCGCCTTCATGGCACTCGCGACCGCAGCTTGAATACACAGTCACGAGGCTGTCCAGGAAATCGCGGGCGCTACACCAGGAAATCGCGGGCACGATACTCGACTGTGCGGAACAGTGC
>JAAYLR010000190.1 GCA_012521815.1 Acidobacteriota bacterium
CTTGCGGGTCAGAGTGGCGAAGAACGGCAGCGGCCGCCAGAGACAGATCGCCCCGGCATCCCGCGGCGAGGAGCCGCGCGGAGCCGGAGGCGAATCGAGGGGCAGCGTGGTCACGGACGCTCCGTTCTTGGGGAATGCCCGGACCATAATACCGGAGGGGCAACCGGTCGTGACAGCGATCCGGCCGGAAGCGGATCGTGGAGGCAGAAGATGAGCGAGAGAGTCGAGCGGCAGAACGACCGCAGCGTTGCCGAAGAGGCCGGATCGCCGCCACCGCAGTTGGCCGCCCGGCTGCAGCGGGGTCCGCTCCACGTGGTCGTCCTCTCCGGAGCCGGCCTCTCGGCGGCGAGCGGGCTCGCGACCTTCCGGGACGCCGACGGCCACTGGGCCCGCTATCGGCCTCAGGATCTGGCGACGCCGGAGGCGTTCGCCACGCGGCCGGAGGTGGTCTGGGGGTGGTACGCGGCGCGGTTCCGGGCGGCGACAGCGGCGGCGCCGAACGCCGGTCATCTCGAGATTGCAAGGTGGGAGGACCGGTTCGCGTCTCTGACGGTCGTGACGCAGAACGTCGATGGACTCCACCAGCGGGCGGGCAGTCGCGAACCGCTCGAGCTCCACGGGAGCCTGCTGCGGGCGCGCTGCACGCGCTGCGGCCGGTATCTGGCGATGGCCGAGGCGATGACCTGTCCCGGCACGCCGCCGTGCTGCGACTGTGGCGGGCGGCTCCGTCCCGACGTCGTCTGGTTCGGCGAGGCGCTGCCGTACGACGCTCTCGCCCGCGCCGACCGCGCGGCGGCGGCTGCGGACCTCTTCGTCGTGGCGGGGACCTCGGCCGAGGTCTACCCGGCCGCGGGTCTGATCGAGGTCGCCGCGCGCGCGGGAGCGTTCGTCGTCGAGATCAACCCGAGGACGACCCCGCTCTCGCCGCTCGCCAACCTGCGGCTGGCCGGCTCGGCGGCGGAGGAGCTGCCGCGGCTCGGGAGGTGGATCGCGCCGTGAACGTGGCGGCCGAGCTCATCCGGGAGCTGCCGGCCGACGAACGGCCGCGCGAGCGGCTGCTCGCGCACGGCGCCCGGAGCCTCGGCGACGCGGAGCTGATCGCGGTCCTCCTGCGCACCGGGCGCAACGGTACCTCGGCCCTCGCCATGGCCCGGGAGGTCCTCGCGGCGAACGGGGGGCTCGCCGGCCTGGCGGTGGCCGCCCCGGCCACCCTCGCGCAGCGGGGTCTGGGACCGGCGAAGGCGGCCACGCTGCTCGCCGCCGCTGAGGTCGGGCGGCGTCTCGCGCGCCGCGAGCTCGGGGACCGGCCGCCGCTCGCAAATCCGGCCGCGGTGGCCAGCTATCTCGCGCTGCGCTATGCGGTCCGCGACCAGGAGGTGATGGGGGCGCTCTACCTCGACGTGCGCAACCGCCTCGTCGCCGACCGGGAGCTCTTCCGCGGGGCGCTCTCCCGGGCCGCGGTCGAGCCGCGCCAGCTGCTGCGCGAGGGGTTGCTGCTCGGCGCGGCCGGGCTCATCCTCTTCCACACCCATCCGAGCGGCGATCCGAGCCCGAGCGCGGAGGATCTGGCGTTCACCCGACGGCTCGCGGAGGCGGGAGAGACGGTCGGCGTGCGGCTCGTCGATCACCTCGTCCTCGGCGGCGTGGGGCGCTGGGTTTCGCTGCGCGAGCGGGGGGCGTGGTAGCTTTCGCCGCCATGGGCGAGCGGCGCGATCCGGACCTCCATCTCGACGGCCGCCACCGGCGGCGATGAGCCCGCTGCCGAGCTGGCGCGGCGAGCTGGTGCACGGGCTCGCGGGGCGGGGCGACGTGCGCTGGGCGGTCGCCGACCTCCGCGGGGTGGTGGAGGAGGCGCGGGTGCGTCACGACCTCTCGCCGGTGGCGGCGGCCGCCCTCGGCCGGGCGCTCGGCGGCGCGGCGCTCCTGATGTTCCTCTCCACCCGCGCCTGGGCCCGGCTGGTGCTCGAGGTGCGCGGTGACGGCCCGCTCGGAACGGTCGTGGCCGAGATCGACGACGCGGGCAATCTGCGCGGCTTCGTCGGCAACCCGCGGGTCGAGACCGCGGCGGGAGAGGGGCTCGGGATCGCCGCGGCGATCGGCCGCGGGGTCCTGAAGGTACGGCGCGAGAGCCCGCGCTGGGGGAGCTTCGAGAGCCAGGTGGAGCTGGTCACCGGCGAGATCGGTCTCGATCTCGCGCACTACCTCGAGCAGAGCGAGCAGACCCGCTCGGCGGTGCTGCTGGGGGTGCTGGCCTGCCCCGAGGGCGTGGCCGCCGCCGGCGGGATGCTCGTCGAGCTCCTCCCCGACGCCCGCGAGGAGGCGATCGCGCCCCTCGAACGGAACCTCCGGGCGCTCGAGGGGGTCAGCCGGCGGCTCGAGCAGGGAGGCCTGCCGGCGCTCGCCGAGGCGGTGCTCGCCGGCCTCGACCATGACGAGCTCGGCCGGCAGCCGCTGCGCTTCGGCTGCCGCTGCCACCGCGACGAGCTGCTCGGCAAGCTGCGACTGCTGCCGCCGGGCGACCGCGACGAGCTCGTCGCGGCCTCCGGAGAGATCGTGGCGGAGTGCGCCTTCTGCGGGCAGCTCTACCGCTTCGCGGCCACCGAGCTCGCCCCCGGCTGATCGTCTCCAGGCGGCCGCATCTGGTCCCCGGAGATGGGAGCCGGCGCTGGTAGAGTGAACATTTGCGAGGAAGCGATGGGACACTTCTACGTCACCACCCCGATCTACTACGTCAACGATCTGCCGCACATCGGCCACATCTTCTCC
>JAAYLR010000191.1 GCA_012521815.1 Acidobacteriota bacterium
CCTCGAAGGCGCGCTGGGCGACCGCGAGCGAGCTGCCGAGCTCCCGGGCGGCGAGCCGCGGGAGCGGGCTGACGTGGATCCCGAGGAGAGTGTCGCAGAGGCCGAGGAGCGGCTCGACGGGGAAGTTGTTGAGGATTCCGCCGTCGGCGAAGAGGCGCCCGTCGATCGCGACCGGGGTAAAGGCGAACGGGACCGCCGAGGAGGCGACGAGCGGCCGGATCAGCGGCCCGGCGGCGAAGACCTCGACGCGGGCGCGCACGAGGTCGGTGGCGGTGACGAAGAGGCGCCGGTCGAGCGCGGCGAACGAATCGTCGGGGAACGAGTGGCGGAAGTCGGCGACGATCTTGTCGGTGTCGAGCCACCCGGGCTTGCGCAGGGCGAAGTTCGTGAGCTTGAAGGGGCTGCGCTGCGCGAAGAAGTCGACGATCTCGAGCGGGGTGCGGCCGGTGGCGTGCAGCGCCCCCACGAGGGCCCCGGCGCTGGTGCCGGAGATGCAGTCGGGGGCGATCCCCTCCTCGGCGAGCGCCGCGAGCACCCCCGCCTGGGCGACGGCGCGGATGCCGCCGCCGGAGAGCACGAGACCGAGCCGGTACTGCATGGAGCGCCTCCCTCCCCTCGCGCTGCCGGCCGCGCTTCCGCGTCTTGCCCCGCCCGGAGGCTGGCGCGACGGGTCGCGCGAGGTGGATCTCTGTCCTCGCCGTTCACTCCCCGGGCCGGCGGCGTGCGCGGTGGCGCGCCGGGGCGATCCGTGGGTCCGGGAGGACGGCTCCGAGCTTACGGAGGCCGCCCGGTTTCGGGCAAGCGGCGAAGCGGATGCCGCACCGGCCCGCCCGGGCCTACCCAACGGGGCGGAGCCCGGCGGGCGGGGAAAGGGCATGATGGGAGCGGGGACGAGCCCGCCCGTGGCTGGCCGGGTCGCCGGCCGGGCAGGCCCTCCTTTCTTTTCCACGCCAGAGGCGTAAGGAGATCCGATGGCCACCAAGGGTGTGAACGCGTTCGCGATGGCGCAGGCCCAGTTCGACAAGGTCGCCGCCGTCCTCGACCTCGACGAGCCGACGCGCGAGCTGCTGCGCTGGCCGATGCGCGAGTACAGCTTCGCGATCCCCGTGAAGATGGACGACGGCACCACGAAGGTGTTCCGCGGCTTCCGCGTCCAGCACAACGACGCGCGCGGCCCCGCCAAGGGCGGCAACCGCTTCCATCCGCACGAGACGATCGACACGGTGCGCGCGCTCGCCACCTGGATGACCTGGAAGTGCGCGGTCGTGGACATCCCGCTCGGCGGCGGCAAGGGCGGCGTGATCTGCGACCCGCACAACCTCTCGCTGCGCGAGCAGGAGGGGATCTGCCGCGGCTGGGTACGGCAGCTCGCGCGCAACGTCGGCCCGCTGCAGGACGTCCCGGCGCCGGACGTGATGACCAACGCCCAGCACATGCTCTGGATGCTCGACGAGTACGAGGCGATCCACGGCGGCCACTACCCCGGCTTCATCACCGGCAAGCCGGTCGGGATGGGCGGCTCGCTCGGCCGCAAGGAGGCCACCGGCTTCGGCGTGATCTACACGGTGCGCGAGGCGCTCAAGCGGCTCAACATCGATCCGAAGACGACCACCGCCAGCGTCCAGGGCTTCGGCAACGTCGCGCAGTTCGCGATCCGTCTCTACCAGAGCCTCGGCGGCACCGTGACCTGCTGCTCCTCCTGGGATCACGCCGACCAGGCCTCCTACTCCTTCCGCAAGAAGGACGGGATCGACATCGAGGAGCTCACCGGGATCACCGACCGCTTCGGCGGCATCGACAAGGCGAAGGCCAAGGAGCTCGGCTACGAGGTGCTGCCGGGCGACGCCTGGATCGAGCAGCCGGTCGACATCCTCATCCCGGCGGCGCTGGAGAACCAGGTCCGCGGCGACAACGTGGAGAAGATCCACGCCAAGGTCAGGATGATCGCCGAGGGGGCCAACGGGCCGACCACGCCGGAGGCCGACGAGGTGATCCAGAAGCGCGGGATCTATCTGATCCCGGACTTCCTCGCCAACGCCGGCGGCGTCACCTGCAGCTACTTCGAGCAGGTGCAGAGCAACACCAACTTCTTCTGGCCGAAGGACGAGGTGCTCACCAAGCTCGACAACGCGATGACGGTCGCCTACGAGGCGGTGGCCGACCTGGCCGAGAAGCGCAAGCTCTACATGCGCGACGCGGCCTACGTGATCTCGATCAACCGGGTCGCGCAGGCCTGCCGCGATCGCGGCTGGGTGTAGTCTCGGGGGCGTGAACGCCTCGAACCCGCCCGCACGCAGCCGTTGCGACTGTTTCCGGAAGCGCCCCGTCCGTTCACGGCGGGGCGCTTCGCGCAAGGAGAGGGGACGATGAGCCCTC
>JAAYLR010000192.1 GCA_012521815.1 Acidobacteriota bacterium
CTTCCAGGCCGCGGGGATCGAGGAGCTCGCGCACGAGGGCCGGTTCGGTCTTCCCTACCGGATCGACCGCCTGCGCCTCTTCTCCCCCGCCGCCGAAGAGCCCGGGCTGCACGCGGTGGTGAGCCCGTCCGGACCGGAAGAGCCGGTCGACGCCTGGGTGGTGGACGGCTCGGGCCGCGTGCTCGTGGGCGTCGAGGGCTATCGAACCGTCGAACGGCCACAGCCCGTGGCCCCGGACGATCTGGCGCCGTTCGCGGCGATGAGGAGCACCCAGTGAGCGAGCCCGCTACCCCCCGCCGCCTCGGCGCGGCCGTCGCCATCGATCAGGACGGGCCCCGGATCCTCGGTCTCGTCGATCTCTCCGAACGGCTCGACTCCCGCCTCGTGCTCGCCGAGTCGCCCCCGCCGGGGATCCCGGCGGGCCTGCTCGGGGTCGCGATCCTTCGCGCCGAGGAGGCGGCCCGCAACCACGAGCTGCCGGTCGGCCTCTGGCAGGTCCCGCTCACCCTCGCCTCCGGGGAGGTGACGGCCGGCACCCCGCGCCGGGGCACCGGCGGGGCACTGGCCGCCGCGGCGCTCGAAGCGGCCACCGGTCTCGATCTCGAAAGCCTCACGCACGAGCTCGCCGCCGGCGCCTCGACCGCGTCGCTCCTCACCGCGGTGCGCGGCCATGCGCTCGCCACCGCCATCTCCGCGCTCGACCCGGAGGACGGTTTCGCGCCCTCGCCCGGCCGGGTGGCGGTCCTCCGCCTCGCCTCCGGTCCCGGCCTGCGCACCGCGGCTCTCGCCCGCGAGGGGGAGACGCTGCCCGCGACCAGCGGCGGGGCGATCACCCTCCTCTCGGCCTGGGGGCGGGACCGGGCGGAGGCGATCGCCCGTCTCCATGGCGCGGTGCGCCGTTCGGTGGTGCTCGTCGCCGGCGGCGGCACCGACCAGGGGTTCGTCTCGCGCCTCCTCAGCGGCCGGGAGATCGAACGCTTCCCCGGCAGCGCGGTCGCGGCCCTCGCCAGCGACGGCGACCTGCTCTCCCGCCACGGCGACCAGGCGGCGCTCGTCTACGCCGCCATCGCCGCCCACGCGGGCGAGCTCACCGCGACCCGGGAACGGTTCTTCGCCTCCGCGGCGCGCGGCCGGCCGGAGGTTCCCGAGGAGCTCTCGCGCGGGGTCGAGCTGCGCTACCGCGGCCGCTCGTACCTCTTCCACGTCGAGCGGCTCGGCTACGACGAATGGCGCCTCGAGAGCGGCAACCTGCGCATCACCGCCCGACTCCACCACCGCTCCGACGGCGGCGTCCGCCTCGAAGCCGGGATGCGCAGCTTCGAGATCCACACCCTGACCGAGGGAGACGTCAGCACCATCCTCGCCGACGGCGTGCCGCACCGCGTGGTGCGCCGCGAAGGGCAGCTCGTGCGCTCGCCGGCCACGGCGCTGGTCGTCGGCCTCCCGGTCCGTCCCGGCACGGAGGTTCGAGCCGGCACCCCGCTGGTCGTCCTCGAGGCGATGAAGCTCGAGACGACGGTCAACGCGGAGACGGACGGACGGGTGCGCGAGCTCCTCGTCCACCCCCACCAGCCCGTGGCGGTCGGCGCGCCGCTGCTGGTGCTCGAACCGCTCGCTCGCCCCGCCGGCGAGGAGCTCGCGACCACCCCCGCCGTCGCGCTCGAGCCGCTCGCCGACGCGGCGTATCCCCGCACCGGCGGCGATCTCGAGGAGCTCTGCCGCTTCCTCCTCGGCTACGACGCCGCTCCGGAGGCGATCTCGCGGCTGCTCACCGCCGCCGATGCCGCTCCGGGCACCGAGGGTCTGGTCGAGCGCGGGCTCGCGATCTTCGCCGACCTCGCCGCCCTCTTCCGCCGCCGCGAGGACGACGAGGAGAGCGACGAGGCCTCGCCGCGCAGCGTCGAGGAGTCGCTCTTCACCTATCTGCGCGACCTCGGCCGCCGCGGCGCCGGGCTGCCCGAGCCGTTCCTCGCCCGCCTGCGCCGGGCGCTGGCCCATTACGGCGTCGCCAGCCTCGATCCGACACCCGAGCTCGAGGAGGCGCTCTTCCGGATCGCCCGCGCCCAGCAGCGGCAGCGCCGTCACGTGCCGCCGGTGCTCGCGCTGCTCGAACGGGTGGCCGCGGGGGCGGGCGGCGGCGAGGGCCTGCGCGACCTGCTCGACCGCCTGATCCGGGTGATGCGGGGGCGTGAGCCGAACGTCTACGACCTCGCCCGCGAGGTCCGTTTCCACCGCTTCGACCGGCCGTTCATCGAAGCCACCCGGCGGCAGGTGATGGCGGGTGCCGAGCGCGCGCTCGCGGCGCTCGCCGGCGAGACGAGCGAGGCCGGCCGCGAACGGCAGATCGCCGCGCTCACCGACGTCCCCCAGCCGCTCTACGAATGGCTCGTCGAGCAGGCCCGCTCGGCGCCGCCGCGGCTGCGGTGCGACCTGCTCGCGGTGATCGTGCGGCGCTACTACCGGGACCGGAAGATCGCCACGCTCGGCGGCTGCGAGGAAGCCGGGGAGCCGTGGGTCCACGCCGAGTACGACCACGCCGGCAACCGGGTCCACGTCTTCGCCACTTTCACCTCGCCGGCGGCGCTCGGCGCCGCGCTCGCGACCTTCGCCGGCCTCGGCGCGCCCTACGCGGGAGAGCGGACCGAGATCATCGGCGACTTCTTCGTCCAGGAGGCCGAGCCGGCCACCGACGGCGAGGCGACCGCCGCGCTCGCCGCCGCGATCGCCGCGATCGACTTCCCGGCGGCGGTCCGCCGGATCGGGATCTCGCTCTTCCGCGCCCGTGATACCCGCCATTTCACCTTCCGCCGGAACGAGGCGGGGCAGCTCGTCGAGTCGGAGGTCGAGCGCGGCCTCCACCCGATGCTCGGCCAGCGGCTGCAGCTCTGGCGGCTCTCGAACTTCGCCCTCGAGCGGCTCGACGCCCCGCCGGGGATCTATCTGCTCCGGGGCCGGGCGCGCACGAACCCGAAGGACGAGCGGCTCTTCGCGCTCGCCGAGGTGCAGGACCTCACCCCGATCCGCGACATCACCGGCCGTGTCATCGAGCTGCCCGCCCTCGAGCACACCGCGCTCGAGGCGCTCGCCGCGATCCGCCGCTACCTCGCCCCGCTGCCGGTCGCCGGCCGGCCGCAGTGGAACCGGCTCATGCTCTTCCTCTGGCCGCCGGTCTACATCCCGCGCGAGGAGATCGACGCCGTCGCGGCGCGGATGATGCCGCAGATCGAAGGACTCGGCCTCGAGAAAGTCGTGCTCCGCACCCGGATCGCCCGCCCCGGCGCGGCCGTGCCCGAAGATCTGCTGATGGAGATCTCGAACCCCGGCGGTCACGGGCCGCGCCTGCGCTTCCGCAAGCCGCGGCTCGAACCGCTCGCGCCGATGGCGCCGTACGAGCAGAAGGTCGTCGAGCTGCGTCGCCGCGGCCTCACCTACGCCTACGAGCTCGTGCGGATGCTCGCCCCGGGCGAAGAGGAGGCGCCGAAGGGGTGGCCGCACGGCGACTTCGTCGAGCACGACCTCGACGCGAGCGGCAAGCTCGTGCCGGTCACGCGGCCGCGGGGGGAGAACACCGCCAACATCGTCGCCGGCGTGGTGCGCAACTTCACGCCGCGCTACCCGGAGGGGATCCGGCGCGTGATCGTCCTCGGCGACGGAAGTCGCGGGATGGGCGCGCTCGCCGAGCCGGAGTGCCGCCGGATCGTCGCCGCCCTCGACCTCGCCGAGGAGCTCGGCGTGCCGCTCGAGTGGTTCGCGCTCTCGGCCGGCGCGAAGATCGCGATGGACAGCGGCACCGAGAACATGGACTGGATCTCGCGGGTGCTGCGGCGGATCGTCACCTTCACCCAGGGGGGCGGCGAGATCCACGTCGTGGTCTGCGGCATCAACGTCGGCGCCCAGCCGTACTGGAACGCCGAGGCGACGATGCTCATGCACACCCGCGGCATCCTGATCATGACCCCCGACGGCGCGATGGTGCTCACCGGCAAGCAGGCGCTCGACTACTCGGGCGGCGTCTCGGCCGACGACAACGTCGGGATCGGCGGCTACGACCGGATCATGGGCCCCAACGGGCAGGCGCAGTACCTCGCCGCCGACCTCGAGGAGGCCTGCCGCCTGCTGCTGCGCTACTACGACCACAGCTACCGGCTGCCCACGGAGCGCTTCCCCCGCCCCGCGCCGACCACCGATCCGCGCGATCGCGACGTCTGCGTCTCGCCGCACGGCGGGGAGTTCGCGACGATCGGCGAGGTGCTCGACGCCGCCCACAACCCGGGCCGCAAGCGCCCGTTCGAGATCCGGCGGCTGATGGCCGCGGTGGTCGATCAGGACCACCCGCCGCTCGAGCGGTGGCAGGAGATGCGCGACGCGGAGACCGGCGTGGTCTGGGACGCCCACCTCGGCGGCCATCCGGTCTCGGTGATCGGCTTCGAGTCGCGCCCGGTACCCCGCCTCGGCTGGGTGCCGAGCTACGGCCCCGAGCAGTGGACGGCGGGCACGCTCTTCCCGCTCTCGTCGAAGAAGATCGCGCGCGCGATCAACTCCGCCAGCGGCTCGCGGCCGCTCGTGGTGCTCGCCAACCTCTCCGGCTTCGACGGCTCGCCGGAGTCGATGCGCAACTGGCAGCTCGAGTTCGGCGCCGAGATCGGCCGCGCGGTCGTCAACTTCCGCGGCCCGATCGTCTTCTGCGTCGTCTCGCGCTACCACGGCGGGGCGTTCGTGGTCTTCTCCAAGGCGCTGCACGACAACATGCAGGTGGCGGCGCTCGAGGGAACGTACGCCTCGGTGATCGGCGGCGCCCCGGCGGCGGCGGTGGTCTTCGCCCGCGAGGTGGACAAGCGCACCCGCCGCGACCCGCGGATCGTCGAGCTCGAGCGCGAGCTCGCCGACCCCGGCCGCGGCGACCAGGGGCGCCTCCGCGCCCGCTTCGCCGAGGTCTGGGAGGAGGTGCACGCCGAGAAGCTGGCCGAGCTCGCGGTCGAATACGACCGCGTCCACAGCGTCGAGCGCGCCCGCGATGTCGGCTCCGTGGACGAGATCCTCCCCGCCGTCCGCCTCCGTCCCTGGCTCATCGAAGCCCTCGAGCGCGGGATGGCGAAGGAGGAGGCGAAAGCGACGAGCTGACGCTCAGCCGCCGGGCGCCGCCAGGCGCAGCACGCCGCCCGGCGGCAGGTAGCCCTCCGTGCACGCCCCCGCCGCCGGGAGCGCGGCGCCGGTGAAAACGAGGAACAACGACTCGGGCGGCAGCTCGCAGTAGGCGTACGGGCCCAGGAAGGTGCCAGCCGATTTGTCGTGCGCCATGCCCCGAGGCGTTCCGGAAGGGGCGGTGGAGGTGGCAGACTCGGGGGCATGCGAACCGCACTCGTTCTCTCGCTCCTTCTCTTCGTCGGCCTCGCCGGGAGCGGCGGGGCGCAGCCCGCGCAGGTCGGGGGGGATCTGCCGCGGCCGTTGCCGCTCTTTCCCGCCGCTCACTGGTGGAACGTGGACGTCTCGCGGGCGCCGGTCGATCCGGCGAGCGGGGCGCTGATCGCCTTCATCGGCCCGGCGCGCGGGCTGCACCCCGACTTCGGCGGCGACGCGGAGGAGGCTCCCGAGATCTACGGGATCCCGTACGTCACCGTGCCGGGCTCGCAGCCGCGGGTGCCGGTCCGCTTCGACTACGACGACGAGAGCGACGCCGGGGCGCCCGGGGTCGCGCCCGGCTACCCGATCCCCGAGGCGGCGAAGACGCAGCCGAAGTGGATCGAAGGGGGGTGGCCGGGCAACGTCGCCGGCGGGGGAGATCGCCACCTGCTCCTCGTCGATCGCGACCAGCGGCTCCTCTACGAGCTCTACGACGTTTTCTGGACCGGCACGGAGTGGACCGCCGGCTCGGGCGCGGCCTGGCGGCTCGACGAGAGCCGGCGCCGGCCGGAGGGGTGGACGAGCGCCGACGCCGCCGGGCTCGAGATCCTCCCCGGGCTCGTGCGCTACGACGAGGTCTATGGCCCCGACCCGATCCGCCACGCCTTCCGCGTCACCGTGCGCGCGACCAACGGCTACGTCTTCCCCGCCTCCCACCGTGCCGGCAACACCGCCGGGGCGCCGCCGCTCGGGACGCGGCTGCGGCTGAAGGCGGAGAAGGATCTCTCGGGCTACCCGGCGCCGGTGCGGAAGATCTTCGAGGCGATGAAGACCTACGGCCTGATCGTGGCCGACAACGGCTCCGACCTCTACGTCACCGGCACCTACGACCCGCGCTGGGACAACGATCTGCTCAACCCCGCCTTCCGGAGCCTCCGGGCCTCCGACTTCGAGGTGATCGAGCTCGGCTGGCGCCCGGACGACGGCCCCCCGGTGGGCCCCGCCGATCCGTGCGTTCCCTCGGCCACGAAGCTCTGCCTCAACGGCGGCCGCTTCCACGTCACCGTCCGCTGGCGCGACTACGCGGGTGCGCGGGGCGACGGGCGGGCGGTCACCGAGACCGACGACTCCGGCCTCTTCTGGTTCTTCAACGCCGCCAACCTCGAGATGCTCGTCAAGGTCCTCGACGGCTGCGCGCTCAACGATCGTTACTGGGTATTCGCCGCCGCGACGACCGACGTCGAGTACGAGCTGACCGTCCGCGACGCGGTGACCGGCGCGAGCCGCACCTGGCGCAATCCGCTCGGCGTCGCCTCCCCCGCGATCACCGATACCGGCGCGCTCGCGGTCTGTCCGTAGGGAATCGATTCAGGGGCGGGCCGGACCCCGCCCTACCGCTCGCCGAGCGGCGCCCACTCCAGCCGCAGGCCGCCGTCGCCGGTGAAGATGGCGGCGAGGGGGAGGAGCTTGGCGCCGCGGGCGAAATCGAGGGCGAGGTCGGCCGGGTCGAGGCGGCCGGGAAGGCCGGCGTCACGGGCGAGCACCACGGTGCGCTCGCCGCTCTGCACGAGGTCGCCGGGAGCGACCTCCCCGCCCCAGGCGAGCCCGCCCGCCGCGACATCCACCAGCCGCCAGGGGAGGGTCGCCGGGTCCGCTCCGGCCGCGCGCACCGTCTCGGCGAGCAGCTCGCGGCGGGAGAAGGCAAGGCCGCGTGCGGCGAGCGCGGCGATCCCGGCGGCGACCTCGGGGGGAGCGTCCGGTGCCGGCTCGAGCTGGGTGAGGCCGAAGACGCGCGAGGGGATCGCGGCCGCGCCCGGGAGCGCCGCCACCACGGTGGCCGGCTCCGGCCCCTCGCCCATCAGCTCCGCGGCGCCGGGCGAGCGGAACCGTTCCGCCGGGGTGAGGCTCTCCTCGCGTTCGAACAGCTCGATGCGGACGTGGAAGCGCTGGGTGCCGAAGTCGGGCACGATGCCGTCCGGCCCGGCCCGCTGCACGCCATGCCGGGGGACGAGCGAGCCCTCGATGCTCCAGGTGGCGGGCCAGTCGGCGCGGAAGAGCTCCTCGAACCGGAACTCGCCGAGCGCCGCGGCCGACTCCGCCTCGAGGTACGGCGTGAACCCCTCCACCGTGAACCAGCGCACCCGGGCGAGGCGGCTCCGATCCCAGCGGCGCAGCCGCTCGGCGGGGACCTCCGCGCCATCGATCTCGAGCCGGGGCGCCTCGGTGTAGTAGAGCGCACCGGCGCCATCGCGCGCCGCGAGCACCGCGTGGAGACGGAACGGCGCGCCGGCCGCGAGCGTGGCGGCGCCGACGCGGGCCACGCCCTCCTCCCCCGTTTCGATCGCCACCCAGGCCGACTCGAGCCGGGGCTCGAGCCGCTCGCGCACCCGCGGCCAGAAGAGCGCCGCGAGCACGATCACGGCGAGACCCGCGGCGATCAGCAGGGTGTTGCGCTGTTCGGGGCTCATGCGCCGGTTCCGGAGCGACGGCGCCGCCGCTCAGCCGCCGATATCGAGCTCGGCGAGCTTCGCGACGATGTCGCGGTACTGGCTGTTGGCGCCGTAGACCTCGACGAAGGCGGAGTAGGCGTTGTTCCGATCGCCGAGGGCGAGGAAGGCGTTGCCGAGGTCGTAGAGCAGCCCCCAGCGGGTCTCCTCGGCGAGCTCCTCCGCTTCGAGCGCGCGGCGATACCACTTCACCGCGAGCTCGGGCATCCCCTTCTCCATGAAGCAGACGCCGAGCATGGCGCAGCAGTCGACGAAGAAGCGCGGATCCTTCGAGGCGAGCTGGAACTCGCCGATCGCGTCGTCGAGCAGCCCCATCTCCCGGTAGGCGATGCCGAGGTTGTAGTGGGTGTCGAAGTCCTCGGCCGACAGGTGCTCGGCGACCCCCTTCTTGAACCCCTCGACGATCTCCTCGAGCGACGGCTCCTTGGTCGCCCCGAGCAGCTCGGCGCCGGCGAGCGCCGGCTCCTGCGCGAGCTCCTCCTCGAGCGCGCCGGCGAGATCGAAGAAGCCCTCTTCGTCGTCGAAGAGCTTCGCCTCGACCTCCCGGGCCTCCGGCGCCTTCGCGATCACCTCGTCGAGCCAGAGCAGATCGTCCGGGGTCGCGGGCGGCGGCGGTGCGATCCCGTCGGGCGGCGGGGTCCGCATCGGGATGACGATTCCGGGCAGCTCCTCCTGATCGACCACGCCGGCCGGCTCCGCCGCGGGCGGGCCTTCCGGAACCGCGGCCGCCAGCGGCTCGATCGCGGGCTCCGCGGGCGCGGGCGCCGCCGCCTTCGGCTCCGGCGGCGCGGCGGCCGCTTCCTCGAGCGCGGCCAGCTCGGCGGCGACGGAAGGGGGCAGCGAGCCCGGAACCGGCTGCGGCCGGGCCGCCGGCCGGGCGGGCCTGGCGCGGACCTCCGAGGCGAGGGCGTCGAGCGCCGCTTCGAGCCGCTCGCCCACCCCGGCGCGCCGCGCCGCGGGCCGCTTCGCCGGGGCCTGCTTCGCCGGCGCGGCGAGCTCGTCGACCAGAGCGCTCAGGCGATCGGTAGCCTCTTCCAGCGCGGCGGGCGCCGCCGGCAGGGCGACCCCGTCGACGTCGAGGCCGGCACGCACCAGCTTCGCGCGGGTCGCCTCCCAGATCGCCGGGCGTCCCGCTTCGGTCGCCGCCTCCGCGAGCTGCTGCGCCCGGGCGAGCGCGCGATCCGCCTTCCCCTGACCGAGGAAGAGCTCGACCGCCAGCGCGAGCCCCCCGAGGTGGCGGGGGTTCTGCTGCAGCACCTGGCGGACGCGATCGTGCGCCTTGTCGAGCAGGTCGTAGCGGGCGAAGACCTCGGCCTCGGCGAGGAGCTCCTCCTCGCGCGGCGCCCGGGGCGGCCGGATCTCCTCCACCGAGCGTTCGAGCGCCTCGGTGTCGACCGCCAGCGGCACCGGCACGTCCGGCAGCGGGGGCGGCGCCGCCACCTGCTCCGGGGCTCCGAGCACTTCGAGATCGGGTACGTCCAGATCGAAGGTGTCGGCCTCGATCTGCCAGTCGATCCGGTCGGGCAGCTGCGCTTCGATGTCGGCGGAGACGGCGCTCTCCGGGGCGGGAAGCGAGGGGGGCGGCACGCCCTCGAGCTCGATCTCGAGCTCCAGGTCGAGCTCCGGCATCGCCAACGCCTCCGGCTTCGGAGCCGGCGGGGCCGGAGCGGCCGGGACCGCGAATTCGTCCTCGATGGGGAGGTCGATCTCGACGCTCTCCTCCCCGGCCTCCGGCTCCGGTGCCGCCGGCGGGGGCTCGATGGCGGGAGCTGGCTTGGCGGCCGGGACCGGTGCCGGGGCCGCCTTCGGCGAGCGCGCCATCTCGGCGATGCGCGCCGCCTGGGGGTTGAGCTCGACCGCGCGCGCGAGCAGACGTGTCGCCATCCCGCTGTGCCCGGCCTCCTTGAGCTCGAGCACTATGTCGGTGATCAGCGCGAGATCCTCGGGGACGAGCTCGAGCGCCCGGGAGAGGACCTTCTGCGCCTCCTGGGGCTTGCCGTGGCGCAGCATCAGCTCGGCGAGCTTCCGGTACTCGGTCTGAGCCTCCTTGAGGAGCTTCTGCCGCTCCAGCATCTCGGCCAGGTGGAGGAGGAGCGCCGGATCCTCCGGCTGCACCTCCACCATCTTCCGGAGGACCTTGCCCGCGGCGGCGAAATCACCGCGCTTCTGGTGGTAGTCGGCCAGCACCTGATACTGCTGGATCGCCTCCTTGATCAGGCGCTCCTGGGCATAGAGCTCGGCCAGCCGTTCGTAGGCGTCGAGGCGGATCGGGTTGGTGCGGATGATCTTCTTGAAGATCGCGATCGCCCGCGTGCTGAAGCCGTCGCGCGCATACCGCTCGGCGACCTCCCAGAAGAGGCGCAGCGCCTCGTCGGATTCGCCGTTCTGGACGTAGAGATCGCCGACCCGGTTCAGGGTCGTGACGTCGTCGGGGTTCTCGGCGAGCAGCCGCCGGTACTCCTTGATCGCCGCCGCCACCTTGCCGCGCGCGACGTACTTCTCCGCCTCCTGGACGACCTTGGTGCGGTTGAGCGCCATCAGGCCGCCCTCCCGAGGCGCGGCAGCACGCGGGCGAAGGTGAGCCGGTGCTCGGGGGCCGGGCCACGCTCGGCGAGCGCCGCCAGATGCCGGGCCGAGCCGTACCCCTTGTGCTCCGCGAAGCCGTACTCCGGCCAGCGGGCCTCGAGCTCGCCGAGAAGCCGGTCGCGCTCCACCTTGGCGAGGATCGAGGCGCTCGCCACCGCATGACAGAGCGCGTCGCCGTGCACGAGCGGCAGGCAGGGGATGCCGAGACCGGCGAGCGGCAGGGCGTCGGTGATCACGACGTCGGGAGCGGGCCGCAGCCCGGCGAGGGCGCGGCGGGTGGCGAGCCGGGTCGCCTCCAGGATGTTGCTCCGGTCGATGGTGGCGGCGTCCACCGCCACCACCGACCAGGCGAGCGCGGTCTCGCGGATCCAGACGGCGAGCCTCTCGCGGACGGCGGCGGTGAGCCGCTTGCTGTCGTCGACGCCCGGCACCGGCCGGCGCGGATCGACGATCACCGCCGCGGCCACCACCGGACCGGCGAGGGCGCCGCGCCCCGCCTCGTCGACGCCCGCGATCCGCTCGTATCCCGCCAGACCGAGCCGCTCTTCGAGCGCCCGGAGATGACCGAGACGGATGCCCTCACGCGCGATCCGCGAAAGCGTCGACAACCTCTCCCCTCCGCCAGCCGGACCTCTGCGGGTCCAGCCTTTCGATCAGCTCTCCGCCGCGGCGCTCCGGGGGCTGCTCTCCTCGCGCCGCTCCTCGATCCGCGCGGCCTTGCCGCGAAGCTTGCGGAGATAGTACAGCTTCGCACGACGTACGCGCCCCCGGCGCACGACCTCGATCCGGTCGACGTTCGGCGAATGGAGCGGGAAGATCCGCTCCACGCCGATGCCGCCGGAGATCTTGCGGACCGTGAACATCTCCCCCGTGCCGCCCCCCCGCCGGGCGATCACGACGCCCTGGAACGCCTGGAGGCGCTCTTTCTCGCCCTCGACGACGCGCACCTGCACCTTGACGGTGTCACCGGGCCGGAACGAGGGGATCTCTCCCTTCAGATACTGGCTTTCCACTTCCATCAGCTTGTTCATCACCGAGACTCCTCGCTCCGGAGCGCTGCCAGGCAGCGCCCGAAACGCAGATTATCCCCGATCCTTCGGGCGCCGGGCAAGCCCATCCCCGCACTCCCGCCCGAGCCGTTCGAGCTCCCGGCGCTGGGCCGCCGTGAGCTCGGCCACCGCGAGCAGGTCGGGGCGCTTCCGCCAGGTGGCGCGCACCGCCGCCAGCTCCCGCCACCGTTCGATCTCGGCGTGGTTTCCCGAGAGCAGGACCGGCGGGACCTCCCTCCCCTCGACCACCGGCGGCCGGGTGTAGTGGGGATGATCGAGCAGGCCGGAGCGGAAGCTGTCGCGGACCACCGAGGAGGCGAGCTGGACCACACCCGGCACCTGCCGGGAGAGTGCCTCGATCAGGACCATCGCGGGCAGCTCGCCTCCGGAGAGAACGTAGTCGCCGATCGAGACCTCCTCGTCGACCACCGTCTCGAGCACCCGCTCGTCGATCCCCTCGTAGCGGGCACAGAGCAGGACGAGCCGTTCCCGCGCCGCGAGCTCGCGGACGAGGGCGTCGTCGAGCCGGCGCCCCTGGGGAGAGAGCAGCACCCGCCAGGCCGGCGCCGCCGCCGTCGCCTCCCGCACCGCCCGGATCCAGGGCGGGGCGGTCATCACCATTCCCCCGCCGCCGCCGTACGGCTCGTCGTCGACGACCCGGTGGCGATCGGTGGTCGCGTCCCGGAGATCGCGGACCTCGATCGCGAGCAGACCCCGCTCCCGGGCCCGGCCGATGAGCGAGGTCGCGAGGAACGGCCCGAAGAGCTCCGGGAAGATCGTCAGAACGGTGAGGTGCACGTCTCCACCAGTCCCGCGGGAAGCTCCAGATCGATCCGCCGCCGCTCCCGGTCCACCCGTACGAGGAACCGCTCGACGAACGGGATCAGCAGCCGGCCTCCGGCTCCCGCGACGAGCAGCAGCAGGCCACCGCCGTCCTCCAGCAGCTCGACGACCTCACCGAGATCGCCGGCGTCGCGGTCGTGGCAGCGGCAGCCGATCAACTCGTAATGGTAGAAGGAGCCGGCCGGAGCGGGAGGCACCTCGCCGGCCGGGATCTCGAGCCAGCAGCCGCGGAGCCGTTCGGCCTCGTCCCGGTCGCCGACCCCCTCGATCTCGACCAGGAGCGCTCTGGCGTGGGGATGGGCTGCGGCGACGACCACGGCCCGCGGGCTCTCCCCCTCCCGGCGCGCGAAGAGCCGGGCGCCGGGGGCGAACCGCTCCGGGTTGTCGGTCAGGGATTCGACGATCAGGGCGCCGCGCACGCCATGCGGGCGCAGGATGCGGCCGACGAGGACCGGCTCCTCCTTGCCGTCCCCTTCAGTCGTCTCCGACGTCGAGGTCATGGTGGTGCCCCAGCCGGGCGTCACGAGCGGCGAGCAGGGTCCGCAGGGCCTTGATCACCCGGCCCTCCCGGCCGATCAGCTTGCCCCGCTCTTCCGGGGCCACGTCGAGGAGGAAGGAGGCCTCCCCCGCCGGCCCCTCGACGCCCAGTCGCACCGCCTCGGGGCGGTCGACCAGCCGCCGGGCGACGGACAGGAGCGCCTCGCCGGGATCCACGGACGCTCTCCGCTCAGGCGCTCGCCGGCTGCGACGCGACGAGCCGCTTGACCGTCGGCGAGAGCTGGGCGCCGCGCGCGATCCAGTAATCGATCCGGACGCGATCGAGCTCGACGCGAGCCGGGTTGGTGCGCGGATCGTAGTAGCCGACCTCCTCCAGCGCGGCGCCGGTGGCGACCTTGCGCGAGTCGGAGACGACGAGGCGGTAGAACGGCCGGTTGGTGGCGCCCATCCGGCGCAGGCGAATCTTGACCATCGGTGGCAATCCTCCGGAGTGCACAGGGGCCGCCGCCTGGTCTGGTGACGCCGGCCGACCTCTTATTCTATGTTCCCGCGGACCTGGTTGCCAAGTCCCGGGTCCTGGCAGCGGGCACGGGGCCGGCCGCTCCGCGGTCAGCGGCGGCGCAGGGCCCGCTTCAGCCAGCCCTTCCCCTGCATCGACCGGAACATCTTCCGCATCGCCAGGTACTGCTTGAGGAGCTGGTTGATCTCCTGCACGCTGGTGCCCGAGCCGCGGGCCACCCGCCGCTTGCGGGAGCCGTTGAGCAGCTGCGGCTGCCGCCGCTCGGCCGGGGTCATCGAGTTGATCATCGCCTCGATCCGCTGGAGCCGGCGCTCCTCGGCGTCCCCGACCTCGACCTTCCCCATCATGCCCCCCTTCGGGAGGAGATCCATCACCGACTGCAGCGGCCCCATCCGGCGGAGCTGCCGGAGCTGATCGCGCAGGTCTTCGAGGGTGAACTCCTGGCGGGCGAGCCGGGCCGCGAGCCGCTCGGCCTCGGCCGCGTCGACCGTCTGCTCGGCGCGCTCGATGAGGGTGAGGACGTCGCCGAGACCGAGGATCCGCGAGGCCATCCGGTCGGGCTGGAAGAGCTCGAGATCCTCGGGCTTCTCGCCGAGGCCGACGAAACGGATCGGCAGGCCGGTGACCGACCGGACCGAGAGCGCGGCGCCGCCCCGGGCGTCACCGTCGAGCTTGGTCAGGAGCACGCCGGTGACCGCGAGCGCGCGGGCGAACTCCTCGGCGCTCCGCACCGCGTCCTGGCCGGTCATCGCGTCGGCCACGAAGAGCGTCTCGCAGGGGTGGACCGCTCCCGCCAGCGCCTGCAGCTCGGCCATCAGCGCCTCGTCGACGTGGAGGCGGCCGGCGGTGTCGATGAGCACCACGTCGTGGCCCCGGTCACGGGCGTGGCGGAGCGCCCGGCTCCCGAGCGCGACCACCCCCTCCCCCGGCTCGGGCACGAGCACCGGCACCTCGACCCGGGCGCCGACCTGCACCAGCTGCTCGACCGCGGCGGCGCGCTGGAGGTCGCCCGCCACGAGCAGCGGGTAGCGGCGGCGGGCCGCGAGACGCCGCGCGAGCTTCCCCGCGGTCGTCGTCTTGCCCGACCCCTGGAGCCCGCAGAGCAGGACCACCGCCGGCTGCCCGGAGAGCTGGAGCTCGCGCCCCTCCTCGCCGAGCAGCGCGACGAGCTCGTCGCGGACGATCCGGATCACCTGCTGGGCGGGGTTGAGCCCCTGGAGGACCTCCTCGCCGAGCGCCTGCGCCTCGACCCGCTCGAGGAAGCGCTTGACGACGCGGAAGTGGACGTCCGCCTCGAGCAGGGCCAGCCGGATCTCGCGCAGCGCCGCGCGCAGGTGCTCCTCGCCGACCCGGCCCTCGCCGCGCAGCTGCCGGAAGATCTCTTGGAACTTGCCCTGGAGCCCGTCGAACATCGCTCGCTTCCTTTCGCGCCACCCCCTCAGGGGCCGGCGCAGGATAGCAAAGAGGGCGGCTACCGCGGCGCGCGGGGACGCGCGTCGCCGGCGCCCAGCACCAGCGCCGCCGGTACCACGCCGATGGCGGCCACGGCGGCCGAGGTGATCCCGAGCACCGCCACCAGCCCCATCGAGCGGAGACCGGGGAAGCTCGAGATGCAGAGCGAGCCGAAGCCGGCCACCGTGGTCAGCGCCGCGAGCATCACCCCGCGGGCGATCTCCCGCAGGCCGTTGCGGCCCATCTCCTCGCCGCCGCGGCGGTCTTCGACCCAGCGGTGGACGACGTGGAGCCCGTAGTCGACGCCGATGCCGATGACCATCGTGGTGACGAAGATGTTCATGAAGTTCATCGCCACGTCGAGCGCGGCCATGGCGCCGATCATCCAGAGGAGCCCGAGCGCGAGCGGCAGCAGCACGATCCACACGAGCCGCAGCGAGCGCAGGTCCCACCAGACGAACAGCATCACCGCGATCGTTCCGATGAGCGCCGCGAAGAGGGCGTGAAGATGGACTCGTCCGCGCAGGTCGCGGCTGACCACCCGCAGCCCGGTCAGCTCGGCGCCCTCTCCCACCATCGCGGCGAGCTCTTCGGTGGCCGGCGGCACGACCCGTTTCGGGGTGTTCGCCGGCGGGTAGAGCTTCACGATTCCCCGCCACTCGGTGCCATGCTGCCGCAACGAGCGGGCGAGCAACGCCGCTCCCTCGCGCGTCGCCTGGTAATCCTCGACGCGGATCGGGGCGGTGGCGGAGAGCGCCGCGCCGAGCAGGTCGAGCCCGTCGGCGAACGGCTCGCTGCGCAGTCCTTCGGCGGTGAAGGCGGCGACGAGCCCGCTGCGCACGCGCTCCGGGTCGAGATCGTGCTCCCGCATCGCCGCGAGCCAGGCGAGGGCCTCTTCCTGTCGCGCGGGCGGCGGCACGAGGAAGGTGGGCGACTCGAACCCGCCGAGCTCGCCGCGGGCGACGAACGGCGCGGCCGCATCCGCGGCGCGGCCGGCCAGCGCCAGGACCTCCCCGGCGCTCTCGCCGCGCAGCCGCAGCATCAGGTAGTCGAAGCCGGAGCCGAAGTGCCGGCTGATCTCCTCGGTCGCCAGCACCCCCGGGTTGCCCGGCGGCCGCAGCGCCTGCACGTTGTCCTCGAAACGGAGGCGGAAGGCGGCGCCGCCGAGCAGGAGGGTGATCACCGCCGCGCCGGCGAGGACCCGCCGCGGGTTGGCCATCGCCCAGGCCACGATCCGCTCGGCGCCGAAGGCGTTGAGGTAGAGCTCCCGCTCCTGTTCCCGCTTCCGGTAGTGCGCCTCCGTCCAGGCCAGGATCGCGGGGGCGAGCAGCAGCACCGCGACCAGGCAGAAGAGGATGCCGGTGCCCACGATGAGCCCCATCTGGAAGAGGCCCCGGAAATCGGTGACGAGGAAGGCGTAGAAGGTGGCGGCGGTGGTCACCGCGCCGCCGACGACCCCGCGGGCCGGCGCCCCGGCGAGGCGTTCGAACGCCGTGTGCAGATCCTCTCCCGCCTGCCGCTCCTCCACGTATCGGTTGTAGAGGACGATCACGTAGTCGATCCCGAGGCCGATCAGGAGCGCGGCGACCCCGCCGGTGGCGGAGTTCAGCTCCCCGACCGAGACCGCGGCGAAGCCGAAGGTCAGGGCGAGGCCGGAGGCGAGCGGCACGAAGGCAAAGGCGAGCAGCGTCTTCCGGCGATAGGCGAGGAAGAGGATCGCCAGCACCGCGGCCACCGAGGAGAGGACGTTCCAGAAGACGTCGCGGCGGATCAGCTCGGCGTCGGCGAGCGCGATCGCGTAGGTGCCGCCGACCACCGTCTCCGGCGGCGGCGGCGCCTCGTCGCCGGCGATCTCGGGCCACTCCGCCCGGACGCGGGCGATCGCCGCCGCCACCGTCTGCATCACCTCGCGGGAGAAGGCGATGTCCTGCGGGGAGCGGATCGGCTTGGCCAATACCATCAGGAGGCGGTGGTCGCGGGAGAGGTAGTAGCCGCTCGCCCAGTCGATCCCCTGGGTCCCGCGTCCGGCGCCGAGGTGCTCGATCAGCACCGGGGTGAGGCCGGCCGGGTCGAGCGCGAGCAGCTCCTTGATCCCGAGCGACTGCGGGGTCTCCAGCAGGCGGCGGATCTCCCGGGCCCGGGCGACGAGCGCCTCGGGGGTGAGCCGGTCGGCCACCTGGCGCCGCTCCTCGTCGCCGAGGTAGAGCAGCGCCTTGGGCAGGAAGGCGTGGAGCAGCTCCTTCGGGTCGCCGAGGCGGGCCTCGACCTCGCCCAGGATCGGGCTCCGCGCGAGCTCGTCGGCCAGCGCGCCGGCGAACGCCTGGTACGGATCGACCGGCGCCCCCTCGGGGATCCGGATCGCCACCGGCAGGTACTCGACGTTGCCGAACAGCTCGAGCGTCTCCCGGTAGGTGTTGAGCACCGGATCGCGCGCCGGGAGGAGCGCGAGCATGTCACCCTCGAAATGGAGCCGGGTGGCGAGACCGAGGCTCGCGGCCACCACGAGGGCGACGGCGAGGAACACCCGCCGCGGGTGCCGCTCCGTGAAGTGGAAGAGACGGGCGAGGAGGAGGGCGCGGTTCAAGGGGTGCCGGGGGGGGGCGTCGGCGCGGTGAGCAGCTGCCAGTAGCGGACGAAGTACTCCACGCCGGAGTAGAGCGTGGCGAGCAGCGCCACCCAGAGCGAGATCGGCGCCAGGTGCGAGAACTCACCGAGCTGGGTGTAGATGATGAGCAGCGAGATCGCCACCACCTGGGTGACGGTCTTCACCTTCCCCGACCAGGAGGCGGCGATCACCATCGACTCGACGGCGGCGACGCTGCGCAGCGTGGAGACCGCGAACTCCCGGGAGACGATCAGCGCGACCATCCAGGCGGGAGTGACCAGCGGATCGATCTCGACGAGCGCGATGAACGCCGCGGTGGTGAGGATCTTGTCCGCCGCCGGGTCGAGGAGCTTGCCGAGACGGGTGATCTGCTTGCGCCGCCGGGCGATGAAACCGTCGAGGAAGTCGGTCAGCGCCGCGAGCAGGAAGAGCGCGAGGCCCACGAACTCCCGGCCGTAGAAGCGGGTGAGCAGCACCGCCACGATCACCGGTACCAGCAGGATGCGGCCGAGGGTGAGGAGGTTCGGGAGGTTGAGCCAGACGGCGGTGGCGCGACTGCCGCCCGGGAGCTTCGCTGGCGTCGGCATCCGTCAGTCCGCCCGGCTCCCGATGGTGACGATCCGGATCCGGTTGTCGCCATCGCGCTGGATCTGGACCGGCCGCCCGACGCGCTCGCCGCGCACCTGCGGCACGCCGCCATCGACGAGGCGCAGCACCCGCTCCACGTACGCCTCGGTCTCGGCGTACGGCGGCACCCCGCCGTAGCGGGCCACCGCCTCCGGTCCGGCGTTGTACGCCGCGAGCGCCAGCTCCCGGCTGCCGAACCGGTCGAGCATGGCGCGCAGGTAGGTGGTCCCGCCGCGGATGTTCTCCGCCGGATCCCAGGGGTCGGCGACCACGAGCAGCTCCGCGGTCGCCGGCATCAGCTGCATGAGCCCCATCGCCCCCTTGCGGGAGAGGGCGCGGGAGTCGTATCCCGACTCGACCTGGATCACCGCCCGCACCAGCGTGGGATCGAGCCCCTGGGCCGCGGCGTGGAGGTCGATCATCTCCTCGAGATCGCGCGCCGGGACCGTCACCAGCCGGTCGGCGAGCCGCCGGGCCCGTCCCTCGCGGCTCTCGTTGAGGATCACCTTCTGCCCGTCGGCCCGCACCTCGATGCGCACCTCCCCCGCCACCGGGACGGCGAGGAGGGCGAACAGCAGGGAGGTGGCGGCGTACGCGGCTCTCATGGCGGCGAAACCTGCGGCAGGGCTTCAGTTTAGCAGCAGCGGCCGGCGCGCGGGTTCAGCTCCCGCCCGCGACCTGGGCAGCCACCGCCGCCGGCGCCTCGGCGAGCGCCCGTGGCAGCTCCTCGGTGAGCTTGCCGCCCGCCTGCGCGAAATCGGGTCGGCCTCCCCCACTGCCACCGACGAGCGGGGCGAGGCGCTGCACGAGGCGGCCGGCGTGGACGCGGCCGGCGAGATCGGGGGTGACCGCGGCGAGGAGGGTCACCTTCCCCTCGGCGCGGGTGCCGAGCACCACGACGCCCGAGCCGAGCCTGCCGCGCAGCGCGTCGGCCATCGTCCGCAGCTCGGGGGCCGGGGCCGGCGGCACCTCGCGGGCGAGCACCCTCACCCCGGCCACTTCGACCTCCTCGCTACCGGCACCGCCGCCGGAGACGAGCTGCACCCGCAGCCGGCCGACCTCCCGCTCGGCCTCCCGGAGCCGCTGCCGGAGGCCCGCGAGCTCCTCTTCGGCGCGCGCGGCGGGCACCCCGAGCAGCTCCTCGATCCGCGCGAGCGCCGCCGCCTGTTCGCGGGCGTGCCGGATCGCCCCTTCGCCGGTGAGCGCCTCGATGCGGCGGACGCCGGAGGCGACCGCCCGCTCGGCGACGATCACGAACGGCCCGATCTCGCCGGTGTTGGCCACGTGACAGCCGCCGCAGAGCTCGAGGCTCACCCCGGGCACCTCCACCGTGCGCACCCGCTCGCCGTACTTCTCGCCGAAGAGCGCCATCGCGCCGGCGGCGATCGCCTCGTCGCGCGGCCGGTCGGGGACGATCGCGGTGGGGCGCGCGGCGAGCACCCAGCCGTTGACCAGATCCTCCACCTCCCGGCGCTCGGCGGCGGAGAGCGCCTGCGGGTGGGTGAAGTCGAAGCGGAGGTGGTCGGGGTGGACGAGCGAGCCCGCCTGCCGGACGCCGGCTCCGAGCACCTGCCGGAGCGCGGCCTGCAGCAGATGGGTGGCGGTGTGGTTCCGCTGCGTGGGCAGGCGGTGTGCGGGATCGACCGCGAGCTCGACCTCGGTCTCCGTCGAGAGCGTCCCCTCCTCGACCTCGAGGAAGTGGTAGTAGTCGTGCCCGGAGAGCTTCTGCACGTCGGTCACGCGAGCCCGGCCCCCGGGCCAGGAGATCGTCCCAAGGTCGGCCACCTGTCCCCCCGCCTCGGCGTAGAACGGCGTGCGGGCGAAGATCGCCACCCCGGTCTTGCCGGCGGCGAGCGCTCCGACCGCGCGCGGGCTCCCGCCGGCGAGCGAGACGAGCACCTGCGGTCGCTCGCCCGCGAGGCGCAGCCCGTCGCTCCCGCCCGCCCGGTCGAGATGACCGGTGAAGACGACCGGCTCCATCTCGTGCACCCGCGCGGCGACCGCGGCCCGGATCTCGCCCAGGCGCCGCTGGGTTTCCGACAGATGCTGCCGCGACCGCTCCCGCTGCGCTGCGAGCGCGGCGGCGAACCCCTCCTCGTCGAGACGGAACCGCTCCTCTTCGGCGATCTCCCGGAGGAGCTCGACGGGCAGCCCGTAGGTGTCGTAGAGGCGGAAGACCTCCGGACCCGCCAGCCGCGAGCTGCCGGCGGTGCGGGCACGTTCGATCGCCTCCTGCACCTGCCGGGAGCCGGTGGCGAGGGTGGCGAGGAACTTCCCCTCCTCGGCGCGCAGCGTCGCCGCGGCGCCCTGCTCGGTGGCGCCGAGCTCGGGGTAGGCCGCGCCCAGGATCTCGCCGACCACGGGCAGCAGCCGGTGGAGGAACGGCTCCTCGAAGCCGAGCCGCAGCCCGTGCCGGGCGGCGCGGCGCACCAGCCGGCGCAGCACGTAGCCGCGCCCCTCGTTGCCCGGCACCACGCCGTCGGCGAGCAGGAAGGCGGCGGCCCGCAGATGGTCGGCGACCACCCGCAGCGCGACGTCCTCTTCCTCCTCGCCGGCGCCGTACCGGCGTCCAGCGAGCGCCGCCGCGGCGCGGATGAGCGGCTGGAAGAGGTCGGTGTCGTAGTTCGAGCGGTGGCCGCCGAGCACCGAGGCGACCCGCTCGAGGCCGGCGCCGGTGTCGATCGACGGCTTGGGCAGCGGCCGCATGGCGCCGCTCGCATCGCGGTCGAACTGCATGAAGACGAGGTTCCAGATCTCGAGGTAGCGGCCGCTCTCCGTCCCCTCCTGCCACCCGACCTCGGGCCGGTCCGGGTCGAGATCGACGTAGATCTCGCTGCACGGACCGCAGGGGCCGGTCTCGCCCATCGCCCAGAAGTTGTCCTCCTTGCCGCAGCGCACCACCCGCGCCGCGGGGAGCCCCGCGATCCGCTGCCAGAGCTCCCAGGCCTCGTCGTCCTCCTCGTAGACCGAGGCGAAGAGGCGCCCCGGCGCGAGGCCCCAGACGCCGGTCACCAGCTCCCAGCCGAAGGCGATCGCCTCGGCCTTGAAGTAGTCGCCGAAGGAGAAGTTGCCGAGCATCTCGAAGAAGGTGTGGTGGCGGGGGCTCGGGCCGACGTTCTCGAGGTCGTTGTGCTTGCCCGAGACCCGCAGGCACTTCTGCGAGGAGACGGCGCGGGGCGAGGCCGCGGCCTCGCGGCCGAGGAAGATCTCCTTGAACGGGACCATCCCGGCGTTGGTGAAGAGGAGGGTGGCGTCGCCGTGGGGCACGAGCGGCGCGCTCGGATAGATGCGGTGGCCGCGGGCGGCGAAGAAGTCGAGAAAGCTCCGGCGGATCTCGGCACTGGTCATGTCGTGGTTCCCGGCGCGCCGCCGCTCGGGCGGCCGCGCTCTCAATCCTGCGGCGCGGGCTCGTCGCCGGCTTCGTCCGCCGCCTCGAGCCCGAGCTCCTGGAGGATCGCGACGATAGCACGCCGCGAGAAGCCCTTCCGGTCGAGGTGGCGGGCGAGCGCATCCGGCTGCTCCCCGCCCCGGCGCCGCCACCGGCTCGCGGCGTCCCGCGCCCGCGCGAGCTCCTCGGGCCACTCCTCCGGGCCGAGGGCGGCCGCCACGACCGCGGGCTCCACCCCGCGCCGGGCGAGATCGAGCGCCACCCGGCGGCGGCCGAGCCCCCGGCCGGCCGCGAGCTGCTCGGCGCGCGCCCGGGCCAGCGCCTCGTCGTCGAGCCAGCCGTGCGCAGCGAGGCGGGCGAGCGTCGCCGCGATCTCCTCTTCCTCGTAGCCGGCTCGCGCCAGCTTCCGCGCGAGCTCGGCCCGGAAGTGCGCCCGGAGCCCGAGGAGGGCAAGCGCCTTGTCGTAGCAGTCGAGGCGGGGCCGGGGCGGTGGCACGGCGCGCGGACCGGAACGGCCGGCCGCTCAGCCGCCGATCCGCTCGATCTCGAACGGCGACTTCGAGGTGTCGGGCAGATCGACCTCGCCGGCCATCTCGAGCGCCGACTCCATCTCCTCGCGCGCCGCGTCGGCGGTGAACTGGACGCCCTGGAGCTTGAGCCGGAACTCGTCGGGGTTGGTGGCCCGCCGCAGCGCCTCCTCCAGCGTGATCAGGCCGCTCTTGTAGAGCTGAAAGAGCGACTGGTCGAAGGTCTGCATCCCGTACTGGCTGGTGCCGAGCGCGATCTGCTCACGGATGTACTTGGTCTTCTCCTTGTTCTCGATGCACTCGCGGATGTACGGGGTGACGATCATCACCTCCACCGCCGGCACCCGGCCGGCGCCGTCGGCGCGCGGCATGAGGCGCATCGAGATCACCGCCTTGAGCACCTGCCCGAGCTGGATCCGGATCTGCTTCTGATGGTGCGGCGGGAAGACCGAGATGATCCGGTTGATCGTCTCGGTGGCGTCGAGGGTGTGGAGGGTCGAGAAGACGAGGTGGCCGGTCTCGGCGGCGAGCAGCGCGGTCTCGATCGTCTCGTAGTCGCGCATCTCGCCGACCAGGATCACGTCCGGGTCCTGGCGCAGGGCCGAACGCAGCGCGACCGCGAACGCCCGGGTGTCGACGTCGATCTCGCGCTGGTTGACGATCGAGCGCTTGTCGCGGTGGAGGAACTCGATCGGGTCCTCGACGGTGACGATGTGCTCGGTGCGCAGCGTGTTGATGTGATCGATCATCGCCGCGAGCGTCGTCGACTTGCCCGAGCCGGTGGTGCCGGTCACCAGCACGAGGCCGCGCTGCTCCTCGCTGATCCGTTCGAGCACCGGCGGGAGCATCAGCTCCCGGACCGTGAGGATCCGCCCCGGAATCACGCGCAGCACCAGACCCACGGTGCCCCGCTGCTGGAAGATGTTGCAGCGGAACCGCCCGAGACCCGGCACCGAGTAGGCGATGTCGATCTCGAGCTCCTCCTTGAAGCGCTGCTTCTGGCGGGCGTTCATCATCGAGAACGCCATCGCGATCGTGTCCTCCTGCATCAGCCGCTTGAGCTCCGTCAGCAGCGTCAGGTGGCCGTCGATGCGGATGATCGGATGGCTTCCGACTTTCAGATGCAGGTCGGAGGCCTTGCGCTCGATGGCGATCTTCAGCAGGTCGTTGACGTTCATGGCAGCCCCCGTGCCGCGCGCTCGGACGGGCCCGGTGGCCGTCGCCGGTACCGGTAGCCGCCAGCCGTGGCGGTCGTCACTCGCGCCGTCGGGCCTTCCGCTCCGCCCGTCCAGCCGCCGGCGAATGGCCGGATCCGGCTGCCCGCTGGCTCACGGAGCGCGGCCGGCGGAACGTTCCGGCACGGCCGCCACCACGGTCCCGGTGAGGCGGCATGAGGATCGCTCGCCAACCGCTCCCTCCAGCTCGAGTCCGATCATGCTAACCCCCGCTCCGGGGGGTGTCAACGCGAAGCGAGACCCGGCGCCAGCGCCAGCGCAACCGCCGCGAGCGCCGCCGTCTCCACCCGCAGCAGACGCGGGCCGAGCCCGGCGGCCCGGAAGCCGCCGGCGACGAGCGCGGCGCGCTCCGCGTCGCTCCATCCGCCCTCCGGGCCGATCGCGAGCAGCAGCGGCTCGGGAGCGCCGAACCCTTCCCAGGGCAGCGCGCCCGGATCGAGGAAGGCGCGCATCGGAAACGGCGCCGCGATCCCGGCGAGCGCCGCGAACGGATGCACGCCGTCGATCTTCGGCAGCCGGCTCCCACCCGACTGCATGAGCGCCGCCGCCGCCACTCGCCGCAGCCGCGCGAGCCCGGCGGGAGCGAGTTGCCGGGGGTCGCGCTCGGTGCCGACGAGATGGATCGCCGCCACGCCCAGCTCGGTCGCCTTCTCCACCAGCCACGCGGCCCGCTCGGGCCGCGGCGGCGCCACCGCCAGCGCCACCCGCCGCGCGGGTTCGAGGAACGGCGCCGGCTCGCCCGGACGCACCGTCGCGCTCGCCGCCCCCACCGCCTCCACCTCGGCCCAGCGGGCGCGTCCCTCGCCGTCGACGAGGCGCAGCCGGGCTCCGGCGCGCAGCCGCCGTACCCGGAAGAGATGGTGGTGCTCCGCTCCCGCGAGCTCGAAGCGCCCGCCCGCGAGCTCGGCCGGGGACACCAGGACCGTGATCATCGGCCGGAGCAGGCGAGCGCCACCCACTCCCCCTCGGCGCGGCGGGCCCGCTCGACGAAGCCGGCGGCCGCGAGGCGCGCCACCGCCTCCGAAGCCTCGGTCACGAGGAGCCCCGAGAAGAGCGCCGTCCCCGCCGGGGCGAGCAGCGCCCGCAGCGCCGGCAGCTCGGGGCCGATCTCGGCCGGGATGACGTTGACGAAGAGGAGGTCGAAGCGCGCGGGCGCCGCGAGCGCCGCCGCCGGACCCGCGAAGAAACGCACGGGCAGGCCGTTGAGCCGGGCGTACTGGCCCGCGAGGAGCGCCGCGGCCGGGTCGAGATCGTAGCCAGCCGTCCAGCGGGCGCCGGCGATCCCGGCGCCGAAGGCGAGGATGCCGGTGCCGCAGCCGACGTCGAGCACCCTGGCGCCGGCCGCGAGACCGAGGTTCTCGGCGAGCTCCCAGGCGAGGCGGGTCGATTCGTGGCTCCCCACCCCGAAGGCGGTCCGGGCCGGCAGGAGGAGGGTCGTGCGCCCGGGCTCGGCGGCGGGGGGCGTCCCCGGCTCGGGCTCGCGGGGGTCGACGAGGAGACGGGCGCCGACCGGGATCGGCTGCGCGCCGGCCCGCCACGCCGCCAGCCAGTCGGCGTCGGGCAGGAGGCGATCGGCGACCACCGGATACGGGAGCGCCGCGAGCCCGTCGCGTGGCTCACCCTCCCGGAAGTAGGCGACGACCAGCTCCTCTCCCGGAGCCGAGCGCCATTCGAGGCCGAGGGGTTCGAGGGGCCAGAGACGGGCCGCCACCGCCTCTTCCTCTCCCGCGGGTACCCGGAGCACGATCTCCCGGTACCGCCGCCCGCCTTCGCATCCGCTCAGGAGAAGAGCTCCTTGACCCGGTCGAGCACGCTCCGGTCGGCCTTCACTGCGCTTCCTTCGAGCTCGGCCAGCTGCCGCAGCAGCGTCAGCCGCTCCTCGGAGAGATCCCCCGCCTTCGGCACCGTCAGGCGCACGTGGACGACGTGATCGCCCCGGCCGCGGCCACCGAGCCGCGGGATCCCGAGGCCGCGCAGGCGGAACTCCTGTCCGGGCTGGGTGCCCGGCGGCAGGTCGAGCGTCTGCTCGCCGTGGAGCGTCGGCACCGTGAGCGAGGCCCCGAGCACCGCCTGGGCATAGGTCACCTCGACCTCGGCGAGGACGTGGTGCCCCTCGCGGCCGAACTCCTCGTGCGGCGCGACATGGAGCACCACGAAGAGATCGCCCCGCGGACCGCCGTGCCGCCCATGCTCCCCCTCTCCAGCGAGACGAAGCCGGGCGCCATGGTCCACCCCGGCCGGAATCTGCACCTCGATATTCCGGCGTTTCTCCACCCGCCCTTCGCCACGGCATTCGGGGCAGGGATCGCGGACCACCCGCCCCTCGCCGCGGCACTGGGGGCAGGTGCGCGCCACGGTGAGGAACCCCTGGTTGAAACGTACCTGCCCGCGGCCGCCGCAGGCCGGGCAGGAGACCGGTTCGGTCCCGCGCCGGGCGCCGCTGCCGACGCACTCCGCGCAGGTCTCCAGCCGGGGGATCTCGAGCTGCCGCGAGCAACCGAAGGCGGCCTCCTCGAACGAGATCTCGAGGTCGTAGCGGAGATCGGAGCCTGGCTCGGCCCTCGGTCCGCCCCGCCGGCGTCCGCCGAAGAGGTCACCGAAACCGAAGAGGTCGCCGAAGATGTCGGCGAAGTCGCCGAACGCCGCCGGATCGAAGGCCGGACCGCCGCCGCCGTTGACGCCCCGGTGGCCGAAGCGGTCGTAGCGCGACCGCTTCTCCGGATCGGAGAGGACCGCGTACGCCTCCGCGGCCTCCTTGAACCGCTCCTCGGCCTGCTGATCGCCCGGGTTCTTGTCCGGATGGTGCTGCACCGCGACCCGCCGGTAGGCGGACTTGATCTCCTGAGCCGAAGCGCCGCGGTCGACGCCGAGCACCTCGTAGTAGTCGCGCGCCACGCTCCTCAGCTGTCCTTCCCGGAGTCGAGCATCGCCTCCGAGAGCAGGCGGGAGATCGAGTTCAGGTCGAAGGTGGCGGTCTCGAGCTCGGCCTGCGAATCGTTCATCAGCGCCACCCGGGCGCGCGTCAGGGTCTCGTTGATCCGCTTCGCGTTTTCCTTCGACAGCATCTCGCGATACTGCTCGAAGACCCGCTCGTTGGTGTAGAGCAGCCCCTCGAGCCGGTTCTTCACCCGCAGCAGCTCACGGCGCGCCGCGTCGGCACGCGCGTGCTCGCCCGCCTCCACCACGAGGCGTTCGATCTCCTCGTTCGAGAGGCCGCCGGCCGGGTTGATCTGGATGCTCTGGGACTGGTTCGTGGCCATGTCCCGGGCCGAGACGTTGACGATCCCGTTCGAGTCGATCGCGAAGGTGACCTCGATCTGCGGCACGCCGCGCGGCGCCGCGGGGATGCCGACGAGCTCGAAGCGGCCGAGCGAACGGTTCTCGGCGGCGATCTCCCGCTCCCCCTGCACGACGTGGATCTCCACCGTGTCCTGGTTGTCGATCACGGTGGTGAAGATCTGGGTGTTCTTCGTCGGGATCGTGGCGTTGCGCTCGATGAGCCGCACCACCAGCCCGCCGTGGGTCTCGAGGCCGAGGGAGAGCGGGGTCACGTCGAGCAGCACGAGGTCCTTGATGTCACCCCGGAGGATGCCCGCCTGGATCGCGGCGCCGACCGCCACCACCTCGTCGGGGTTGATCTCCCGGTTCGGGGCGCGGCCGAAGAGCTTCTCCACCGCCCGGGCCACGCAGGGGCTGCGCGTCTGCCCGCCGACCAGCAGCACCTCGTCGATCTGGTCGGGACGCAGCCCGGCCGCCTTGACGGCGTCGAGGCAGGGGCCCTCCGTGCGCTCCACGAGATCGGCCACCAGCGACTCGAACTGGTCGCGCGTGAGCGTGCGGGCCAGGTGCCGGGGGCCGCTCTCGTCGGCGGAGATGAACGGCAGGTTCACCGCCGTCTCGGTGGCCGTCGAGAGCTCGCACTTGGCCCGCTCGGCGGCCTCCTTGAGGCGCTGCAGCGCCATCCGGTCGCTGCGCAGGTCGAGCCCGGTCTCGTTCCGGAACTCCTGCACCAGCCAGTCGATGATCCGCTGGTCGAAATCTTCGCCGCCGAGGAAGGTGTCGCCGGCGGTGGCCTTGACCTCGAAGATCCCTTCGGCGAGCTGGAGGATCGAGATGTCGAAGGTGCCGCCGCCGAGGTCGTAGACCGCGATCACCTTCTCGCCCGACTGCCGGTCGAGGCCGTAGGCCAGCGCCGCGGCGGTCGGCTCGTTGAGGATCCGGAGCACCTCGAGCCCCGCGATCCGGCCCGCATCCTTCGTCGCCTGCCGCTGCGAGTCATCGAAGTAGGCCGGGACCGTGACGATCGCCTCGGTCACCTCTTCGCCGAGCGCCTCCTCGGCGAAGCTCTTCAGCTCCCGCAGGAGGAACGAGGAGAGCTCCTCGGGGCTGTACTGACGGTCCCGCACCCGCACCTTGACGTCCCCGTTGGGGGCCTCGGCGAGCGCGTACGGGAGCAGGTCGCACGCCCGCTGCACGTTCGGGTCGTCGAACTTGCGGCCGATCAGCCGCTTGACCGCGAAGACCGTGTTCTGCGGGTTGGTGATCGCCTGCCGCTTGGCGATCTGGCCCACGAGCCGGTCGCCGTCGCCGGCGAAGGCCACGATCGACGGGGTGGTGCGGCTGCCGTCGCGGTTGGCGAGCACCCGCGGCGCCACCGCCTCGACCACCGCCACGCAGCTGTTGGTCGTACCCAGGTCGATACCGATGATCTTGCTCACGCGTCCCCGCCCGCGGCCTCGCCGCCCGCTTCGCCGGGCACGGCCGGCACCGTCACCACGACCAGACTGGGACGCAGGAGGCGACTGCCCATCAGGTAGCCGCGCTGCAGCTCGCTGGTCACCGTCGGAACCGTCACCGCCGCCGACTCGAGCCGCGAAACCGCCTCGTGGAACCGGGGATCGAACGGCTGGTCGAGCGCCACGATCTCCTGCAGATCGAAGCGGCCGAGCACCTCGCGCAGCTGCCGTGCGGTGAGCTCGACGCCGCGGTGCAGGTCGGCCACGTCCCCCTCGGCGGCGAGCGCGCGCTCGAGGTTGTCGACCACCGGCAGGAGCTCGCGCAGGACGTCCGCGACCGCCAGCTGACGCTGTTCGAGACGCTCGCGCTCGCTGCGCTTGCGGTAGTTGTCGAAATCGGCCAGGGTGCGCAACGCCCGGTCCCGCAGCTCTTCGAGCTCCCGGCGCAGCACGCCGACCTCGGCACCCTCCGGCGCGCCTTCGGCTTCCGGCAGGGCGTGCGTCCCGCTGTCGGCATAGACCACGCCGTCCTCGTCGGACTCGGCTTCGATCGAGAGGATCTCGATCTCGGCGTCGTCGGCGAAGGCTTCCGGATCGTCGCTCTTCGTCTCTTCCATGACCACTCCTAGCGCGCGGAACTCTTCTCGAGCGCCTCGCTCAGGCGCTCCCCCAGATACTCCACGAGGGGGATCACGCGACGATACTCCATCCGGGACGGGCCGAAGACCGCAAGCGTTCCCCGGCCGCCCCCGGCGGCCTGGAAGCCGCGCGTCACCAGCGAGAAGCCGAGGTCGGAGGTGAGGTCGCTCTCCTGTCCGATCAGGACCCGCACCCCGGCCCCTTCGATGCACCGGTTGAGCAGGGTGACGAGGCGCTCGCGGTCGGCGAAGAGGTCGAGCAGCCGCCGCACCTGTTCGATGCTCGACAGCTCGGGATGGGCGAGCACCATCGCCGTCCCCTCGACGAGGAGCTCCGGGCCCGGGCTCGGATCGAGCCCCCGCTCCGCGAGGACGATCGCCTGCGCCAGCAGCGCGTCGACCCGGGCGCGCTGCTCGGCCATCAGGGAGAGGAGGCGGTCGCGGATCTGCCGCAGGGTGAGCCCGGCGAAATGGCGGGTGAGGTAGTTGGAGATCTCGATCAGCTTCTCCCGGCTCAGCTCCTCGGCGGCCTCCACCAGCTTGTTCTCGACGAACCCCCCTTCGGAGACCACCACGCAGAGGACCCGGCGCCCCGACAGCGGCACGAAATGGACCGTCCGCAGCCGGGTCTCCCCGATCGCCGGCGTCACCACGATCCCGATCTGGCTCGAGAGCGCCGAGAGGAGGTGCGGGGTGGTGCTCACCATCCGCTCCGGCTCGCCGTCCGGGTGCAGCGCCTCGTCGATGACCCGCCGCTCTTCGGGCGGCAGCGCCCGGTCGTCCATCAGGGACTCGATGTAGAGGTGATATCCGGCGCCGGTCGGCACCCGGCCGGCCGAGGTGTGCGGCTGCTCGAGATAGCCCAGCTCCTCGAGATCCGCCATCACGTTGCGGATCGTGGCCGCGGAGACCCCGTGCTGCTCGTGGCGGGCCACGGCGCGGGAGCTGACCGGCTCGCCGCTGAGGATGTAGGTCTGCACGATGTCCTTGAGGATCTCGCGATCCCGCTGCGTGAGGGGGGGAGAGACTCTGCGTTCGGGCATCGGGCCATCGCGGTCCGGGGTTTCGCCGTCGGTCCCCGGCCATTCCGAGATATCCCCGCATTCTAGTTTTCCCCCCTTCCCCCGTCAAAACGGAACCGGCGCTCCACCCCTTGCGCAACGGGCTCCGGCACCGTAACTTGTCGGCCGATGACCGGGTCTCTCGGCGGTCTGCGCTTCGCCCTCGTCGGCCCCGGCCGGGTCGGGACGAGCCTCGCCGGCTGGATCGCCGCCCGCGGCGGCCGGCTGCAGCAGGTCGCGGGCCGGAGCGACAGACCGGCCGCGACGCTCGCCGCCGAGCTGGACGGTGAGGCCACGCGGCTGGAGGCTCTCGACACCGCGGCGGCCGATCTCCTCCTGCTCGCGGTGCCCGACGACGAGCTGGCCGGGGTGGCCGGCGTGCTCGCCCGGCGGCCCCAGGCGGGCGTCGCCCTCCACACCTGCGGCAGCCGGGGAGCCACGGTGCTCGCTCCGCTCGCCGCCGCGGGGGTGGCGACCGGATCGCTCCACCCCCTCATGGCTTTCCCCGGCCGGCTGCCCACTCCCCCCGCGGGCCTGATCTGCGCCCTCGACGGCGCTCCGGCCGCACTAGCCCTCGCGGCCCGGCTGACCGCGGCTTTCGGTGCCGAGAGCCTGGTGGTCGAAGAGAGCCAGCGGGACGCCTACCATCTCGCCGCGGTGCTGAGCGCCGGAGGCCTCGTGACCCTGCTCGCCCTCGCCGCCGAGGTGGCGCGGGGCGCCGGCCTGCCGAAGAGCCTGCGGCGCGGCTACGGCACCCTCGCCCGGGCGGCGCTCGAGTCCGCGCTGGCGGCGAGCGAGCCGATCGACGCCCTCACCGGCCCCTGGCGGCGCGGAGACCGGGGCACGGTGGAGCGCGAGCTCGCGCTCCTCGCCGCGGCGGCCCACGGCGACGGCAAGACGGTGGCCGGCCTCGCCCGGACCGCCCTTCGGCTCCTCGCCGCCCGGGGCGAGCTCGGGGCCGACGCCGCGGCGCTCCGCCGGGCGCTCGCGGACCCCGGTTTCCTTGACCGTTACGGGGGTGGATGCTAAGTTTGCCACCTATCCGCACGGGCTCGAACCATGGTCTTCTTCAATTACAGCACCATGCAGATGGCGGCCAAGGTCGTCTACTACGGCCCCGGTCTGTGCGGTAAGACGACGAACCTCCAGTTCATCTACAACCACACCGCGAACAACAGCCGCGGCGAGATGGTTTCGCTCGAGACCGAGACCGACCGGACCCTCTTCTTCGACCTGCTGCCGATCGACGTCGGCTCGATCCAGGGGTTCAACACCCGGATCCAGCTCTACACCGTTCCGGGTCAGGTCTTCTACAACACCACCCGGAAGCTGGTGCTCAAGGGGGTCGACGGGGTCGTCTTCGTGGCCGATTCCCAGCGGCCGATGCTCGACGCCAACATCGAATCGCTGCGCAACCTCGAAGAGAACCTCCAGGAGATGCAGCTCTCGCTCGAGACGGTGCCGATCGTGCTGCAGTACAACAAGCGCGATCTGCCCGACGTGCTCTCCGTCGAGGAGCTCAATCGCGCCCTCAACCCGCGCGGCTGGGAGTATTACGAAGCCAGCGCGGTCACCGGCCTGGGAGTCTTCGAGACGCTCAAGGGGATCTCGCGGCTGACGCTGATCAATCTGAAGCGCCGTCTCGCGAAGATGACCACGGAGCCCCGGCCGGGAGCCGCGCCGGCGGCACGGCCGGTTTCGGGCGCTGTTCCGATTCCGCCGGCCGCCGGCAAGGCGGCAGCCGAGGCGCCGGCGCCCCCTCCCGCGGCCGCCCCCCCGGCAGCGCCGCCGGCCGCAGCTCGTCCCGCGCCACCGCCGCCCGCCAAGCCGGCCGCGCCGGCGCGGCCGAAGGGAACGGTGGACGTGCTCGCCGAGCTCGAGCGGATCCGCAAACAGGCGCTGCGACCGGAACCTGCTGCTGCGGCGCCGCCACCGGCGCCGTTGTCGCGACCGGCGGCACCCCCCCCCGCTCCGGCGGCGTCCGCCGTTCCGGTGGCCGGCAACGGCAAGGGCGAGATCCATCGCTCGCTCGAGCTCACGCTCAAGCGCGCCGACTTCCGCCGCGCCCGGCGGGTCACCTTCAGCTTCCGGGTCGAAGACGGCCAGAACCAGGTCGTCGACGGGATCCGCGACTTCCCCGTCGAGCTCCAGGACGTCGCGGCGCTCGAGAAGATCCTGCTGCGCCTCAACATCGCGGTCCACGCCAAGGAGTGAAGCGCGGCTGCCGGCGGCCGCGCGCGAAGCTCCGATGCGCTGTCCCTTCTGTGGCGAGCACGAGGACCGGGTCGTCGACTCCCGCGAGAGCCGTGACGGCACCGCGATCCGCCGCCGGCGGGCCTGTCTCGCCTGCGGGCGCCGCTTCACCTCCTACGAACGGCTCGAGGAAGTGCCGCTGATGGTGGTCAAGCGGGACGGCAGCCGCGAGGAGTTCAGCCCGCGCAAGCTGATGGACGGGCTGCGCAAGGCGTGCTGGAAACGGCCGGTGCCGGCCCGGCGGCTCGAGGAGATCGCCGAGGAGGTCGAGGGAAAGCTCGCCGAGCGGGAAGATCGCGAGCTCTCGACGCAGGAGATCGGCGCCCTCGTCATCGAACGGCTGCGGGAGCTCGATCAGGTCGCCTACGTCCGCTTCGCCTCCGTCTACCGCCGCTTCGAGGACATCGAGGCGTTCGCCGCCGAGCTGAACTCGCTCCTCCACCGCCAGAGCAGCCGATGAGCCGGCGCCACGCCCCGGAGCCCGACGCGCCGGAGCAGCCGCTGCCGGTCCTCGTCCTGACCGACGGGATCGTCTTCCCCTTCATCACCGCCCCGCTGACCGTCACCGGCGAACGCCAGCAGGCGGCGGCCGACGCCGCGCTGGCCGAAGAGCGGCTCCTCTTCCTCGTCGCCCCGCGGCGCTCCGCGGAGAGCGACCCGGAGCCGCGCCAGCTCTGGCGCCTCGGCACGGTGGCCGCGATCCATCGTCTCCTGCGGCTTCCCGACGGCCGGCTGCGGCTGCTCGTGCAGGGGGTGGCGCGCGCGCGGTCGCTCGCCTGGATCGACGAGGGCCCGCTGCGCCGGGCCCGGATCCGGCGGCTGCGGGAGGCGCCCGGACGCCCGCCCGGGCCGCAGCGGCGCGCCCGCCTCGGCCTGCTGCGGAGCGGACTCGAACGGCTGGGAGCCCTGGGACGCCCGATGTCGCCCGAGGTGGTGGCGGTGGCGCAGACCATCGAGGCACCCGGGCGGCTCGCCGACCTGGTGGCGAGCCATCTCGACCTGCGCCCCCAGCAGCTCCAGGAGCTGCTCGCCGAGCTCGACCCGTGGAAGCGCGTCGAGCGGGTCGCGGCGCTGCTCGACCACGACCTCGCCGTCCTCGGCCTGCAGCTCGAGATGGCCGAGCGGGCCCGGGACGAAACCGAGCAAGGGCAGCGGGAGTTCCTGCTGCGGCAGCAGCTGCGGGAGATCCAGCGCGAGCTCGGCGACGGCGACGAGCTCGCCGCCGAGGTGGCCGGCTTCCGCCGCCTCGCCGAGGAGCGCGGCCTGCCGCCGGAGGCCCGCGCCGAGCTCGAGCGCCAGGTGCGCCGCCTCGAACGGAGCCCGTCCGACAGCGGCGAGGCCCAGGTCGTGCGCACCTACCTCGACTGGATGACCGCGCTCCCCTGGTCGGTCACCAGCCCCGACCGTCTCGATCTCGCCGAGGCCCGCCGGGTGCTCGACGAAGACCATTGCGGCCTCGAGCCGATCAAGGAACGGCTCCTCGAGTTCCTCGCCGTGCGTCAGCTCAACCCCGGAGCGAAGGGCCCCATCCTCTGTCTGGTCGGCCCCCCCGGGGTGGGCAAGACCTCGCTCGGGCGGTCGATGGCCCGCGCCCTCGGGCGGCGCTTCACCCGCCTCTCCCTCGGCGGCGTCCACGACGAAGCGGAGATCCGCGGCCACCGGCGGACCTACGTGGGAGCTCTGCCGGGCCGGCTCCTCCAGGGGCTCCACCAGGCGGGCACGAGCAACCCGGTCTTCGTCCTCGACGAGATCGACAAGCTCGGCGCCGACCACCGGGGCGATCCCGCGGCCGCGCTCCTCGAGGCGCTCGACCCGGAGCAGAACAACGCCTTCCGGGACCATTACCTCGGGCTGCCGTACGACCTCTCCCGGGTCCTCTTCCTGACCACCGCCAACCTCCTCGACCCGATCCTCCCGGCCTTCCTCGACCGGATGGAGGTGCTCCGGCTGCCCGGCTACGCCTTCGAGGAGAAGCTGGAGATCGCCCGCCGCCATCTGGTACCGCGGGCGCTCGCGGCCCACGGTCTCGCCTCCCGCCGGCTGCGTTTTTCCGACGCGGCGCTCGCCGGGATCGTCCGGGAGTACACGCGCGAGGCCGGGGTGCGGGAGCTCGAGCGGCAGCTCGCCGCGATCTGCCGGAAGCTCGCCCGCCGCGCCGTGGCGGGCGAGAGCCTGCCGCGACGGGTGGAGATGGAGCTGGCGGGGTCACTCCTCGGCCCGCCGCCGCATCTCGCTCCGGCCCTGCCCCGGACGCTCGCACCGGGCGCGGCGACCGGGCTCGCCTGGACCGCGGCCGGCGGCGAGATCCTGCTGGTCGAGGCGCGGGCGGTGCCCGGGCGCACCCGGCTCACCCTCACCGGTCAGCTCGGCGAGGTGATGCGGGAGTCGGCGCAGGCGGCGCTCACCCTGGTGCGGGCCTCCACCGCGGCCGACGCCGCCGCCACCGCCTTCTTCGCCGCCCACGATCTCCACGTCCACGTGCCGGCCGGCGCCACCCCGAAAGACGGCCCCTCGGCGGGAGTCACCGTGGCGGTGGCCCTCCACTCGCTCGCCACCGGGCGCGCCGCCGATCCGCGGGTAGCCCTCACCGGCGAGCTCACACTCGGCGGCGAGCTGCTTCCGGTCGGCGGGATCCGGGAGAAGCTGCTCGCCGCCCGCGCCGCCGGCGTCCACACGGTGGTGCTCCCGCTCGCCAACCGGCGGGAGGCCGAGCTCGTTCCGGCCACCTGGTGCGAAGGGCTCGCGCTGCGTTTCGTCGAGCGGTTCGACGAAGCCGTCGCGTTCGCGCTCGCGCCATCCGGAGCAGCGTCGTGAACGGTTCGGAAGACCGGCTCCTCGCCTGGCTGAGGGAGCACCTCGGGGAAGGGCACCATCTGGGCGACGACGTCGCCTTCCTCGACCTCCCGGGGGCGGTCGCCCTCACCGTCGACCAGCAGATCGAAGGGGTGCACTTCCGGCCGGGGATCCCGGTGGAGGTGCTCGCCCGCCGGCTCGCCGCGGTGAACCTCTCCGATCTCGCGGCGGCCGGGGCGCGCCCGCGGGCGGCGCTCCTCACCCTCGCCACCCCTCCCGGCTTCCCGCACCGCCGCTTCTTCTCCGCCCTGACCGCGGCGCTCGCGGCGGCCGGGGCCGAGCTCGCGGGCGGCGATCTCGCCCGCGCCGAACGGCCGGCGTTCACCCTCACCCTCCTCGGCGGACGCTGGCCCGGCGGGCGCTGGTTGCGGCGGGACGGGGCCCGGCCCGGCGATCGGCTCTGGCTCGGGGGCACGGTCGGCGAGTCGGCCCTCGGGCAGGAGCTGCTCGCCCGCGGCGCGAGCTGGCGCGGACGGGCCTGCCTGCCGCCCGGGCTCGCGCTGCCCCGGCCGCTCGCCGCCGCCGCCCGCCGCGCGATCGCCCGTCATCTCGAGCCCTGCCCGCAGCTCGCGCTCGGCCGCTGGCTGGCGCGCTCCGGGCGGGCGGGCGCGGCCATCGATCTCTCCGACGGGCTCGCCCGGGATCTCCACCGTCTCTGCGCGGCGAGCGGCGTCGGCGCGCGGCTGGAGACCGCGCGCCTGCCGTTCGCCGACGGCTTCCTGCCGCTCGCGACCCGGCTGGAGCTCGCGCCGGAGAGGCTCGCCCTCGGCGGCGGGGAGGATTACGTCCTGCTCTTCACGCTGCCGGCAGGCGTTTCGCCGCCGGCGGCGTTCGCCGCCACCGAGATCGGGCGGATCACTCGGAGTCGGCAGCTCCTCGCCGGCCGCGCCGGGGCCTGGGCTCCCCTCCCGGCGCTCGGGTGGGACCACCTCGGCGGCGCCGAGGCGACGGGGAGTCGCCGGCCGTCCGGCCGCGCTTGAACGTCACCGTCCACGGGCGATCGAGCAGCTGCTGGAGCCGGCGCAGCTGCCGCGTGAGCTCCGCGTGGCTCTTTTCGAGCGCCTGCAGCCGGCGGACGAGCGCCGTCTCCGCTCCGCGCCGCGGCCGGGACCGTTCCTTCGTGCCGGCGGTGGCGCGGGGCGCCCGCCCCCGGGTCGCCCGCAGCTCCTGAAATACCGGGACCGCCGCGGGCGGAAACCGCCGGCTCCGGCCGGTACCGGTCTGCGGGATCTGCTCCCCGTACCGGGCGACATACCGGAGGAGGGTCGGGTACGAGATGCCGGTCAGCGTGCCGATCCGCCGCAGCGAAAGCAGCTCGCCGCCAGCCTTGCTCGCAGCCTTCTTCTTTCCGGCCGCCACCGCTTCCGGGGGCCGGCGGCTCCGGGGACGCCCCCCCTTCTTCCCGGCTTTCTCCTCGCGCAGTGACTGCATTACCGCGACCGCGGCGGCGGGGTAGCGAGTCGTCCGGCCTTCGCCGACCGAGGGGAGCTTCGTTCCGAGCTCCTGTCGGTACCGGTGGGCCGTGCCTACGGAGACACCGGCTTCGCGGGCGAGCTCGGTGAGGGTGAGCAGGGGCGCTTTCTTTCCGTTGCCCCGGGGGGCCTTTTTGCGTTTCGGCATGAGATCTCCTCGTTTGGACCGACGCGAGCCAGTGTAGCAAAACGGTGGAAAACGTTCAGGAACGCCGTTCGGGGTCGAGGAGCTCGACCAGACCGTCGCCGAGAAAGCTCAGCCCCAGCACCACCATCAGGATCGCCAGACCGGGGACAAGGGTGAGATGCGGGGCATCGAGGAGGTGCCCGCGGCCGGCGTTGATCATCGCCCCCCAGGACGGGGTCGGCGGCTGGATGCCGAGGCCGAGGAACGAGAGGCTCGCTTCCGCGAGGATCGCTCCCGCCATTCCGAGGCTCAGCTGCACGAGGAACGGCGGCAGCACGTTCGGCAGGAGGTGGCGCACCAGCAGCCGCCAGCCCGGCAGGCCCAGGGCACGCCCGGCGAGGACGAACTCCCGCTCCCGCCAGGCTAGGACCTGGGCGCGCAGCAGCCGCGCGTAGCCGACCCAGCCGATGGCGACCAGCGCCAGCACGAGGTGCCGGAGCGCCGGGCCGAGGACCCCCACGAGGGCGATCGCGAGCAGGATGCCGGGGAAGGCGAGGACGACGTCGGCCAGACGCATCAGGGCGGCGTCCACCGCGCCGCCGGCCCAGCCGGCGAGGGCGCCGGCAGCGCCCCCGAACAGGCCCGCGAGCGCGACCACGGCGAGCCCGACGAGCAGCGAGACCCGCGCGCCGTGGAGCAGGCGGGAGAGGATGTCGCGGCCGAGCTCGTCGAGCCCGAGGGGGTGCGCGGCGCTCGGCCCCTCGAGGCGCTGCTCGAGCCGCTGCGCCGCCGGATCGCACGGCGCGAGCCAGGGGGCGAGCAGCGCCGCGAGCACGAACACCCCGACCAGGATCCCGCCGAGCAGGACGTCGCGCGGCCACGGCCGGGCGCTACCCGCTCCGGTCACGTTCATGCCGGCTGCCCGCCGCCCAGCCGGACCCGGGGATCGAGCCGCGCGTAGAGCAGGTCGGTGGCCAGGTTCACGAGGAGGTAGATGCCGGCGATCAGCAGCACCGCTCCCTGCACGAGCGGGTAGTCGCGCAGGCGGATCGCCTGGATCAGCAGCCGCCCGAGCCCGGGCCAGGCGAAGATCGTCTCGGTCAGGATCGCGCCGGTCAGCAGCCCGCCGAACTGGAGCCCGAGCACCGTGACCACCGGGATCAGCGCGTTCGGCAGCGCATGGCGCCAGAGGGCGGCGCGGCGGGAGAGCCCCCGGGCGAGCGCGGTGACCACGTACGGGCGGCCGAGCTCCTCGGCCACCGCGGTCCGCACCATCCGGGTGAGCAGCGCCGCGAGGCCGAGCCCGAGGGTCATCGCGGGCAGCACCAGGCTCGCCGGTCCCGCCCGGCCCGAGACCGGCAGCCAGCCGAGGCCGATCGAGAAGGCGAGGATCAGGAGCGGCCCGAGCCAGAAGCTCGGCAGCGAGACGCCGACGAGCGCGAAGCCGCGGGCCAGCCGGTCCGCCGCCCGCCCGCGCCGGCTCGCCGCGAAGACGCCGAGCGGGAGCGCCACCGCGATCGCCGCCACCATCGCCGCGCAGGCGAGCTCCAGCGTCGCCGGGACCGTCTCGCCGAGGAGCGCGGCCACCGGCCGGCGGAAGTGCAGCGAGCTCCCGAGGTCGCCGCGCAGCAGCCCGGCGAGGTACCGGAGGTACTGCTCGGCGAGCGGGCGGTCGAGACCCAGCTCGGCGCGCAGCTGCTCCGCCTCGGCGGCCTCCGCGCCCTCCCCGAGCATCATCGCCACCGGATCGCCGGGCACCAGATGCAGGAGGAGGAAGACGGCGCTCGCCACCGCCAGAGCCGTCACCGGGGTCCAGGCGACCCGGCGGAGGAGCGAACCGTTCACCAGGGACCTTCGAGGTCGAAACGGCGCAGCAGATAGGAGAGGGTCTGCCGGCTGATGCCGAGCCAGCGGGCGGCCGCCGCCTGCCGCCCGTCGTGGGCACGCATCGCCGCGACGAGCAGCTCGCGGCGGTACTCCTCGATCCGCCGGTGATACTCGCCCGCTTCCCGGGGGGCGGCCTCTTCTTCCGGCCCCTCCAGGTCGAGGTCGGCGGCGCGGATCACGCCCCCCTCGGCGAGGACCGCCGCGAACCGGAGGACGTTTTCGAGCTCGCGCACGTTGCCCGGCCACCGATGGCTGCGCAGGCGTTCCCGCGCCTCCGGCGCCAGCCGCGGCACCGGGTCCGCGCCGGCGATCCGCGCCAGCAGCACCTCGGCGAGCAGCAGCACGTCGTCGCCCCGCTCGCGCAGCGGCGGCAGCTCGACCCGGGCGACCTTCAGCCGGAAGAAGAGATCCTCGCGAAAGGTGCCGCCACGCACCATCGCCGCGAGATCGCGGTGGGTGGCGGCGACGAGCCGGACGTCGACCTTGCGCGGCAGGCTCTCGCCGAGCCGGCGCACCTCGTGCTCCTGCAGCACCCGCAGGAGGCTGCCCTGGACGCCGAGTGGCAGATCGCCGATCTCGTCGAGGAAGAGCGTCCCGCCCCGGGCGCTCTCGAACACCCCCATCCGGTCCCGGTCGGCCCCGGTGAACGCCCCCCGGGCATGGCCGAAGAGCTCGGAGTGGATCAGCGTCTCGGTGAGGCCGGCGCAGTTGACGGGCAGGAACGGTCCGGTGTGGCGGGGGCTGCCGAGGTGGAGCTCGCGTGCCGCGAGCTCCTTGCCGGTGCCGCTCTCGCCGAGCAGGAGGACGGGCATCCCGGTCGGCGCGAGCCGCTGCAGCCGCGCCACCGCCGCTCGCATCACCGGGCTCCGGCCGACCAGGCGTGCCGAGGGAGTGGCGCTCGCCGGCGCGGGTGGCTGGTAGTCGCGCATCGCCAGCGCGAAGAGGGCCCGGGCCGGAGCGGACAGATGCGCGGCGGCGAGCCGCAGCGTGCCCTCGCCACACGGAGCGACGAACTCCTCGCCGCCGCCCGGGCCGGGCACCACGGTCACCATCCCGTCGTCCGGGCCCTCCCAGGTCAGCCGGAGCGAGGGCTCGCCGAGCTCGGCGAAGAGCTCGGCGAGCGTTTCGTTCCCACGCACGGGGCTCGCAGCGTACCGCTCGACCGCCCGCCAGAGCCCGGCCTCGGCGCTGCCGATCCGCTCCGCGAGCCGGTGGGCGCCGACGCGGTGGAGCGCCGCCCGGGCCGCCTGCTGCCAGCCCGCCGGAGCGACTCCGGGGACCAGCAGCTCGCAGTCGAGCACGAGGCGGGCGGCCCGGTACGGCTCGAGCCGGTGGAGCGGCGTCCAGGCCTCGGGAGGCGGCGGCGTGCCGTCGAGCAGCGGGCGCCAGAGCGCGGCGTACGGGCCGGTGGCCGCCGCCCGCCACGCCTCGTCCCGGACGCCGGCGAGCGCCCAGATCGCCGGCCGCTCCTCCCGGTCGAGCTCGGCGAGCGCCGCCAGCGTGGTCCGCGCGAGCGCCGCCGCCGCCTCGTCGCCGCGGCCGAGCCAGCCGAGCGCCCGGGCCTCCAGGAGGGCGAGATCGGCCAGCCGGAGATCGCTCCCCGCCGCCTCGATCCGCTCCCGGGCCCCGAGACAGCGCGCGAGCGCCGCCTCCGGGCGGCCGCGCACCAGCTCCAGACGCGCCCAGAGCTCCTGATCCTGCGCCCAGCCCCGCAGGTTCCCCTGCCGTTCGTTCTCCGCCGCCGAGAAGGTGACGATCTGCTCGACGCCGAGCAGCCGGCCGCGCCGCAGCCGGGTCTCGGCGAGGTTGCAGAGCGCGAGCGTGTGGGCGAGCGGCCCCTCGCAACGCTGGAGGAGCCGGACGGAGTGTCCGAGGGCGCGCTCGGCGCCGGGGTAGTCGTCGGCCTGCATCCGCGCCACCCCGACCTGGTTCCAGAGCCGCCCGGCATCGAAGAGGCGCTGGTGGCGCCGGCCGCTCCGGAGAGCGGCGGCGAGCGCGCGGATCGCCGCTGCCGGCTCGTCGGCCACGAGCTCCCGTTGCCCGGCAGCCCGATGCCAGAGCCAGGCGGTTTCTGGCCGGTCGAGCAGCGGCCGGGCGGCTTCGAGGTGGCGATCCATCGCCTCGAGATCACCCCGATCCCCCGCCGCCTCCGCGGCCGCGAGCGCCCGCCGGACGGCGAGCGACGAGCCGGCCGGTGGCCGCACCCGCTCGAGCCACCGGTCCACCATCTTCGGCTCGCTCAGGTTCGCGTAGACGGCGGTGGCGAGATCGAGAGCCGTCACCGCCTGCGCCGGCGTGAGCCGCCGCTCGGCGAGGCGAGCGAGCGTCTCGGCCGCCGCCGCGAACTGCCCGAGCTGCCGCTCGCAGGCGGCACGGAGGAGCTCCGCTTCGGTCTCGTCGTGTCCGCGGAGCGCCGCGAGCGCCCGGAGGAACTGGCCGCGGTCGAACCGCTCCCGGGCCCGGGCGAGCGCGCTTCCGCTCCCCGGCGACTCGGCCGCCGGCGCCTCCTCCTCCCAGAGCTCTGCGAAATGCTCGCTGCGGAGCCGTTCCCGAAGCGACTCGAGGGTGCGGCCGGCCGCGAGCCACCGGCGCCGGACCCGCTGGGGTGCCGCGAGCTCCCCCTTGGCCGGTCCGTCGGCGCCGCGGGCCGCGGCCAGGGCCTCGCGAGCGGCGGCGAACCGGGGGGTGGCGAGGAACGGGGCCTCGGCGAGGAGGCGGCCGACCTCCTCGGCGAGCGCCACCGGGGCGAGCGCCTGCCGCCAGCGCTCCGCGGCCCCCCGCGCCACCCGCCGGGCCTCGCCCCGGCCGGCGACCGGATCGCCGAAGAGGATGACCAGGAGCGCACGGAGCAGCTCCTGGGGCTCGGTCCGGCTCGCTCCGGGGCGGGCGGTGAGCCCGGTCAGGCGCCCCTCGGCGTCGAGCGCGGCGCCGCGCCAGCCGTCGGCGAGCGCCCAACCGGCGCGATCGAGATGCCAGAGGAGCGCGGCCGCCTGGAGGAGCACCGCGAGCCGCTCCTGGTCGGTGCGCGCACCGTGGGGCAGCGGCCGTTCGCCGGCCGGCCCAAGCGCGGGGTGGAGCGGCGCGCTGGTCACCGCCCTCGCAGCGGGCGGCCGAGGAGCCGCCCGAGATCGTCCCAGAAGCCGGGGTACGACTTGGCCACCACCCCGGGGTTGGCGATCCGCAGCCCCGGCCGGCGGAGCCCGACGAGGGCCATCGCCATCGCGATCCGGTGATCCCCCCAGGTCGCGATCTCGACCGGCGACTCCGGCGGTGCGCTCGCCGCCCACCGGCCCGCGACCGCGATCCCGTCGGGCAGCTCGGTCGCCTCGGCCCCGGCCCGCCGCAGCTCGCTCGCCATCGCGGCGATCCGGTCGCTCTCCTTGAGCCGGAGGTGGGCGGCGCCGGTGAACCGGCTCTCGCCGCTGCAGAAAGGCGCGAGCGCGGCGAGCGTCGGCACCTGGTCGGGGATCCGCCCGGCATCGGCCGCGAGCCCCCGCAGCTCGCCCCCGCTCACCTCGACCCAGCCCTCCCCCCACCGGACCCCGGCCCCCATCCGCGCGAGGAGGTCGAGGAGCTCGCGATCCCCCTGGCGCGAGTCGCGCCGCAGCCCGTGAAGCCGTACCCGGCCGCCGGTCAGCGCCGCCGCCGCCGCCGGATAGGCCGCCGCCGAGTAGTCCCCCTCCACCTCGAGACGGCCCCCCGCGAGCGGTCCCGGCGTGACCGCGTACCGGTCGGCGGCGAGCCGTTCGATCCGTCCCCCCTGCCGGACGAGGAGATCGAGGGTGAGCTCCACGTACGGCCCGGAGACGAGCGCCGGGACCTCGATCTCGACCGGGGCGGCGGCCCGGGTCGCGGCCATGAGGAGCGCGGAGAGGAACTGGCTCGAGCTGCCGGCGTCGACGCTCACCCGCCCCCCCGCGAGCGTGCCGCCGGCGATCCTGAGCGGCGGGTAGCCGGGCGTGCCGAGGTAGTCGATCCGGACCCCGAGCGCGGCGAGCGCCGCGACGAGCGGCCCCACCGGCCGCTCCCGCAGCCGCGGCGCGCCATCGACCTCGTAGACCCCTTCGAGGGTGGCGAGCGCCGCGATGAGGAGGCGCAGGAGCGTCCCCGACTCGCCGCAGTCGAAGCGGGCGCGGGCCGGCGGGGCGGGCGGCGGCGCGAGCGCGACCTCCTCCGGCCCCTCCTCCACCCGGAACCCGAGCCGGCGCAGGGCCGCGAAGAAGTGCGCCGTGTCGTCCGCGCGGAGGGGGCGGACGAGGGTCACCGGCCGCCAGGCGACCAGCGCGAGGTTGCAGAGCCGGTTGGTCACGCTCTTCGAGGGCGGGACGACCAGCTCCCCGGCGGCCGGCAGGCCGGCCGGGATCGCGATCGTCTCAGGAGAGGTCGAGCTCGAGTCCGTCATGACCGAACGCTACTCCGGGCGGCAGCGGCAGTGCCGGCGCCGCATGGTCGACGTCGTGGGCGAGGTGGGTGAAGAAGGTGCGCCGGGCGCCGATCCGCGCCGCGACCGCCACCGCCTCGCCGATGCTGAAATGGGTCGGATGCGGCCGGTAGCGGAGCGCGCCGAGGATGAGCACCTCGAGCCCGGCGAGGAGCGGGTAGCTCTCCTCCGGGATCCGGTTCACGTCGGTTACGTAGGCGAAGCCGTCGATCCGGAAGCCGAGCACCGGCAGCGAGCCGTGCCAGACGGGCACGGGCACGACCCGCGCCCCGAGCAGCTCGAACGGTCCGTTCACCGGCCTGAGCTCGAGCTGCGGTTTGCCGCCCCCCTCCTGCCCCTCTTCGAAGACATACGAAAACGCCGTCCTCACCCTTTCCAGGGTCGCCGGCGAGCCGAAGCACGGGATCGCCGCCCGTTGCCGGAAGTTGAAGATCCGCACGTCGTCGAGACCGAAGAGGTGGTCGGCGTGGGCGTGGGTGAAGAGGATCGCGTCGAGCCGGTCGAGACCGCTGCGCAACGCCTGCTCGCGCAGGTCGGGTGAGGTGTCGACGAGGACCGTGCCGCCGGCGAGCTCCAGCCGCACGCTCGCCCGCAGCCGCCGGTTGCGCGGATCGGTCGAGGAGCAGACCGGGCATGAGCAACCGATCACCGGCACCCCGCTCGAGGTGCCCGAGCCGAGCATCGTCACGCGGCGCAGCGTCATCGGCCGAGGAGTCTATCCGCTGCCCCCTCCGAGCCACTCGACGCGGCGGCTGCGGAACCACGCTTCGAGCAGCCAGATCTCTCCTTCGGGCAGTCGCCAGCGCCGTTCCTCGTGGAAATGCCCGAGCAGCAGCAGGTCGTACCCCTCCGCGAGCCGCCGCGCTCCCCAGGCGAGGATCGCCTCCTCCGGCACCCGCCGCCGGTGGCGGTAGTTCGTGCGGGCGATCGCCCGCTCGGCGGCGTTGGCGATCCGGCGGGCGAGCGGCCCGGGCAGATGGAGGAAGGCGGCGCGGGAAGGGGCGCTCTTCGAGAACCGGCGCCAGACACGGTAGCTCCAGTCGGCGGCGTTGATCCCGTCCCCGTGCACCGCCAGACAGCGGCGGCCGCCGGCCTCGAAAGGGATCTCGCGCGCCACCCGGTCGAAGAGCGGCGCGTAGCGCGCCCCCGGCAGGAAGAAGTCGCGGTTCCCCTCGACGTAGTCGACCGCCACGCCGGCGGCCCGCAGCGCGGCGAGACAGGGGGCGAAGGCCGCGATCTCGGCCGTCTCGTACTTCTCGTGCCCCACCCAGAAATGGAAGATGTCGCCGAGCAGCACGAGCCGCTCGGCACGCCCCGGCAGGGCTCCGAGCTGTTCGATCAGCGGCGCCGCCGGCCCCCCGGGCCCGCCCAGGTGGGCATCGGCCACGAGCGCGGTCGCCGGCGGGCCCATCGCTCAGACGATCGTCATCCGCGGCCGCTGCGCGAGCTGCTTCTCGACCTCGGCGGCCACCGCTTCGGCGACCCGGCGGAAGGCGGCGGCATGGGCGCTCTCCGGCTGGGAGACGACGATCGGCACCCCGGCGTCACCCCCCACGACGATCGCCGGGTCGAGCGGGATCGAGCCGAGGAACGGGCAGCCGAGCAGCTCGGCGGTGCGCTCGCCGCCGCCGCGCTTGAAGACGTCGGTCTCCTTGCCGCAGTGCGGACAGACGAAGGTGGCCATGTTCTCGATGATCCCGGCCACCGGCACGCTCACCTTGCGGAACATCGCCAGCCCCTTGCGGGCATCGATCAGCGCCACGTCCTGCGGGGTGGTCACGATCACCGCGGCGGCGAGCGGGATCTTCTGGGTGACGGTCAGCTGCGCGTCGCCGGTACCGGGCGGCAGGTCGACGACGAGATAGTCGAGCGCCCCCCACTCGACGTCGCCGAGCAGCTGCTCGATCGCCTTCATCACCATCGGGCCGCGCCAGATCACCGGCGTGTCGGTCTCGAGGATCACGCCGAGCGACATCACCTTCACGCCGTGGCGCTCGAAGGGGAGGATCCGGTCGCCGACCACCATCGGCCGCTCATGGATGCCGAACATCATCGGCATCGAGGGGCCGTAGATGTCGGCGTCGAGCACGCCGACCCGGTGCCCGAGCTTCGCGAGGCTCACCGCGAGGTTCGCGGTCACCGTCGACTTGCCCACGCCCCCCTTGCCGCTCGCCACCGCCACCACCGCGCGCACCTCGGGGATGAGGTCGGGGTTCTGGGCGGTCGGCTGGGAGCCCGGCTGCCCGGCGGGCGGCGCCTGGACCCGCACCTCCACCGCCGCGCTCTCCACGCCGGGCACCGCGAGGCAGGCACGCTCGGCGTCGGCGCGGATCTGCGCCGCCGCCTCCGGATTGCCGGTCGTCAGCTGGATGTCGACCTCGGCACGGCCTTCCACGAGGCGGACCGTCTTCACGAAACCGAAAGAAACGATGTCCCGGCTCATGCCGGGGAAGCGAACGCCGCGCAGGGCGTCCCAGAGAGGCTGAGTGAGTTCCTGGTTCATGACGCGGATTCTATCCGCCCTCGCCATCCGCTCCAGGCCCGTACCCGGATGGTATGCTCGCGCGTGTCCCCCCTGAACCGCCTCCGGCGCCGGTTTTCACCTCCCGGCGAGGTGCGCTGCCACCACCTGCCGCCACCCCGGACGCCGCGGCAACGCCCGCCGGACACCCGCCGATGAGCCTGCCGGCCCGGCTGCGCACGGCGGCCCGCTACGCGGGCGGGCTCACGCTCTTCGCCGGCCGGGCACTGCGGGTGCTGGTGACGCCGCCGTTCGAGCTCCGGCTCGGACTGCTCCAGATGGAACGGCTCGGCCTCGGCTCGTTCGGCGTGGCGAGCATCACCACCCTCTTCACCGGCATGGTGCTCGCGCTGCAGACCGCCTACAGCCTGCCCGGGCTGGGGATCAAGTACTACATCGGCACCGTGGTCGCGAAGTCGCTCACCCGCGAGCTCGGACCGGTGCTCGTGGCGCTGATCGTCGGCGGCCGGGTCGGCGCGGGGATCGCCGCCGAGCTCGGCTCGATGCAGGTCACCGAACAGGTCGACGCCCTCCGCTCGCTCGCCACCGACCCGGTGCGCAAGCTGGTCACCCCGCGGCTCGCGGCCTGCCTGCTCATGCTGCCGGTGCTCACCCTCTACGGCGACCTGCTCGGGGTCTTCGGCGGCCTGCTGATCGCGGTCGGACAGCTCGACCTGACGGCCGCCTTCTACCTCAACGACGTCACCAGCTCGCTGCTGATCGGCGATGTCGCCAGCGGGCTCGGCAAGTCGTTCGTCTTCGCCTTCTTCATCGCCACCGTGGCCTGCTACAACGGCCTCACCGTGCGCGGCGGCGCCGACGGCGTCGGGCGCGCGACCACCGCCACCGTCGTCACCACCGCGGTCCTGGTGCTGATCTCCGACTTCTTCCTCACCAAGCTCTTCTACCTCCTCGGATGATGGCTGCCGCTCCCCTCTTCGAGATTCGCGGCCTGGTGAAGCGGTACGAAGGCCGCGCGGTGCTCGCCGGGCTCGACTTCGACGTGGCCCGCGGCGAGTGCTTCGCGATCCTCGGCCGCTCCGGCTGCGGCAAGAGCGTCACCCTGCGCCAGATCGTCGGGCTCGAACGCCCCGACGCCGGCACGGTGCGCTTCGACGGCACCGACCTCACGACCCTCTCCGAGGAGGAGCTCTACCC